>NZ_JBFAOY010000024.1:0-110900 GCF_040675505.1 Streptomyces sp. NPDC049597
ACAGCCAGCTTCGAACGGGACAGGTCCACCAGATCACCCAACTGCGCCCGGGAGTTGGGACCCTCGTCACGCAGCAGCCGGAGCAGTCGCGCCTGATGGACGTTCGCAGGTCGAGCCGTCATGCGTCTCACGAACCCCTCCCCTCCCCGCGCCTACAGCTGGGGACCGAGTGCCTGTCTGCGTCGGCTGAGCCGTCAGGCTTTCGAGAGGAACGTAGCAGCGCTTTGCCGAACTGGGAAGGACTTGTGCACGACTCTGGTGCCACTTTTTCCACTGTCGGGACAAAGCCTGGAGCTGCTCCGAGTCCGCCCCTCTTCCCGTCGGGCAGTCAGGGCTCCGCGCGTGACAGGGCCGAGCCATGAGGGCAGACGGCGTACGGCGACCGCCACCGCCTCCCGCGCCGTGGTTGTTCGGGCGAGAAGACCCACGCCCCCTCGCCGCCGGGGAGTTGACGGCGCACCCGCCCTGCGCGGTCCGGTCGGCGACGCCGCTGTCGGCGTCCAGGAACCGGACCCTCTGCCGGTGGTAGGGGGCGCTGCAGGAGGGCTCGTCCGCCCGTGCCGGCGAGGTCGGCAGCGTTCCCGCGACGGCGGCCACGGCGAGGCAGCTGCCCGTCAGTGGCGCGCCGGCCCTCCCAGGTCAGGGGTGCCGATACGCCTGGGTTCCGAAGGGGCGAGGTGGCGGTTCCGCGTCGATACTGGAAGACGGGAGCGGGCGTGCGGGGCAGATGCGGAGTGTGGTGATGCGGGCACCCGTGGACGATGTGACCGGTGGTGCTGCCTGGGATGCGGGCGGCTGGCTGGGCGAGCTGCGGGTCGCCGTCGTGGCCACGAGCGCCGACGGGACGATCGTGCGGTGGGACCACGGAGCTCAGGCTCTGCTCGGCTACCCCTCGCGGGAAGTCGTGGGGCGGCCCATCGCCGACCTGCTGCACCCCGGCAACGCCGACCACAGCCTCGGCCGGTCCCTGTGGGCCAGCGCGACAACCGACCGCGGGGTCATAGCCACCGTTACCGCGTGGCACCGCGACGGACATCCCCTCGAACTGGAGATCTGGGCGGCGCCCGTCCCCGAGCGTCAGCGCGGCGGCACCACCGTACTGATCTTCGCCGCGGACGCCCACACCGCCCGTGGCATCCGCGGTTCCTCCGCGGTCTGGGACGGGCTGTTCGTCCGCTCCCCCGTCGGCATTGCCGTGCTCGACACCGATCTGCGGTTCCTGCGCGTGAACCAGGCGTTGCAGGCCATGAACGGTCTGCCGGAGAAGGCCCACATCGGACGCCGCGTAGTGGAGCTGCTGCCCACCGTGAACGCGGCGGACATGGAATCCGCCATGCGTCAGGTCCTGGCCACCGGGCAACCGGTCCTCGACTTCCGCCGCACCGGCCGCACCCCCGCGGATCCCGAACACGACCGCGTCTGGTCCTGCTCCTACGTCAGACTGGAAGACCCCGACGGCCGACCGATCGGGCTGACCGCTTCCCTGATCGACATCACCGCCCAACAACAGGCGCACCTCGAAGCCGAGACGGGCCGGCGCCGCCTGGCGCTCGTCAACGAGGCAAGCGTCAAGATCGGCACCAGTCTCGACCTGGAACGCACCGCGCAAGAGCTCGCGGACGTCGCCGTGCCCGCCCTGGCGGACGCCGTCACCGTCGATGTGCTCGACTCGCTCGCCACGGGCGACGAACTCGGCGCGGGTCTGCTCGGCGGCACCGCCCTGCGCCGGCTCGGAAAGGCTCCCCTGGCAGGGTCGCGGATCGCGGACATCCTGGCGCCGCTCGGACGAACCCTCATCTTCCCCGCAGGAGCGCCCTACACCCAGGCCCTCGCGGACCGTGAACCCTTCCTCATCGCACGCCTCGACGAGAAGGCCATCGCCCCCGCGGCCCGCCACTCCACGGCCCCGGCACAACTCCTCGAGCAGGGAGTCCACTCGTTCATGATGGTCCCCCTGCTCGCCCGCGGTGTCGTGCTCGGCCTCGCCAGCCTGTACCGCGTCCGCCCCGTCGGCCCGTTCACCGACGACGACATGACCCTCGCCGTGGAACTCGCGGCGCGCGCCGCCGTCTGCGTGGACAACGCCCGCCTCTACCACCGAGAACACGACACCGCCCTCATCCTCCAGCGCAGCATGCTGCCCCAGCACATCCCCCAGCCCTCGATGATCGAAGTCGCCCACCGCTACCTGCCGGCCAGCGACGTCAACGAAGTCGGCGGCGACTGGTACGACGTGATCCGCCTGGCCGACGGCAGAACCGCGCTCGCCATCGGCGACGTCATGGGACACGGCACCGCGGCCGCAGCCGTCATGGGAAGGCTGTCCGCGAGCGTCCGCGCTCTGGCACGCCTCGACCTCCGGCCCGAGAACCTCCTGCACCAGCTGGAAGCCGCACTGGAAGACCTTGCCGAGCCGATGCTCGCCACCTTCCTCTACGCGATCATCGACCCGGTGAGCGGCCGATGCAGCATCACCCGCGCCGGCCATCCCCCGCCCGCCCTCATGGCACCCGACGGCACCGCCCGCCTCCTGCACGTGCCACCCGGTGTCCCGCTCGGCGTCGGCGGCACTCCCTACACCACCACTGACGTCACCCTTCCGCCCGGCAGCACACTCCTCCTGTACACCGACGGACTCGTCGAAGCCCGCGGCAGCGACATCGACGAACGCCTCACCGAACTCACCCACCTCCTCGCACAGCCCGCGCCCTCCCTGGAGGAGCTGTGCGACCGCCTGCTCACCCACCTGACGCCCGCCTCCGCCGACGACGACATCGCACTCCTCGCCGCCCGTCTCGGCACCGGCACCGGCACCGGCACCGGCTGACGCCGGGATGTGTGCGGAGGCAACGGCGACTACCGGCCGACCGAGCCCGTCGCCTCACCCGTCAGCGGGCCCGTTGTCCGGCTTGAAGGTGACCCGGCCGTCGATCGTCATCCTGCCCTTCCCGTCTGCGGACACCTCGGCCACGACCGTGCCCGTGACGCTCGCTCCCGGCTTCAGGCGGCCATAGGCACAGGTGGCTCGCTGTTCCACCGGAGCGCAGGGCTCGGAGACGGACACAATCGTGAGGCCGGGCGCGAGTTCGTGGGTCAGCACGACCTCGTCGACCGCCGTGTCCAGGGTGTTGGTGATGGTCCACTCCCAGGAGATCCTGTCGCCTTCTCCGGCGATGTCAGGCTCGGTGTAACTGAATTCCAGGCCCTCCTGGTGCCCCGTGGAGTCCGCATGGACCGGGGCAACAGGGAACAGGAAGACCGCCGTGACGGCTGCGGCGCGGAGCGCGGGGCGCGGGCGGAGCCGTTGGATGTTCTTCGTTTTCATGATCCCCTCAACGCCGCGCGGCCAGTCCGGTCACGGGCGGTGAGCCGTTCCGGCCTCGTCCGGGCCGACACGGGGGCGAACTCCACCCCGCGCCGTCGGGCCGTCGGGCCGTCGGGCCGTCGGGCCGTCGGCGAGGTTGCCGCCCTTCACCGGGCAGACTGCCGGCCGGACCGGACGCGGTGGACGAAGGACGGCACCCCGGGCCGGTCCTCCCCGTGAGGAAGGCGGGATCACGGCTGTCGGGTGCGCTGTGCCCAGCGGGCCACCGGAGGAAGCGCACAGGACGCGGCGGCCAGCACGACGGCCAGGAGCGACCAGCCCATCAGGCCGTGCGGCAGGACCAGCACCGTCAGCAGTGCGGGACCGGCGGCGGAGACGGCGGAGATGCCGAGCTGGTAGACGCCCTGGTACGCGCCCATCGCGGCCGCGGGCGCGAGATCGTATCCGAGCGTCCAGCTCCCTGCCTGCGACAGGACCTCGCCGAGGGTCAGCAGGGTGACGGCGGCCGTCATCGTGAGCCCCGCCGCCCAGGGACCCCCGTCGGCGGCCAGCGCCGCCACCGGGCAGCAGGCCGCCACGAGCAGCCCGCCCGTACGGAACGCCCGGGATGCTCCGGCCAGTTCGCGGGCCAGACGGGTGCCGGGGATCTGAAGCAGCACCACCAGCGCCGTGTTGAGCATCAGCAGTGGCCCCACCAGTGCGGGCGGTGCCTGGGTGTGCTCCACCAGCCAGAGCGGAAAGGCGACTTCGAGGATCACGTACAGCGCGTTGACGACCGCGTTCAGGGCGGTGACCGCGAGGTACGGCAGATCGCGCAGCGGGGCGGAGAAGGCGACGGCCGGCCTGGCCGCCCGCGCGGACACCGGATCTGACGCTCTCAGGCCGTGCAACGGGACGGCGGCGGCCACGAAGAACAGGGCCGTGCCGGCCAGCACCCCACCATAGGCCCGGGGCGTGTCCCAGACCAGTGCGAGCGCACCCAGTCCGGCCCCGCCGCCGACGCCGACGTTCAACACCGCCCGCAGCAGCCCCAGTCCCGCTCCCCGCCGCTCCGGATCGAGGACCTGGACGTAGAGCGTGGCCCGCACGGCCGCCGATCCCCGCTCGGCCACCGCGAAGGCACAGGCCAGCAGGACGAACACCGGATACGCCGAGGCCCTGACGTACAAGGCCAGGCACACACCCTGCGCCAGCAGGAGCGCCACCAGCACCGGGCGGCTGCCGTACCGGTCCGCCAGGCGCCCCGCGGGGACGGAGGAGACCACGCCGCAGAGGCCGGCCGCGGTGAGCGCCAGGCCCGCCGAGGCGGCGGAGAAGCCCAGGCCCCGGGTGAACCAGAGCAGCGACACGGTCAGGTACAGGCCCTTGCCGAGGGAGGCGAGAGCGGTCGTCACGGCCAGTCTGCGCAGGGCCGGGTCGGTGAGACCGTGCCGTGCGACCGCGGCGGTGGAAGGAGGGGTGGCGGTCATGCGGGCCAGCCCACCCCAGGTCGGGCATCCGTGGAATTCCTTTAGCCTGGGGCTCAATGATCCGCTTCCGTCTGGCCCTGGCCGACCTGGCCACCACCTCCTTCGCGTACTCCCCGCTCCAGGAGACGGTGCTCAGCCTGCGCATGTGGACCGGCCACGCCGCGCGCTTCCCCGCCCTCGCCCCTGTCTTCCGGCCGCTGCGACCGGCCTTCGAGACCCTCGACACCGGGCTGCTGACCGCCCTGGTCGCCCGTCGCCGCTACTGGGTGCCCGACCTCCTCACTCCCCGGCCCGCCGTCCCCGCCCCCGCCATCGGCGACGAACTCGCCACGCTGCGCGCCCTCGACCCGGCCCTCCTCGGCCCGGACCTCGCACGCACCTTCCTGCCGCTGGGCGAACCGGTTCCCGAACGTCTGGCCCGCGGGCTCCAGCACCCCGACCGGCTCCTGGCGGAGATCGCCGACGCGCTGGAGGCGTACTGGGAGACCTGCCTCGCCCCGGCCTTCTGGCCGCGTGCCCGCTCGGTGCTGGACGCCGATCTCGTGCACCGCGCCCGCGTCCTGGTCGAACGGGGCGCGGGCGAACTCTTCGGCGGGCTCAGCCCCGGACTGTCGTGGGCGGACGGAGTGGTCTCCCTCGTCTCCAGTGCGACGCGCACGGCGGACGGCGAGATCCCCGTCGACGGACGGGGTCTGCTCCTGACCCCGAGCTGCTTCGTCGACGGCGTCGCGACCATGATCGCCCTCGACGCGCCGCCTCATGTCGTCTACGCCGTACGGGGAGCGGCGACCCTCGCCGAGAGCGTGCCCCCTTCGGCGCCCCCGGCCCTGGAGCGGCTCCTCGGGGTTCCGCGGGCGCGCCTGCTGACCCTGCTCGACGCCCCCGCCTCGACCACCGAGCTCGCCCGCCGCCTGGCCGTCACCCCCGGGGCCGTCAGCCAGCACCTGTCAGTGCTCACCGGGGCCGGCCTGACCGCGAGCGCCCGCCACGGCCGCCTCGTCCTGTACCGGCGTACACCGCTGGGAGAGGCACTGGTGCGGGCCCGAGTGCCCTGAGCCCGGGGGCCGATGGGGCCCGCTCCTGCCGTGGTTCCTCCCCCGGCGGGGACATGCCGGCCCGCCCCCCCGGGGGGGGGTCGACTTCGGTGCACTGGCCGGCCGCGACCAGGGTCATGTCCGCGAAGGCGCTGTGCGTGCTGTCCCGTTGGGCTCGTGTGGCCCTGGCACCCCTGCCCTCGACAGGGACCGCGGCCCAGGGACAGGGACTTGGGAGGAGGAGGCCACGACCCTCGCAACGTGACCTCCTCCGTCGCCGCAGGCAACGCGGCGGCGGGGCGCCGGCCCGGCAGACGAACACAGCTGTGCGGTACTGGTCCGTGATGCCGGCGGGAATGCCAGAAGAACAGGCGGGATGAGCCGGCCCGCCCGTCCGCCCCTGCCGTCGCGCGTATGCCTGCGGCGGTCTGCACACCCCCTGGAGCAGGCCCCGGCGGGCCCGCTGCGGCGTCGTGCGGGCACGACGCCTGCCCCGGGGGCGTCGGGGTCAGCTGAAGACCACCGTCCGGTCGTCCTGCTCCGGGGCGTGGACGAAGGAGTGTGCCGCGCGCATCGGGCCCACGGTGTGGGAGCTGGAGGGCCCGATGCCGACCTTGAACATGTCGAAGACGCTGATGCTCATCCCGTGCCTCCGCCGTATTCCGTGCAGGCGTCGACGAGCCAGGTGGCCAGATAGGACGCGAACGAGGAGCGGACGAGCAGCCAGGCGCTGGAGGCTGCTTCCCCCCGCACCACGAGCGTGATCGGGGCCTGTGCCAGCACCGTGGTCAGACATGAGCCGACGGGCGTCACCCGCGGATCCAGGTCGATGGCACAGCCCTGGGCCAGGACCGTGCGGACGAGGTGCCCGGACAGGGCGAGCGTGGTGCGCTGCGCCGACACGTCGGTGACGGTGGCGAACTCGTCGCCGATGGCCACCCGCAACTGCGCGACGAGGTCGTCCCGTTGGCCCTCGGGGGCCACGAGCAGCCATTCGTCCGGACCCGTCCACAGCACCTTGACGTCGCCGGACATCTCGGCGCTCAGGGGGTCAGGCAGCGTGATGCCCAACGAGGCCTCGACGGCCTTGGCCGCCGGGCTGCCGGGCTGCACCCTCAGGGTGAGCTGGGTCAGGAAGGGCAGTTCCCTCGCCTGCAGTCCGGTGGGCAGCTGCGCCAGGCGGTCCTGCCAGGCGGCGAGCGGGCTGTGGCGGGTGGGCGTCTCAACCGTCACGGCGAGCTCCCTCCTTGTCGAAGAGCACGGGTTCGGTCACGGTCACGGGGACGGTCCGGCCGTCCAGCGGGACGTAGAGGGTCTCGCCGATGCGCTCGGTTCCCGAGCGCACCAGGGCCAGGGCGAACGTCCGCTGCAGGGCGTCGCTGCGGTAGCTGGAGGTGACATGGCCCAGCATCGGCACCGGTGGCGCGGGGATGCTGCTGGTCGCGATGATCTGGGCGCCTTCGGGAAGGAGGACCTGGTCGTCGACGGGCAGCAGACCCACCAGTTGCTTGCGGTCGCCGCGCTGGTTCTCCGCGCGGGAGAAGGAACGCTTGCCGACGAAGTCCGCCTTCTTCTTGGACACGACCCACGACATGCCCAGGTCCTGCGGGGTGATGGTGCCGTCGGTGTCCTGCCCGATGATCGGGTACGCCTTCTCCGCGCGCAGCACGTGCATCGTCTCGGTGCCGTACGGGGTGATGCCGAACGAGCTGCCGGCCTCGTGCAGGGCCTTCCACACGGTGATGCCGTCCCAGGCGGGCACGTTGATCTCGTAGGCGAGTTCACCGGAGAAGCTGATGCGGCACACGCGCGCCGGAATGCCGGCGACGGTGGCGTCCTGCCAGGACATGAACGGGAAGGCGTCGTTGCCGACGTCCAGGCCGGGGGCCACCAGGGCCAGTACGTCACGGGAGCGGGGGCCGACCAGGGGGATGGTCGCCCAGTGCTCGGTGACGGACGTGAGGTGGACGCGCAGGTCGGGCCACTCCGTCTGCAGCCACTCCTCCATCCACTCGAGGATCCTGGCCGCGTTGCCGGTGGTCGTGGTCAGCAGGAACTCCTGCTCGGCCACCCGGATCACGGTGCCGTCGTCGATGGCCATGCCGTCGACGCCGCACATCACGCCGTAGCGGACCCGGCCCACCTCGAGCGTGCTCATCATGTTGGTGTAGAGCCGGTCGAGGAGCACGCCGGCGTCCGGGCCCTGAACGTTGATCTTGCCGAGGGTGGAGCCGTCCATCATCGCGACGCCGGTGCGGGCCGCCCGGCACTCGCGCAGCACCGCGTCGTCCATGGTCTCGCCCCTCTGCGGGTAGTACCAGGGGCGCTTCCACTGGCCGACGTCCTCGAACAGGGCGCCGTGCTCGACGTGCCAGGGGTGCAGTGCGGTCACCCGGACCGGATCGAACAGCTCGCCGCGGTTGCGGCCCGCGAAGGCGGCGAAGGCCACCGGCACGGCGGGCGGGCGCAGGCGCATGGTGCCGAGGTCGGCGACGTCCACTCCGAGCGCCTCGGCGACGATGCCCGAGGTCATCACGCCCGAGGTGCGGCCCTGGTCGTGGGCGGTGCCGATGGTCGTGTAGCGCTTGACGTGCTCCACCGACCTGAGACCTGCCCCGGTCGCCCGCAGCACGTCGGCGACATGGGCGTCGCGCTGGAGGTCGACGAACTGGTGCGAGCCGTCCGGGTCCTGAGGGCTCGGGACGCGCCACAGCACCCGGCCGGGTGCCGCTTCCGGAAGCGGGGCGGCGGCCGGCAGGGCGATCATCCGGCCGGTCCTTCCGAGGGCCGCCAGGGCACGCCAGGCGGCGTCCGCGCCGTCGGTCAGGCATCCGCTCAGGGTGAACGTACCGCTTGCCGCTCCCGCCGTACGGACGCTGTCCAGCGCCTCGGCGGGCACGAACGCTCCGATGCCGGCGTCGTAACGCAGGGAGCCGCGGGCCTGGCTGAACAGGGCGACGGCCGGGTTCCAGCCGCCGGAGACGAGCAGCAGATCGCAGTCGATCCCCTGCCGGTCACCGAGGCGTCCCTCGCTGAAGGCGGCGACGTGGGCGCGGGAGACGCGTTCGACGCCGCTGGTTCCGGTGACGACATGGCCGGCGCGTACCTCGATGCCGCGCTCGTCGCACGCGGTGCGCCAGTGCGAGGGCACCTCGTCGCGGGCGTCGATCACCGCGGCGATCCGCAGGCCCGCGTCGGCCAGTTCGAGCGCTGCCGGGTAGGCGCTGTCGTTCGTGGTGAACACGACGGCCTGCCGGCCGGGCAGGACACCGAAGCGGCCCAGGTAGGTGCGCGCCGAGCCGGCCAGCATGATCCCGGGGCGGTCGTTGTCGTCGAAGGCGACCGGCCGCTCGTAGGCGCCGGTGGCGAAGACGACCTGCTGGGCACGGATGCGCCAGATCCGCTGCCGTGAGATGTGCGCGGGCGCCGCGGCACCGAGGTGGTCCGTGCGCTTCTCCAGGGCCAGGACCAGTCCGTCGTCGTAGGAGCCGAAGGCGGTGGTGCGCTGCAGGATCTGTACGTCGGCGCAGGCGTCGAGTTCCGCTACGACGTCGTCGACCCAGTCGGTCGCCGGTGCGCCGTCGAGCAGTTCCTGGCTGCCGAGCAGCGACCCGCCGGCCTGCGGGAGTTCGTCGACGAGGATGACGCGGGCTCCGGACCGTGCGGCCGCGAGCGTGGCGGACAGTCCGGCCGGGCCGGCGCCGACGACCAGGAGGTCGCAGTGCGCGTGCATGGTGTCGTAGCGGGCCTCGTCCGGCCGGCTGCTCAGCCGGCCCTGCCCGGACAGCCCCCGCGCGACGAGACCCTCGTAGAGCTCGACGGTGGTGGCCGTGAGCATGGGCTCGGGGAAGGGTTCCTCGATCTGCACGAGCGCGTTGGGCTCTTCGGCCCCGGCGGCCAGCACGCCGCGCGGCCTTCCGTACTTGATGCTGCTCGCCACGTGGTGCACCCCGTTGGCCAGCAGGGCCGAGGCGAGGGTGTCGCCGGGGTGGCCGGTGTAGACGGTGCCGTCGAAGGTGAAGGAGAGCGTGGTGTCGCGGTCGATGTGGCCGTGGCCGCGGGCACGGAACGGGTTGTTCATCAGCTGGCCTCCTGGCCCTTGTGCTGCTGTGCGGCGGGTGCGGTGCCGGTGTCGACGGGGCGCTCCTCGCCCATGCCGTAGACCGCGTGGAACTCGTGGGTGACGGTGTCGCGCAGGGCGTTGAACCAGCGCCGGCAGCCGGCCGAGTGCACCCACCTCTCGGCGAACGGACCCTTGGGGTTGTCGCGGAAGAAGACGTACTGGGCCCACTGCTCGTCGTCGAGCGCGTACGGGTCGTCGGGGTAGGCGACGTGCGCCTGTCCGCCGTAGTGGAATTCGGTCTCCTCGCGCTCACCGCACCAGGGGCAGGCTATGAGCTGCATGTCGATCTCCTTGGCTGGGGCGGCGGTCAGTGTGCGACGCCGGCTGCGCCGTGCTCGTCGACCAGGGCGCCGGTGGTGAAGCGGGAGAGGGTGAAGGGCGCGTTGTAGGGGTGCGCCTTGCCGGTGGCGATGGTGTGCGCGTAGCACCAGCCGACGCCCGGTGTGGCCTTGAAACCGCCGGTGCCCCAGCCGCAGTTGAGGTAGAGGCCCTCGACCGGTGTGGGACCGACGATGGGTGAGGCGTCCGGGGTGACGTCGACGATGCCGGCCCAGGTGCGCAGCATGTGGGCGCGGGCGAAGACGGGGAAGAGCTCCAGTGCGGCGGCCATCTGGCGCTCCAGGATGTGGAACGCGCCGCGCTGACCGTAGCCGTTGTAGCTGTCGATGCCCGCGCCCATGACGAGCTCGCCCTTGTGGGCCTGGGAGACGTACACGTGCACGGCGTTCGACATGACCACCGTGGGGTGCACCGGTTCGAGCAGCTCCGAGACCAGTGCCTGCAGCGGGTGGCTCTGCAGCGGGAGCCGCAGTCCGGCCATGGAGGCGAGCACGGAGGAGTGCCCTGCGGCCGCGAGTGCGACCTTGCCGGCGGCGATGTTGCCTCGCGTGGTCCGCAGCCCTGTGATGCGGCCGCCCTGGATGTCGAGGCCGGTGACCTCGCAGTCCTGGATCAGGTCGATGCCGTAGGCGTCGGCCCTGCGCGCGAAGCCCCAGGCGACGTAGTCGTGCTTGGCGATGCCCGCGCGCGGCTGGTACGTGGCGCCCAGCACCGGGTAGCGCACGTCGGGTGAGACGTTGACGATGGGACAGACCTTCGCGACCTCGTCCGGCTCCAGCCACTCGGCGTCGATGCCGTTGAGCTGGTTGGCGTACACCCGGCGCTTGCTGTCGCGGATGTCCTGCAGGCTGTGGGCGAGGTTGAGCACACCGCGCTGGCTGAAGAGGATGGGGTGGTCGAGGTCCTCCTCGAGGGTCTCCCACAGCTTCAGGGAGTGCTCGTAGATGCCGGAGCTCTCGTCCCACAGGTAGTTGGAGCGGATGATGGTGGTGTTGCGGGCCATGTTGCCGCCCGCGAGCCAGCCCTTCTCCAGGACCGCGATGTTGGTGATGCCGTGGTTCCTGGCCAGGTAGTAGGCGGTGGCCAGGCCGTGTCCGCCGCCGCCGACGATGACGACGTCGTAGGACGGCTTGGGGTCGGGGTTGCGCCACAGGAAGTCGGGGTGGTCGGGCAGGGCGTCCCCGGGCCCGGCGGCGGGGCGCGAAGCCCGACTGAGGGTGGTGGCGGAAGACGGGCGGGAGGGAGTGGTGTCGTGCGGGTGCATCACTGACCAGCCTCCTGGGCCGCGGGCTTCGGATCGACGGGGTACAGCGGGAAGCGGTCGGTCAGGACCTGGACGCGTGCGCGCAGCGCGCCGGCCACCTGGTCGTCGAAACCGGGCAGGAGGGCCGTCGCGATGATGTCGGCGACCTCCGTGAACTCCTCCGCGCCGAAACCGCGGGCGGCCAGTGCGGGGGTGCCGATGCGGACACCGGAGCTGACCATCGGGGGACGCGGGTCGAAGGGGACGGCGTTGCGGTTGACGGTGATGCCGATCCGGTGCAGCCGGTCCTCGGCCTGCTGTCCGTCGAGTTCGGAATGGCGCAGGTCCACCAGGACCAGGTGCACGTCCGTGCCTCCGGTCAGCACGCTGACTCCGGCCGCCTCGGTGTCCTCGGCCAGCAGCCGCTCGGCCAGGATCGCGGCGCCTTCCAGGGTGCGGCGCTGGCGCTCGGTGAACTCAGGCTGGGCGGCCATCTTGAAGGCCACGGCCTTGGCGGCGATGACGTGTTCCAGCGGGCCGCCCTGCTGGCCGGGGAAGACCGCGGAGTTGATCTTCTTGGCGAGCTCGGCCGTGGACAGGATCACACCGCCGCGCGGACCGCCGAGGGTCTTGTGCGTGGTGGTGGTCACGACGTGGGCGTGCGGCACCGGGTTCGGGTGCAGACCGGCCGCGACCAAGCCCGCGAAGTGGGCCATGTCGACCATCAGGTAGGCGCCGACCTCGTCCGCGATGCGGCGGAATGCGGCGAAGTCCAGCTGCCGGGGGTAGGCGGACCAGCCGGCCACGATCAGCTTCGGACGGTGCTCGTGGGCGAGTTTGCGGACCTGCTCCATGTCGATGCGGTGGTCGACTTCGCTGACCTGGTAGGCCGCCACCTTGTACAGGCGGCCGGAGAAGTTGATCCGCATGCCGTGGGTGAGGTGGCCGCCGTGGGCCAGATCGAGCCCCAGGATCGTGTCGCCGGGCTGCAGCAGGGCGGCCATGACGGCCGCGTTGGCCTGCGCGCCGGAGTGGGGCTGCACATTGGCGTGCTCGGCGCCGAACAGCTCCTTGATGCGGTCGATCGCGATCTGCTCGACCACGTCGACGTGCTCGCAGCCGCCGTAGTAGCGGCGCCCGGGGTAGCCCTCGGCGTACTTGTTGGTCAGCACCGAGCCCTGGGCCTGCATGACCGCGAGCGGCGCGAAGTTCTCGCTCGCGATCATCTCCAGGGTGCCGCGCTGCCGGGCCAGTTCCGCCCTGATCGCCGTGTCGATTTCGGGGTCGAAGTCGTGGAGGTGAGCGCCGAGGACCGCGGAGCGGGCCGCTTGCCGGCCGGGGGTGTGGTCAGTCATGAGAACTCTCTTGGGGAGCAACTGAAAGACGACTGATATATCAACCTTCTGCTGCGATACGCTAAGAGGGCCGACCGGGCCGCGTCAAGGGAGGATGTGGGGGAAGTGACTGCTTCGACCGTCGCCGATCAGGACCGAGGAACGCTGGCCGACCAGGCCTATCGCTCCATCTCGGACCGTCTCGTCACCCTCCAGATCCGCCCCGGAGAGCCCATCAACGACGAGCGGATCGCCGCCGAGCTCGGCTTCGGGCGCACGCCGGTCCGCGAGGCCCTCAAGCGGCTGGAGCACGAGCGCCTGATCGTCGCCTATCCCCGGCGCGGAACCTTCGCCACCGAGGTGCAGATCGCCGATCTCGGGCACATCTCGGAGGTCCGTCAGCAGCTCGAGCCTCTCGCCGCGGCCCTGGCGGCCCAACGTGCCGGCGAAGGCGACCGCGACGCACTCAACCGACTGCTGGCCCACCTCGCGGACGTGTCCGACAGCGGCGCGGACCTGATCCGGCTCGACATGGCCCTGCACCGCGCCATCTATGCCGCGACGCGCAATCCCTACCTCGAGGACACGCTGGTCAGGTACGACAACCTGGCCACGCGGATCTGGTGCCTGTTCATCGACCGGCTGCCCGATCTGGCGGGTCACGTGCACGAGCACGGGCCGCTGCTGCGCGCCATCATCGACCGCGACGCGGAGAAGGCGGCAGCCCTCGCCGCGGGCCACGTGGAAGGGTTCGAGGCGGCGATCCGCGCCGTCATCTGACCTGTCCGGGCCGGGTCCCCCTCAAGGGCGGCCGGCCGTGGTCGCGTCGCGCGCCGCGACTCATGAGACCCCGAGCGCCGACTCCGCTTCGAGCTCGCCGAGTTGACGGCCACCTGAACGACCCGTGCGCCGCGGAACAGGCGCGCGCGGAAGTGTGCGCGGCGGGCCGTGTCAGTGCGCCGCGCCCCGCGGATCCCCCGGGCGCAGGCGGGGCCTGCCGATCCTGAGCACGGCCGCCGCGGTGTCCTGTTTTCGGCAAGACTGAGCCGTCCGCCCCTGAAGGGAGCCCGATGACCACCACGCCCGCCACCCGCTGGGAGACGCTGTGGGCCTCTGGCCGCCGATACTTACAGGTCACCGACCACGAGACGACGCTCCTGGCCGGGCACCTCGCCCCGGGGCACGGACGGCCGGCCCTCGACATCGGCAGCGGCGACGGTGGGCTCGCCCGCCATCTGCACCACCGGCTCGGCTACCGCACCACCGGCATCGACGTGGCCCCCAGCGCCCTCGCGGTCGCCGCGAACACCGGTCCCGAGCCGGGGCCCGTGTGGCACCTGATGGATTTCGTCCACGACGACGTGGCCGAACTCCCGCATCCGGCGTACGCGGTTGCCACCTGCCGCCTCGTCTACCGGTGGATCGAGGACAAGCCGCGCTTCGTCGACCGCGTACGCCGTCTGCTCGTGCCCGGCGGGACCTTCTGGGTCGTCACCGGCCTCGCCGACCGGCACGAAGACACCGATCCCCTGAAGGAACTCGGCATCACCGTCGCCGACGTGGAGACACTCACCGCCGGGTGGTCCGTCGTACGGGAGGCCGACCTCGGCCACCTCCGCTGCTACGCCCTCCGCCCCTGAACTCCTCCCTGGAGCCGCCGTGTCGGACATCGAAGCGCAGACCCTCGGCGTCTGGACCGCCTACGGAGAGCACCATCTCGCCCGAGGCACCGAGGTTCCCGAGGTGGACCGCCTCTCCTGGGGATACTGGTCCGCCCAGGGCCCCGGCGAGGAGATCCTCGGCGATCTGGCCGGCCGCCGCATCCTGGACCTGGGGTCCGGCATCGGCAAGTACCCCGCTCACCTCGCACGCCACGGCGTCGCAGTGGAGGCCGTCGAGGCGTCCCCGTCACAGCACGAGCGCGCCGTCGCCCGCTACGGCGAGCTGCCCGGTCTGCGGTTGATCCACGCCGACGCCGTCGAACACCTCGAACAGGCCGGGCCGTACGACGTCGTCTATTCGATTCACGCCGTCCCCTACATCGACCCGCACCGTCTCCTGCCTGTCGTGGCCAAGGCACTGCTGCCGGGCGGCAGGTTCGTGTTCTCCGCCCTGCACACGACCTTCGGAGGTGACGGGCCGTCCACGACGGTCGCCGCCCGCCGCGAGGTCCTTCCCCTGGCGGGCGGTGAACCGATGTCCGTCGCTATGTGGGTGCTCACCCCTGTCCTCTGGGAGGAGCTCCTCACCCAGTACGGCCTGATCGCCGACCACATCGACGTCCTCACCGCGCCCGACGACACACCGCTGTCCTGCACGCTCGTCCAGGCCCGTCGCCCGCCCGCCCCGGCCGACGGCTGACCGGACCAGGCGCCGGGCACCCGCGGGGTCTCCTACAGCGAGAGCCTCTCCGCGATGGCGGCGCTGACCCTGGTCGCGGTGCTGCTCGGCAAGGAGACGAAGCACACCTCCCTGGACGACGACGAGATCCCCGCCGCCGACCCGGACGAGAACCCCGACACCGTCGCCTCCTCGGTCGCCTGACCCGGCCGGCGTCACGCCGCGGCCCCCGTCGCCCTGTTCAGGGCGACGGGGGCCGCGGCGTCTGCGCTCCGCTCCCCAGCATCCCGTGACGGGAACGACCGCGCTGTCGCCCCGGTGAGCGAGCGGTGGTCAGCCCGCCCGGGTGCCCGGGGTGAACGTGACAGGGAGCCGCACCGGACCGCGCAGTCCGCCGGGCCGCCACGTCAGCTCGGCCCGCGGCACGGCCAGGGCGAGGCCGGGGAGGCGGCGCAGCACCGTCCCGATGGCGATCTGGCCCTCCAGCCGGGCGAGCGGCGCCCCCAGGCAGTAGTGGATGCCGTGCCCGAACGCCAGATGGCCGATGTCACGCCGGGTGACGTCCAGCCGGTCGGGGTCGGGGAACCGTGCCGGATCGCGGTCGGCGATCGCGGACGCGATCAGCACGGTCGCGCCGCGTGGGACGCTCACGCCCGCGATCCGGACGTCCTCGCGTGCGAAGCGGGGGATGCCCGGGTTGACCGGGCCGTCGTAGCGGAGGAACTCCTCGATCGCGCCGGGCAGCAGCTCGGGATCGTCCCGCAGCAGCTCCAGCTGGTCGGGGTGAGCGAGGAGCGCGGCGATGCCGCTGCCGATCAGGTTGACCGTCGTGATGTACCCGGCCACGAGCAGCAGGAAGGTCATGGCGATCAGCTCGTCCTCGTTCAGCCGCTGCCCCTCGTCGCGGGCGCTGATCAGCGCGCTGAGGAGGTCGTCCCCTGGCCGGGCGCGCTTGGTCTCCAGGAGCTTCGTCAGGTACGCCCGCATCCGTTGCCAGGCCTCGTTCACGACGGCCGGGTCCGGCATCTTCTCCCCGCGCGCGAGCATGTCGTCGGTCCACCGCTGGAAGTCGTACCGGTCGTCCACCGGTACGCCGAGCATCTCGCTGATCACGGTGACCGGGAGGGGCAGCGCGAAGTCCGCGACGAGTTCGGCCCGGCCGGCCGGCACGACCGCGTCGAGCAGCCGGTCGGTGATCTCCTGGACGCGTGGCCGCAGCTCGGCGACCCTGCGCGCGGTGAACGCCTTCGAGACCAGCCGGCGCAGCCGCGTGTGGTCGGGCGGGTCGGAGCGCAGCATGTTCCGCATCATCGACTCCCGCTCGAACTCGGGCAGCTGCTCCAGGAGCCGGGGGTCCGAGGCGTCACGGACGTCGCTGCTCAGCCTCGGGTCGGACAGGGCGGCGAGCCCGTCCTCGTAGCGCGTGACGAGCCAGGCGTCCAGCCCGCCCGCGACGACGGCGCGCCGGACCGGGCCGTCCTCGCGCAGCTGTCGATAGAGCGGGAAGGGATCCGCCACGAAGGCCGGGTCGGCGTAGGGGAGAAGGACCGGCTGCTGGCTCATCATGCCTCCCGGGCACATAACACCCATATGAGCAGTTTGCTGTTACTTGAGGGTATATACCCAGGTCTGAGCGATTCGTGGAACCTGTGAGCGGAGGCGCGTGATGAAGGCGAAGAACGCGGTGGAGCCGGTGGAGCGGACCACATGCTGCGTGGTGGGCGGTGGTCCTGCCGGAATGGTCCTCGCCCTGCTCCTGGCCCGGGCCGGAGTGGAGGTCACCGTCCTCGAGAAACACGGCGACTTCCTGCGCGACTTCCGCGGCGACACCGTGCACCCGACCACCCTCGCGCTCCTGGACGAGCTCGGCCTCGGTGAACGCTTCGCCGGGCTGCCTCAGCGCCGGGTCACGACGATCCAGCTGCCGCTCGGACACGACCGCTCACTGGTCACCGTCGGAGACATCGGCGCGCTGCGGGGCCCGTACAACTACGTCGCGCTGGTGCCGCAGTGGGACCTGCTCGACCTCCTCGCCGACGAGGCCCGGCGGGAGCCGGCCTTCTCCCTGCGCATGAGCACCGAGGCGACGTCCTTCCTCATGGAACGGGGACGCGTCAGCGGGGTCTCCTATCGCACGCCCGACGGCCGCACCGGCGAGCTGCGGGCCACCCTCACGGTGGCCTGCGACGGCCGGGGCTCGCTGGCCCGCTCGCTGCCCGGCCTGGGGCTGCGGAAGTTCCGCTGCCCGATGGACGCCTGGTGGTTCCGGCTGCCACGGCGCGACGGCGACCCGCACGGGCTGGTGGGGGGCGTCGGCGACCGGTTCCTCAGCGCCATGATCGACCGCGGGGACTACTGGCAGTGCGCCGCACTGATCCCCAAGGGCAACGACGCACGGCTCCGCGCGGCCGGCCTCGACCGGTTCCGGGACGCGTACGGGGCCGCCGTCCCGTGGATCGCGGACCGGATGCACACCCTCGCGTCCTGGGACGAGGTGAAGCTGCTCGACGTACGGCTCGACCGGCTCCGGCGCTGGCACCGGCCGGGGCTGCTGTGCATCGGCGACGCGGCGCACGCCATGTCGCCGGTCTTCGGCATCGGCATCAACCTGGCCGTCCAGGACGCCGTGGCTGCCGCCCGACACCTCGTCGGGCCCCTGGGGGACAACGCGGCCGGCCTGCGAACGGCCGTACGCCGTGTCCAGCGCCGCCGTCTGCCGACCACGGCCGCCACCCAGGGCCTTCAGCGCTTCGCCCACACCCACGTCATCGAACCACTGCTGCTGGGCCGGCCTCCGTTCGGCGATCCGAAGCGCGCCAAGCGCCTGGCCGAGCTGGTCACCACCTCGCACCGGCTGAACCGGGTGCCGGCGTACTTCCTGGCGTACGGGGCCCTGCGCGAACGCCCCCCGGCGGCATCCGTGCGCCGAGCGGGGACGCCCTGAACCGGCCGTCGTCCCG
Organism: Streptomyces sp. NPDC049597; assembly: GCF_040675505.1. NCBI lineage: Bacteria > Bacillati > Actinomycetota > Actinomycetes > Kitasatosporales > Streptomycetaceae > Streptomyces > Streptomyces sp. NPDC049597. The sequence continues at coordinate 18,168 of NZ_JBFAOY010000024.1, forward strand.
CGGCGACGGCCCTTTCCCGGTTCACCTCGGCCTCGGACATGACGTGAGCCGCTGCTCGTCACGCGCGGCGAACTGCCGCGCCGCGCGGGGCTCGTCGATGGCGGCAACGCGTCGGCAGCTCCTTCGCGCTCCGTCTGGGCATGACGCCGTACCCGGTCGGCCCAGCCGGCCTCTCGACGGGGACCCGAACGCCCCGCCCGGCGTGCCGGGGCACCGGCCCGCATGGACACTGGGCGCGGGCGGAAGGAGTGATCATGCTTCCCGGATTCCTCACCAGGGCGGTCGCCGTGCTGCTCGGCCGGGAAGGACGGTCACTGCACCTGAAGGCGGCGGGTGGCGCGACAGCCGTCCTCGTGCTGGTGATGCTCGGCGGTTCCTGGGCCGTCGTGGCCGCCGAGGAGGGGGCACGCGGGGCGAACCTGACGTCGTACCCGAAGGCGCTGTGGTGGTCGATCGAGACGGCGACCACCGTGGGCTACGGGGACTTCTACCCGGTCACCCTCTGGGGCAGGGTCGTCGGGTCGGTCGTCATGGTCGTCGGAATCACGACGTACGGCATGGTCACGGCCGCACTGGCCACCTGGTTCGTCGGGCGGGAGGAACGGCGGCTCGGCCGCGCGCACCATCTGCGCGACGAAACCGTCCAAGCCCTGCACGACCGATTCGACCGGCTCGAACGCCTGTTGACCAGTGAACGGAACGGCCAGTAGGCGGGGTTCGGCGAAACTCCTGGCCGGTGCGGCAACTCGAGGGCGCCGTGCAGGACCCGGCCGAAAGGGCTGGACGGCTGTGATCGCCGTCCGGGAGAAACACAGTGGCGAAGTGGGGTGGCAGCAGGCCACCATGCAACGCATGAGTGACCAGCCCGCGCGATGGAGCCAGGCAACCGTCCACCCCGACATGTGGGCCGATCCGGACGACGACCCCCGCAACATCAACGGGGTCAGTCCGGAAGGCGAGCTCGCGACGCTGCGGGACTTCCTGTCGGGCTACCGCCTGACGTTGCGGATGAAGTGCGAGGGCCTGGATGCGGAGCAGTTGGCCCGGCGGTCGGTTCCGCCGTCGACGATGTCCCTGCTCGGCCTGCTTCGGCACCTCGCCGAGGTGGAACGGGACTGGCGCAATTGGCTCAGCGACGATGAGCCGCTGCCCAAGCTGTACGGCGCGAAGGACGCGGACTTCCACGGAGCTGTCGCCGAGCAGGCCGTGGTCGACGCCGCGTACGTCGATCTGGAGCGCGAGCAGGCAGCGACCGACGCGGCGCTGGCCGAGCACCCGGATCTGGGCGAGCGTGTCGGGAAGGACAAGATCTCGATTCGGGAGCTGATGGTGCACATGGTCGACGAATACGCCCGTCACTGCGGCCACGCCGACCTGCTGCGGGAGTGTGTCGACGGCCGGGTGGGCCAGTAGCGAGAGCCGGGCGCCACACCGGCGACACCGGCCGCCGGTGTGACGCGAACGCCTCAGACTGACCGTCGCGCGAGATCCTCCAGCACCGCGACCGCCTGAGAGGCCCGCTCGTACGGCACGAACAGATGGTCGTGGTGGAAACCGGCGACAACATTGCAACTCAGCCCGGAATCGGCGAGTTCTCGCGCCACGGCGGCGGTCAGACCGACCGCCTCGAGCGCCGAGTGGACCCGCAGCGTGATCCAGCCCGCCACGTACTCGTACGCCACTCCCGCCGCGTCGGCCTCCTCCTGCGACAGGACCAGCGTCAGGCCCTCCCGTTCGGCGACCGTGACGACCGGGGTCACGCCGGGCGGGACGACACCGTCGTCGACCGTGGCGAACACGTAACGGCCCGCGTTCAGTTCAGGGCGCATCCCAGCCAGCAGCTTCTGCAGATCACTCTCACCAGCCATGATCGACAGCCTACGCGCACGTCGTGGCCTGCGAGGGGCGACAACAGCCGGCGGGACGCCACCCCGGGCGGGGCTGAGCCGGCGGAGTCCTGTGAAGGCTGCCGGGTGGCACCGTCCATGGGCTGAAGCGGGACTCTTCCGGGCCGCCCCGGTGGCGCGGATCCCCGGATCGCTGCTGTCTGGACGAAGGACGTCCGGACAGAGAGCGAGGGACCATGGACCACAAGCACGAGCGCCTCGGGACACCCCGGGCCGCCGGGATCGCCGGGGTCGTGTTCGCACTGCTGATGGCCGCGGCGATCGTCCTGGTGCGCATCGCGCTCCCCCAGGGAGCCGGCGGGGACGACGTCGCCGTCGATGCCGGGCAGCGGAGCGCTGTGCAGACGGCGCTGGCGCTGCTCCCGTTCGCGGGGATCGCCTTCCTGTGGTTCATGGGAGCCCTGCGCGAGCAGGCCGGCGACGACGAGGACCGGTTCGTGTCCACCGTGTTCCTGGGCAGCGGCCTCGTCTTCGTCGCCACGCTGTTCGCCAGTGCCGCGGCGGCTGGGACCGTGCTGGACGAGAGCCAGCAGCACACCCCGTTCGGCCGCCACTTCGCCTACACCCTGCTGACCACGTACGCGATGCGGATGGCGGCCGTGTTCATCTTCACGACCTCGGCCATCGGCCGCCGCCTCGGCGTCTTCCCCCGCCCGCTCGTCGTCCTCGGCTACGTGACGGGCCTGATCCTGCTCGTCGCGGGAGCGGACCTGCCCTGGTGCGAACTGGTCTTCCCGGCCTGGGCGCTGATCGTCGGCCTGTACATCCTGTCGGGCCGGCACCCCGCCGGCCCCCGGCCGGCCGCTCCGGCCTGACCGGCCACAGCGCTCACCCGAACGGTCCGGCCCTCGTCGCCGTATCCGCTCGGGCCGCAGAGGGTGGTCGCAGGGGCCCGGACGATCGGAGAGGACCGTTCCCTTGGTGAAGCTTGTCGTCGACCTGAACCACTGTCAGGGGTACATGCAGTGCGCGTTTCTCGCCCCCGACGTCTTCGCGATGCACGGCGAGGAGGGGCTGCTGTACACCCCGGAGACCGACGAGGAACAGCGCGACAAAGTGGCACAGGCCGCTGCGGCCTGTCCCGTCCAGGCCATCCTCGTGGACGCGGTGGACGCACCGGCCGAGGCGGTGTCCGGTGAACGGTGACGGATGGCTGGAAAGGCTCAAACGCGAGGGCCGCATCGTCGTCGTCGGGGCCTCGCTGGCGGGCCTTCGCGCCGCGGAGACCCTCCGCGACGAGGGCTTCGCCGGTTCCCTGACGATGATCGGTGACGAGCCGTACGAGCCGTACGACCGGCCCCCGCTGTCCAAGCAGGTGCTGCTGGGCATGGCCACCGCGGACCGCACCGCACTGCCCAGGCGCCGTGCGCTGGACGCGACATGGCGGCTCGGCGTCCCGGCCACCGGCCTGGACATGGCCGCCAAGCGGGTGAGGCTCGCCGACGGCGACGAGGTGCCGTACGACCGGCTGCTGATCGCCACCGGCGTGCGGGCACGGCCGTGGCCGCGCGAGGCCGAGGCGGAACTCGACGGCGTCTTCGTGCTGCGGACCCGCGACGACGGCGCCGCACTCGCACGGCGGCTCGCCGAGGGCCCCAAGCGGGTCTTCGTCATCGGCGCCGGATTCACCGGCTCGGAGATCGCCTCCGCCTGCCGCGAACGCGGCCTCGCCGTCACCGTCGCGGAACGCGGCGCGGCGCCCCTGGTCGGCGCCCTCGGCGGGGTGGTCGGCGCGGTCGCCGCCGACCTCCAGCGCAAGCACGGCGTCGACCTGCGCTGCGGGGTCATGGTGACCGCGTTGGAGGGCGACGCCTCGGGACGGGTGCGCGCCGCGCACCTGTCCGACGGCTCCACCGTCGAGACCGACGTGGTGGTCGTCTCGCTCGGTGCCACCCGCAACACCGAATGGCTCGCCGGCTCCGGTCTGGGCGCCGGGCCCCGCGGCATCGCCTGCGACGCCGGCTGCCGTGCCTTCGACATCCGCGGAATCGTGACCGACGACATCTTCGTCGCCGGCGACGTCGCCCGCTCCCCGCACGCCCTGTTCGGCTACCAGTTCCTGTCGCTGGAGCACTGGGGCAACGCCGTCTCGCAGGCCAGGACCGCGGCCCACAACATGCTCAGCGAGAGCACCGACCGCATCCCCCACATGTGGGTGCCGGCCTTCTGGTCCTCCCAGTTCGGCGTGAACATCAAGTCCGTCGGTGTGCCGTCGCTCGGGACCGAGATCGTCATCGCCCAGGGCACGCTGGAGGATCACCGGTTCGTCGGCGTCTACGGGTACCAGGGACGTGTCATCGGCGCGGTCGCCTTCGACCACGCCCGATGGCTGCCGTTCTACCAGGAACAGATCGAGACCACCGCACCGTTCCCGCCGCCGTTCCCCACGGTGGACCGGCGCGCGGACGGACAGCGGCCGATGGACGCCGACTTCCCCGACCCGTCGATCCCCACCCACGGCCCCACTGTGACCCTCAGCGGATACTCACCGGCCGACCGCCGGATGACGTTCACCCCCGCGCACTGACCCGCACGGCCACGAGGACCCGCCATGACGCCATCCCTGCTGCACCAGATCCTTGACTACGCCAACCGCCCCGATCCGTACCCGATCTACGAGGAGCTGCGCAAGACACCGGTCCACCACGAAGCCGACGGGCCGTACGTCGTCAGCACCTACTACGAGATCCGCAGCCTGCTGCACGACCCCCGCATCAGCTCCGACGCCCGCAATCTGGCCTCGGCCGCCCACGACCCGCTGGCCGAGTCGGCCCAGGAAGAGGAAAGCGCCCTGCCACCGGGCTTCCTGCGGCTCGACCCGCCGGAACACGACCGGCTGCGGCGCATGACCAACCGGCCCTTCGGCCCGCCGCACTCCCCCCGCCGGGTCGACGGGATGCGCCAGGAACTGCACGACATCGTCTCGGGCCTCATCGACGGCATCGGGGACCCCGGCCGGATCGACCTGGTCGACCAGTTCTCCTACCCCTTCCCCGTGACGGTGATCTGCCGGCTGCTCGGGGTGCCGCGCGAGGACGAGGCACGCTTCCACGGCTGGGCGGACACCATCGCCGCGAGTCTGGACCCCGATCCTGACGCGGACCCCAAGGAGCGGGGCAAGGTCTCGCACGACGCCCGTATGCAACTGGGCATGTACCTGGCCGGCCTGATCGAGGAGCGCCGCAAGAACCCCAGGGACGACATGCTCTCCGAGCTGGCCACGGCCCAGGGCCCGGACGGCACGATGACCACGATGGAACTGCTCAGCACCGCCGCGCTGTTGCTGATCGCGGGGCACGAGACCACCGTCAACCTCGTCACCAACGGAATGCTGACCCTGCTGCGCAACCCCGACGTCCTGCAACGGCTGCGGACCGACCCACGACTCGCCGTGCCCATCGTCGAGGAACTGCTCCGCTTCGAACCGCCGGTACAGCTGGTGCCGCAGCGCACCACCGTCGCGGACATCGAGATCAACGGCACCACCATCCCCAAGGGCGCCTCCCTGTGGCTGGTCCTGGCAGCCGGCAATCGCGACCCCCAGCGCTTCGAGAACCCCGACCGCTTCGACCCGGACCGCAAGGACATCCAGCACCTCGGCCTGGGCAGCGGCATCCACAGCTGCTTCGGCGCACCACTCGCCCGGCTCGAAGCGCAACTCGCCCTGTCCGAACTCGCCCGCAGACTCGAGAACCCGCGCCTGCTGGAGGACCCGCCCCCCTACCGGTACAACGCCGTACTCCGCGGGCCGCGACACCTGCCCATCGCCTGCGACGGAATCCGCCCCTGACGCCTTCCTCTCGCGGCATGCACTGCCCTGCCCCACCCACGCTCGAGAGGGAAAGCGCTGCTCCTGCGGTCTGGGCTGTCCGGGACAGCCCAGATCCGTCCCGGACACGGAAACAGCCTGGTCGGAGCGTGGACTCTGCGGAACAGTCGACGACTGTCAGAGTCCACGACCGACAGGAGTTCACATGAGACTCCGTTCATCCCTCACGACCTGCACGGTGAGCGCCGTTCTCCTGCTCACGGCGACCACCGCGGCCGGCGCTGTCACTCCCTCCGATGCCACCACCGCCGGACAGGCGGCGACCGGGGCCTCAGCGCCTCCCCGGGAGAACAGCACGTCGCGGCCGGTCTTCTTCATCAAGGGGTACACGCCCGGCGACAAGTGCGGCGACAAGTGGAAATCCGCCGCCAAGCTGTTCAACAAGTCGAAGTGGAAGGGCGAGTTGCACCGCGTCGGGTTCTACAAGACGGACGACGCGGGGTGCGACGTGCGGATCGACCCCGAGGGAGAAGGCACCGCCGACACGTCCCTGAAGGATCTGGGGCGTGAGCTCGCGTGGCAGATCCACCGGAGGTACTCCTCCAAGGGGCAGACCGTCGACTTGGTCGGCCACTCCATGGGCGGGCTCATCGCCCGTGCCGCGGTGGCCGGATACGAACAGGGCGACCCGACCTGGCCGGACACGCTGTTCGTGGAGGACGTCGTCACTCTGGGCACCCCGCACAAGGGCGTACGGGCGGCCCACTGTGTCATCAACCGTCAGTGCCAGGAGATGTACCCGAACAGCAAGTTCCGGCGCTGGCTCGGACCGAGGCTCCCCCAGGCGCAGGGGGGAACGGACTGGACCCTTGTCGGCTCGAACGCCGACTGGGGTGTCAGTGCGGGGAACGCCGCGCCGGCGGACGTCTGGGCGCAGCACCTGGTGCGCTACTCGGAGCGGTCGAACCTCGACCACGCGGATCTGCGCACCCGCAGGACGGGCGTGTATCCGCTCCGGTACACCAACAACGGCGGCGCCTGGGGATCCCTGCAACGCGGCGCCGCACCGCTGCGGGCAGCCATGAACGCCCTGTACTGGCACAGGCAATGGTGAACCTCTCCCCCGCTGCGCGGTCCGGCGCGGTCGGGCATTCGTGACACGACGGGCAGTCCCGGCGACCTGACCTGGTTGCCGGGGCTCTCCGTCGTGCCGTGCCGGGCGTCATCAGGCGTTGGGGTCGAACGCGATCCCGGCCGGCTTGGCCTTCGCGAGGTGGTGGGCGAAGGTGCCGTCCTTCAGGCCGAATACGGCACTTCCGAAATCGGCCTGGCTCAACTTCTCGCGGATGCCCGTGGGGTAGCCGTTCCAGCCGACCAGGCTCGGGAACTGCCAGCTGCGGTGATGGTTCTCGGGAGGCTCGTCGTTGGCGTTCGCGCGACGGAAGCAGTGCGTGCTCACGCCGTCCTTGTGGTACACGACCTTCGGGTGCGTGCCGTCCCACAGGATCCGGTCACGGCTGTGGACGGCGAAACTGCCGTGGGCCGAGGTGGACACGTACTGCGCCTGATTGTTCTGCACCCAGACCACCACATGCTCCCAGTCGTGGCGGTGCCCGCCGAGCCCGATGCCGGGTACGGCCTGGTCCTTCTCGAAGTAGAGGCTGTACATGATCGCGCACCAGCCGTTGTTGCACTTGTACCGCGCATATCCGTTGGTGCTGCCGAGATCCCATGAGTCGCGGCACTGGCCGCTCAGGGCACCGGACGGTTTGAGGCCGCCGTTGACGGACCCGTCCGGGCCGATGGCGGGAGTGGGGTAGCAGCCGTCCCTGTCGTAGTCGTAGGCGGGTTGGAACGTCTGCTCCAGCCCGTCCGCGTTGGGGGGTAATGCCGTGGGCGGGGCGGCGAGAGCGGTGCCCGGCGAGGCGATCAGCAGCGCGATGGAGCTGCCGAGGACGAATGCCGCCCTTCGGATCCGTGAACTCGTCTTCACTCATCCTCCTGGTCGACGACGGGCTTGGGCATGGCTGTCTTGACATGCCCATCTCAGATTCATTCGAACCGTGAGATGCCCGGCGCCGACCGGAGCCGGAGTGATGAGGGTGGTTCGCGGCGGGAGCCTTGGCCGCCCAGCCGGAGGTCGGCTAGCGAGAGATGCCGAGCCAGTCCTTGTAGTGGGTGGGGGCCAGGCGCGCGTCGGGCCCTGCGACGAGAACGTCACCGTCGACGGCGGCGAACATGCCCGCTTGCTCGTCGGTGACCACGGTGCGGATGTCCTGCCGGGTCGACAGCGTGAGGCGACCGAGCTCGTCCAGGGGAAGGACATCGGGGCCGGCGACCTCGATCACGCCCTGGAGCGGCGAGGCGGTGGCGACGTCGGCGAGGGCGTCGACCACATCGGCTGCCGCGATGGGCTGGATGCGCGTGGAGGGCAGCCGGACCGTGTGGTCATCGGCTGTCCAGGACATGACCGCCTCCATGAACTCGAAGAACTGGGTTGCGCGCACGATCGAGTACGCCGTGGGCCCGTGGCGCAGCAGGTCCTCCTGGAGCGTCTTCGCGCGGTAGTAGTCCAGCCGCGGCACCTCGTCGACACCCACGATCGAGAGGACGACCTGATGGCGAACGCCGGCGCGCTCGCCCGCGGCCAGCAGGTGCCCCATGGTGGTGCGGAAGAAGGCCGGGGACGCCTCGTCGAACGTGGGTGAGTTCGTGACGTTGACGACCGTGTCCGCACCTTCGAGCGCCTGGTCGAGCCCCGCGCCGGTGAGCAGGTCGACTCCCGTCGACAGGGACGAGGCGACCACCTCGTGCCCGGCGTCGCGGAGTGCGGAGACGAGCCGGGAACCGATCAGTCCGGTGCCGCCGATGACCGTGATCTTCATGATCCTGCCCTTCCGTGAGCCGAGTGCGGCCGCCCGCCCGCAAACTCGGATATCTGATGTCCGGGATACTACTCGGATAGGATGTGTCCGAGTCAAGTGGGAGGGCACATGAAACTGTCCGGCGGCGTGGAGTGGGCGTTGCACTGCTGTGTGGTGCTGACGGCGGCAAGCGCACCGGTCCCGGCTGCCCGGCTGGCGCAGCTGCACGACGTCTCGCCCAGCTACCTCGCCAAGCAGATGCAGGCCCTGTCGCGGGCGGGCCTCGTGAAGTCCGTCCAGGGCAAGACGGGCGGATACGTGCTGACCCGGGCTGCCGCCGAGATCACGGTCCTGGACGTGGTGCAGGCGGTCGACGGGGCGAGCCCCGCGTTCGTGTGCACCGAGATCCGCCAGCGGGGTCCGCTCGGGACGCCGCCCCAGGACTGTGCGAAGCCGTGCCCCATCGCCCGCGCGATGGCTGCCGCCGATGCCGCCTGGCGAGCGTCGCTGCAGGAGGTCTCGATCGCCGATCTTGTCGGCTCGGTGGAGCAGGACAGCGGGCCCCGGGCTCTGCCGCGCATCGGCGCGTGGCTCGACCCGGGGAACGACGCCGACGGCTCCGACCGCTGAGGGACGTACGGTCCGACGGCTGTCGGACCGTACGTCCCCTGGGGATGAACTTCCCCCCGCCGGGGCCGCGTTGTAACGGGCACATGGACCGCCTACGACAGTGTCGTTGCAGCGGCGGCGAACCAGCCGGTGCTTCTTGACCGGGTTTCCGGCCCGTGGCTAGGTTCACCGGTATGCGGATCTCCCAGCGGTTTCGGAAGAGGCGGGCCATCGACCTGATGCGCGTCGCCACCGCGGTGTGTAGCTGATCCCACCGCGGTGCGCGGTTGATCCCACCGCGCTGCCCGTCTGCTTCGGTTTCCCCCTTTTCTCTTTCGCCACGATCCGGGCTCATCCACGCCCTGGTGGCTTCTCTCGCTCTGTGAAGGCACGAATGTCCCCTCGCTTGCGCATACCCGCATCCACACCAACAGCCCTCGCCATCACGCTCTCGGCCGCCCTTCTGCTGACCTCCTGCGCGGGCACCGCACAGTCGACGGCAACCGGCAAAGACGTCTCCGCGGTGAAGATTCCGGCCGCGGTCTCCCCGGACACCACCCTCACCGTCGGCGCACCGCAGCTCAGGGTCGCACTGGAGCTGTCGGGGCAGATCGACAGACTTCCCTTCAAGGTCGAGTGGGCCAACATCAGCGGCGGACCGAAGTGCTCCGAGGCCTTCCGCGCCGGCGCCCTCGACCTCTGCTCGGCCGCGGAGATCCCGTCGATCAACGCGCACTGGACAGGCCTGGACACCAAGCTGGTGGCGGCGAAGTTCCGCAAGGAGCCGCTCCGGCACCCGGTCTACGAGCTGGGCGTCGCTCCTGGTGCGGGCATCAGGACGCTCGCGGACCTGCGCGGCAAGAAGATCGCCTACAGCCCCGGCCAGGCGCAGGGCGCGCTCGTGTTGCGGATCCTGGAAAAGGCCGGACTCACGCAGCAGGACGTCCAGCTCGTCGAACTGGCCAGCACCGACGACGTCTATCCCACGGCGCTCGGCAATCGCCAGGTGGATGCCGCTCCCATCGGAGACGTCAACGTCAAGCGCTATCTGACGACATACGGCAACGCCGGCGGAACGACCGTCAAGCACGGCCTGCGGGACGACCCCGAGCACCTGTGGGCGCTCACCGACACCGTCAGCGACGCGCAGAAGTCCTCCGCCGTCAGGGAGCTCATCGCGTTCTGGGCGCGGGCCCAGATCTGGATCGACAAGCACCCCAAGGAATGGGTCGAAGGCTATTACGTCAAGGACCAGGGACTGAGCCACGAGGACGGCGAATATCTCGTCGAGCGGAACGGCCACCCCGACATTCCGGCGGACTGGACCGGCGCCATCCGGCGTCAGCAGCAGACCATCGATCTGCTGGCGAAGAAGCAGCGCCGTGAGGCGTTCAAGGCGGAGATCCTCTTCGACCGGCGATACGAGTCCGTGGCCGCCGCCGCCATCGCCGATGACGGGAACGGCGAAGGGAAGACACCATGAGTGCCACGGTCCTCGGCAAGCAGCCTCCGGCGACGAACGACCCGCAGCCGCCGGCCGCGCGAGGAGCAGCGCCCGCCGCCCTCCGGCGCCCGTCGCGCAGCCGCAAGCGGCTCGGCCCTGGCCGCCCCCTGCCGTACGGCTGGGCCGCCGGCCCGCTGCTGCTGCTCGCGACCTGGGCGGCAGGCTCCGCCGCCGGCCTCATCGACGCCCGCAGCCTGCCCGCGCCGTGGGTCATCGCGGCTTCGGCAGGGGACCTCATCGCCGACGGCCGGCTGCAGTCCCACCTCACGACCTCCGCCCGACGCGCCCTGCTGGGCCTGGTGTTCGGCGTCGCCGGCGGGCTGCTGCTCGCGGTCGTATCCGGACTCAGCAGGCTGGGCGAGGCGTTGATCGACGGGCCTGTGCAGATCAAGCGGGCGGTCCCGTCCCTGGCGTTGATCCCCCTGCTGATCCTGTGGTTCGGCATCGGCGAGACGATGAAGGTCGTCACGATCGCGCTCGGCGTCTTCGTGCCGGTCTACATCCACACCCACAACGGACTGCGCACGATCGACAACCGCTGTGCCGAGCTGGCCGAGACCGTGCGGCTCAGCAGGCTGCGGTTCGTCCGCCACGTCGTGCTGCCCGGCGCCCTCCCCGGCTTCCTGCTGGGCATGCGCTTCGCGGTGACCGCCGCGTGGCTCGCGCTGGTCGTCGTGGAACAGGTCAACGCGACCAGCGGAATCGGCTACATGATGGAGCTCGCGCGGACGTACGGACAGACCGACGTCATCATCGTCGGCCTCGTCGTGTACGGACTCCTCGGGCTCGTCTCCGATGGCCTGGTACGGCTCGTGGAGAGGAGGACGCTGTCATGGCGTCGTACGCTGGCGGACTGACCGTCACCGAGGAACAGGCGACTGACCGCGTGACTGACCGCACGGCGGTCAGGATCGGCGCTCTGGTGCGCTCCTTCGGCGACCAAAGGGTCCTCGACGGGCTCGAACTGCGCATAGCACCCGGTGAGTTCGTCGCGCTGCTCGGGCGCAGCGGCTCCGGCAAGAGCACACTGCTGCGAGCGCTGGCCCGGCTCGACCGCGAGGTGGAGGGGAGCGGCGAACTCATCGCACCCGACCAGATCTCCGTCGTCTTCCAGGATGCCCGGCTGCTGCCCTGGAAACGCGTACTCGACAATGTCGTCCTCGGGCTGACCGGACCGGACGCGCGACAGCGCGGCAGGGCCGCCCTCGCCGAGGTCGGGCTCGAGGGGCGTGAGCGGGCCTGGCCCGTGGAACTGTCGGGAGGTGAGCAGCAGCGCGTCTCCCTCGCGCGCTCCCTCGTACGCGAACCGCATCTGCTGCTCGCCGACGAACCGTTCGGCGCGCTGGACGCCCTCACCCGGATCAGGATGCACGCACTGCTGCGCCGACTGTGCGCTCTGCACCGGCCCGCCGTTCTGCTGGTCACCCATGACGTCGACGAGGCGATCGCCCTCGCGGACCGGGTGGTGGTGCTGGACCGGGGCCGGATCGCGGCAGACCTTCCCGTGGAGCTCCCGGCACCGCGCCGCCACGGCAGCCCCGAGTACGCGTCCCTGCGGGACCGTCTGCTCGCACGGCTGGGAGTGGACCTCGCGGAGGAGGGCAGCCCGGCATGACCACGCGACGGCAACTGCACCTGAACCTGTTCGTCTATCCGGGCGGTCACCACGAGGCCGCCTGGCGCTACCGCGGCACCGATCCGAGCCGCATCCTGGACATCCGCTTCTATCAGGATCTCGCCCGCACGGCCGAACAGGCCGCGTTCGACGCGGTCTTCTTCGCGGACGGCCCCTCCCTCGCCGACAACGTCCGCTACGCCAGCCGCTTCCGGCTGGAGCCGTTCACCTGGCTGTCCGCCATCGCCGCGGCCACCGAACGGATCGGGCTGATCGCCACGGCGTCCACCACCTACACCGAGCCCTACAACCTGGCCCGCCTCTTCGCGTCGCTGGACCATCTCAGCCGCGGCCGGGCCGGCTGGAACATCGTCACCACCGGCGCCCCGCAGGCAGCGCGGAACTTCGGCCTCGACGAGCACCCGGTGCACGCCGAACGCTACGACCGGGCGCACGAGTTCGTCGATGTCGTGACGAAGCTGTGGGACAGCTGGGAGGACGAGGCACTGGTCGCCGACCAGAAGACGGGCGTCTTCGCCGACACCGACCGGATCCGCGCCATCGACCACGAGGGCCGTCATCTCAGGGTGCGCGGGCCGCTGAACACACCTCGCACGCCCCAGGGCCGCCCGGTCTACGTCCAGGCCGGTTCCTCCCCGGACGGCCGGGCCTTCGCGGCCCGCCACGCCGAGGCGGTGTTCACCGCACACCAGACGCTCCACAGCGGCCAGGAGTTCTACGCCGACATCAAGGCGCGGGCCGCGGCGCTCGGCCGGGACCCGGGCGGGGTCCTCGTCCTGCCGGGCATCAGTCCGTTCATCGGCTCGACCGAGGCGGAAGCACGCGCGCTGCGCGAGGAGTTCGACGAACTCACCCAGCCCGAGTACTCCCTCGAGCTCCTGCACCGCCTCCTGGGCATCGAGCTCGGTGCCGACCAGCTCGACGGCCCGGTCCCGCGCGAGCTGATCGAGGCCCGGGGCGAGCGCGGCAACAGCAGCCGCTTCCAGCTGATTCTCGACATCATCGACCGCGAACAACCCACCGTCCGCCGTCTGTTGCACCGCCTCGCCGGCGCTCGCGGCCACCGCGTGATCGCCGGTACACCGGAGCGGATCGCCGACGAGATCCAGGAGTGGTTCGAACAGGGGGCGGCCGACGGTTTCAACCTCATGCCGCCCTGGCTGCCGGGCGGATTCGACCTCTTCGCCGAGCACGTGGTGCCGATCCTGCGCGAGCGCGGCCTGTTCCGCACCGCGTACCAGGGCGCCACGCTGCGCGATCACTACGGGCTGCCGCGGCCGACCGGCAGCCACGCCTCACCGAGCACACCGACCACACTGAAGGAGAACGCGTGAGTTCGTCCGGATTCCGGCCCGCCCTCGTCGCCCTGGGCTCGGCGGCCCTGCTGACGGCGTCCATCGCCGTTCCGCAAGCCGCCGCGGTCCCCCAGTCCGCCGCGGCCGGCCGTAGCTCCACGGCGCTGACCTGGTACGACGCCACGGCCGAGACCATCGCGTCAGCCGGGGCGCCCACCCAGATCACCAACAGCCGTACCTGGGCCATCAGCTGGCTCGCAGCCGCCCGGGCCGCCCGCAGCGTGCCCGCGGGCGTCGAGCGCGGCGCGTACCAGGAGGCCGCCCTGGCCGGCGCCGTGCACCGTGCGCTGGCGACGCTGGTCCCGAGCCGTGCGGAGGAGCTGGACGCGACGTTCAGGCAGACGCTCGAGGAGATCCCCGACGGACCGGCGGAGGAGCGCGGGGTCGCGGCCGGAGTGCGGCAGGCGGACCTCGTCCTTGCATGGAGGGAGGGCGACGGACTGGACCCCGCATCGGTCAACGCACCCTACCCCGTGCCCCCCGCGGCACCCGGTGTGTGGCAGCCGACGCCACCCGCGTACGCACCGGCGACCCAGTACGGCAACCGGTTCGCCAAGCCGTTCCTGCTCACGGAACAGAGCCAGTTCCGGCTCGGCCCGCCGCCGGCCCTGGAATCCCGGCGCTACGCCGCTGATCTCGCGGAGGTGCGGGCGTACGGCGCGGCGGACAGCACGGTGCGCGGCGCCCACCGGACCGAGACGGCCGCGTTCTGGCTCGGCTCCTCCCTCACTCTCTACACCGAGCCGCTGCGTGTCGCGCTCTCCCGATCGGGCGAGGGAGCCGCCGGGCAGGCGCGGCTGGTCGCGCTCTTCCACGTCGCGCTGGTCGACACGCAGATCGCCACCTCCGACAGCAAGTACACCTACGAGCGATGGCGTCCCGTCACCGCGATCCGTACCGGCGCCATCGCTCCCGACCCGGGGTGGACTCCGCTGCACACCACCCCGGCGCACCCGGACCACCCGAGCGGCCACACCACTTACTCGGGCGCATCGGAGACCGTGCTGTCGGCGCTCGTCGGGCCGCGTACCGCCCCCTTCACCCTGACCAGCCCCACCGCACCCGGTGTGATCCGGACATACACCGCCTGGAAGCAGCTGTCGGACGAGAACGTCGACGCCCGCGTCTTCTCCGGGATCCACACCCGGTCGGCCGACGAGGCTGGAATCACGCTCGGCTCGAACGTGGCCGGGTACGTCCTGGCGAACGCGGGACGACTCCTCGCCTCCCCCTGACACCTCCCCGGCCGCCGCATCCCCCGCGGTACCCGAACGCCCCGGCCCGGCGTTCTGTGACGAACACCCCTGATCGGAGACCCCCGCGTGTCCCTCACCTTCCACTGGTTCCTCCCCACCAGCGGTGACAGCCGCCACGTCGTCGGCGGCGGCCACGGCACCCCTGCCTCGGAGTCGGGAAGCGACCGGCCGCCGACGGTCGCCTACCTGAGCCAGATCGCCCGCGCCGCCGAGGGCCTCGGCTTCGTCGGAGCGCTCACCCCCACCGGCGCCTGGTGCGAGGACGCCTGGCTGACCACGGCGATGGTCAGCCAGAACACGGAACGGCTCAGATTCCTGGTCGCCTTCCGTCCCGGCTTCGTCTCGCCGACGCTCGCCGCGCAGATGGCGTCGACCTTCCAGCGCCACACCGGCGGCCGGCTCCTGCTCAACGTCGTCACCGGCGGCGAGAGCCGGGAGCAGCGGGCCTACGGCGACTTCCTCGACAAGGACGCGCGCTATCGCCGGACCGGCGAATTCCTGGAGGTCGTACGGGAGTTGTGGGAGGGCAAGGCCGTCGACCTGGACGGCGAGCACCTCCGGGTCGAGGACGCCAGGCTGGCCCGGCTGCCCGACCCGGTACCCGATGTCTACTTCGGCGGCTCCTCGCCTGCCGCGGGCGAGGTGGCGGCGCGCCACGCGGACGTCTATCTGACCTGGGGAGAGCCGCCCGCCCAGGTCGCCGAGAAGATCTCCTGGATCCGGGGGCTGGCCGCGAAGCACGGCCGCACCCTCCGCTTCGGCATCCGGCTGCACGTCATCACCCGGGACACGGCCGAGCAGGCCTGGGCGGAGGCGAGGCGGCTCCTCGACGGCTTCGACCACGAGGCCGTCGAGGCCGTCCAGGCGGGCCTCGCCCGCAGCGAGTCCGAGGGCCAGCGGCGCATGCTCGCCCTGCACGGCGGCAGCCGTGACCGCCTGGAGATTCACCCCAATCTGTGGGCCGGCATCGGTCTGGTGCGCGGCGGCGCGGGCACCGCGCTGGTCGGCAGCCACGACGAGGTAGCAGAGCGGATCAAGGAGTATCACGCCCTCGGCATCGAGGAGTTCGTCCTCTCCGGATACCCGCACCTGGAGGAGGCGTACTGGTTCGGCGAGGGCGTACTGCCGAAACTCCAGGCGCAGGGCCTGTGGACCCACCCGTCGGTGACCCCGGCGTCCACCGCACCGTGAGCGTCACTCCCCTCTCCGGGTGGACGAGTGGGCCGGCCCAGGGCGACCGCATCCGACCGGGCCCGGAGACCGGCCGGGGGACGAGCCCTGGGTGACACGAAGGCGCCGGCCGACCGCCGGCCACAGAGCGACGAGGCCCCGCCGTGTGATCACGGCGGGGCCTCCAGCTGTCCCTGCGGCGATTCGCCGGCGCCGCCTACCGGGCGGTGCCGAAGTCCTGCGTCCAGTAGTCGCCGGGCTGCGCGAGGCCGACGCCGATCTCCTTGAACGCGCAGTTGAGGATGTTCTCCCTGTGGCCGGGGCTGGACATCCAGCCCGCCATGACGCTCTCGGGGGTCTCGTAACCGTAGGCGACGTTCTCGCCGTAGGTGCTCCAGTTGTAACCGGCACGCGTGATCCGCTCACCCGCGTCCGACCCGTCGGAACCCGTGTGGGACATGTTCCGGTGCGCCGCCATGTCCTCGCTGTGGTCCTGCGCGGCCTTGCTCAGCTTCTCGTTCAACGTCACCGGGGAGCATCCGGCCTTGCTGCGCTCACTGTTGACGAGCTCCACGACGCGGGCGACATCGCCCGACGCCGGTGCCGCGGTGGAGGGCGCGGCCGGCTTGGGCGTGGCCGACTGCGTCGCGGTGGGCTTGGGCATGGCCGGCTTCGTCGCCGCCGGCTTGGGCGCCGCCGGCTTGGGCGCCGCCGGCTTCGTCGCGGTGGGCTTGGGCGCGGCCGGCTTCGTCGCCGCCGGCTCAGAGGTGCTCGGCGTCGCGGTGGGGGACTGCGACGCCTTCGCGGTCGGCTTCCTGTCCCACTTCTCCCCGTCCCACCACAGCTCGGACTCGTCCCCGTCCCACCCTCGCTCGTAGCTTGCACTCTCCCACTGCCCGTAGGAGCGGCTGTTGTCGGTCCCCTCCGAGTCCATGCAGGCCATGGCGACAGAGGGCACACCCACGGCCGCCAGGGTGACGGCGGCGATGGCTATCTTCCGGCGGTGCGTCGTTCTGCGGTGCTTGCTCATGTGTGACCTCACTCGTCATCGCGGAGCGCCACCGAGAGCGGTTGCCCGGCCCACTCTGTGTGTGACCTGCGGGGACGCCTTTGCGGGCAGCCATTGTTAGAAGCACTGCGCGCCGAGGGCAACGCACGCCCTCTACTACCTCTGCTAGTAGAAGCGGGCGGCCCTTGCCATGGGCATACGGGCGTGCTGGCCCGCATGTGGAACGGTTCGATCCTTTTGACGTCCCATCAAAAGACCCCCGTCGACCGAGAGGCGGAGGAATGCGCCGAGACGGCCGAAGGCGGCTGAACGCCGCCCGGGGCATGTCCGTACCGAGATGGACAAATAACCTTATGTCGACAAGGGGCCATCTACTATCGACCCTCCTGTCGCCCGAAATGGGCTGTGACGGATGTCACGGAACCATTGGTCCGGCGAGTCCCGTTTCATTGCGACAGCGCAGACACCGACACAACGACGCCCCCGCGCCTCAGTGCGTCGCGGGGGCGTTCGGCTGCGTCTCGCGGTCAGGACACGCCGCCTCGGACCGTGTCGCCGATGAAACCGCCCGTTGGTGACGAACGTGGGCGTGAATCCGCCCTTGCCGGTGATGACGCCGGTCATCGCGCAGGTCGGGAGCCTGCACCACAACGCTGGGCACGAAGGCGACGCGCTCGGCGGACTCGCGCTCGCGGGACGGCGCGGCGGGCGTCAGGCGGCCAGGCGTTCCACCAGCAGGAACCCGCCGAGGGCGATCATCGTGGCCCCGGAGACGCGGGTGACGGCCCGGGCCGCCCGGAGCCTCGTCTTCAGCACGGTGCGGGCGAGGACGCCGACGGCGAGGTACACGAGGGCGCAGGCCGTCATGTGGAGCGTGCCGAGCAGCCCCGTCTGCGTGGATACGGGCCAGCCGCCCGCGGGGTCGATGCACTGCGGGAACAGCGAGAAGTACAGCAGGAGCGCCTTGGGGGTCAGGCCGCTGATCCCGGCGCCCCTGAGCATGATCCGGCCGCGCGAGGAGGCCAAGGTCGCGGTGGACGCGCCGGGCACCGCCGCGCACGACAGCACGCCCCAGCCCAGCCACATCAGGGAGGCCGCGCCGGCGACGGCGAGCGCGGTGAGGACGGTCGCCGAGCTCGCCACCATCACCACCAGGCCCGCGACGGCGAGCAGCGTGTACCCGGCGTATCCGGCTGTCAGCACGGCGACGGCCGCCGCGACCGACCGGTCCCGCGGACCGGCCGAGATCGCGTACGCCCAGTCCGCGCCCGGGGTGAACACCAGCAGGGGTCCACTGCCAGGCCCGACTACCTGCTGCGCGTCGCCACCACCGGCCTCGCCGCCTGCCAGCAGCTCTACGACGAGCAGCCGGCCACTGCCGGGCGTCCAGCGCCTGACCTCCTCGTCATGAAGAACGTCATCGACGACCGGCCACTGCCCGAGTAGCCGCCGCCGGGCATGCCGTCTCCTCCCCCGGTCTGCCGAGCCGTCGCTCCCGAGAAACACGCGTGCGTACCGGATCTCGGCCGTGCCAGGATGACGAAGGGAAGCGAGGTCTGGTGGACGAGTTGAGGCGATTTCGCCTGGCACTGGTTGCGTGGGCGGGCGGCGGAGCGGGGGCGGGTGCCGCCGCCGCGGTGGCGCGGGACCTGGCCGGCGGTGTGCGGACGATCGTGCTCGTCGAGGGAAGCAGTGATCAGGTCGCGCTCGAAGCGCTGGCCACGCGCCACGGGCGCGTCCTCGGTGCGGAGGGCGTCGCGGTGGTACCGCTCGGAGGTGCGACGAGCATCGGGCGTTTCCTGGACGTGTGCGGTCCTGCGGGGCTCGACCTTCCACTGGCCGGTCTCTGCGACATCGGCGAGGAGCGGCATTTCCGGCGCCATCTGGAGCGGGTCGGGCTCGGATCCGGTCTCACGCACGCCGGACTGGAGACACTCGGATTCCACGTGTGCGTCGCCGACTTGGAGGACGAGCTGATCCGCGCTCTCGGCGCGGAGGGGGTCCAGCAGGTGATCGAGGCCCAGGGCGAGACGCGCCCGTTCCACACTTTCCAGGGCCAGCCGGCGCAGCGGGGGCGGCCTGTCGAGCACCAGCTGCGACGGTTCATGGGCACGCACAGCGGGCGCAAGGCGCTCTACGCGCAGGCGCTGATCGCGCACCTGGACCTCGATCGCGTTCCCCGGCCGCTGGAGCGTCTGCTCACGCACGTCTGACACGGCCGGCGCCCTCGCCGCGCCGGCGTCCGGCCCCTCGGAACCGGTCCGCCGGCACGACGGTGCGGCAGGGGGCGGCGCAACTGGTGCGTATCCCACCGCCTTGCCGATGGAACCGGCCGGTTCGGTGGTGGTCGCGAGCCGGTCGGCTGCGCGCGCCAGGCGCAGCCGGGCCAGGTGGCGGCGGGGGATCGCCGCCGCCCACACGTTGTCTGTGTGTACTACTTCCCCGAGGGCAAGCAGCAACTGGCCGCCGAAGCGATCCGGTTCACCGGCGAGTGGGTCGCCGGCAGCCTGCGCAAGGAACTCGAGGCGGGCCCGGTTGGAAGGGCTGAGGGCGTTCCTCGACCTGTGGCGCAAGATCGTCGTCGACAGCGACTTCCATGCCGGCTGCCCCGTTCTCGCCGTGGCCATCGAGGAGCCCCAGGACGGCGACATCCCGCCCGCGCTGACGGCCGCGGCCGAGGTCTTCGAGCAGTGGGAGACCCTGCTGGCCGACTCGCTCAAGGCGCACGGTGCCGAGGCCGCGCAGCTCGCCACGCTCGTCGTCGCGGCCGTCGAGGGCACGGTCGCCATGTGCCGCGCCCGGCGCAGCATCCGGCCCCTCGACCACACCGCCGAGCAACTCCAGGCCCTCATCGCCACCGCGACCGCGAAGTGACCCGCACCCGGGTGTACGCGCCTCCAGCGAGGAGTGGGAAGCCCGGCACGGCACGGGGTCACGCGCCGAACGCGGCACGGACGGCCTTGACCTTCTCCTCCGTGAACAGTCGGGAGGTGTGAACACGCATGGCCGCTGACCAGTACCTACCCGCGAGGTGCTTCTGGTCCGTGTGCCGGCGGAACGAGCGCCCATGGAGTCGCAGACCTCAGCAGGTCGGCGGACACTGTTGTTCACTCCAACGAGTGAGGGCGCCCAGCTGCATGTATCAGCGCCGGGCCATATGGGGTCCGGGAATGCAGTGTGCCGCTGAGAATGTGGTGCGGTTGTTGAGAAGACATGCAGAAGACACACATACGTGCTCGGGGATGTCACGGAGGTTCGTCATGCCCCGCCCCATCTGGTCCGGCGCCGTGAGCTTCGGGCTTGTGACCATCCCGATCAAGGTGGTGCCCGCCACCGAGAGCCACAACATCGCACTGCGGCAGATCCATCTCGAGGACGGCGGCCGGATCCGGTACCGCAAGATCTGCGAGCTCGAGGACAAGCAGGTCAGTGACGCCGAGATCATCAAAGGCTACGAAGTCGACAAGGACACCATCGTCGCCGTCACCGACGAGGACCTGGCGGACATGCCGCTGCCCACCGCGAAGTCGATCGAGATCGCCGCGTTCGTCCCCGCGCAGTCCATCGATCCCGTCCGTATCGGCGACAGCTACTACCTCGAGCCTGCCGGACAGGTCGCCGCCAAGCCCTACAAGCTGCTCCGCCAGGCCCTGGAACGCTCCAGCAAGGTCGCGGTCGCGCACTTCGCGCTGCGCGGCCGCGAGCGGCTCGGGCTCCTGCGCGTGAAGGGCGAGGCGATCGTTCTCCACTCGATGCACTGGCCCGACGAGATCCGTTCCCCCGAGTCGCTCGCGCCACCGCCGGTGGAACTGGGCGACTCCGAGATCGACGGTGCCGTGGAGCTCATGGACGCCTTGACCGAGGACCACATGCCCGACCTCACCGACCACTACCGCGAGGCACTCGAAGAGGTCATCGCCGCGAAGGCGGAGGGCAAGGCACCACCGGCCCCGGAGGAACCGCAGGCCGCCGGGCAGGTCGTCGACCTCATGGCCGCGCTCAACGCGTCCGTCAAGGCCGCCAAGGAGTCACGCGGCGAGGAGCACGCGACGGTGCACGAGATGCCGAAGAAGAAGGCCGCGGCGAAGAAGGCGCCCGCGAAGAAGGCGACGGCGAAGAAGACCGCGGCCAAGAAGACGGCCGCGAAGAAGCCGGCCGGGCGCAAGCCCAGAGCGTCGTAGCCCGAGATCCGCAGCGGGCCCTCCCGTCGGCACAACCGCCCCCGCGTCCGCACGGTGCGTCCCGCAATGTGCGGACCGCTCGGACAATCGTGGCCGGCGCGAGCCCGACGACGTGAGGGGCCACCCGTCCGGGAACCGACCGCGGCGTCGCGCACCGTCACATGGCGGCCCGCCGGACAGGCGGTGACACTGAGATCAGCAACGCCTGAGGACAGGTGGGCCATGTACACCCTTGAAGAGACGGTCGAAGTCGCGGTCCCGGTGCGTACCGCCTACAACCAGTGGACGCAGTTCAAGAGCTTTCCCCGGTTCATGTCCGTGGTGCGGAAGGTCGAGCAGCTCCGCCCCAACCTCACCCTCTGGGTGATCGGATCCGGTCCCCTGCGACACGAGTTCCAGGCGGAGATCGTGGAACAGGTGCCCGACTCGCTCGTGGCGTGGCGGAGCCTGGACCGGCGTTCCGGCCACCGGGGTGAGGTGTCGTTCCGCGCCACGGCGCCGGACCGTACCGAGGTCGTCGTGCGCATGCACATCGCGCCGCACGGGGTCACGCGCCTCCTCATCCGGGCTCCCGGACTCACACGTCGTGTGGTCCGGGCCGAGCTCGGTCACTTCAAAGCGTTCATCGAGGGCCTGGGCCAGGAGGGCGGGGCCTGGCGGGGAGTCGTCCGCAACGGTCACGTCCAGCCGTCCGAGCCGGAACCGCCCAGAAGCCGCGTCCCCCACTGGCCTGTCGGCTGACCCGCCCGCCGGAGCGCGAGAGAGCGAGAGACACGCCCGATGAAGAAGCCACCGAGCGAAGAGCCGGACGAACGGCTCACTGTGCGTCCGCCCAAGAAGTGGGCCGCGGGAGTACCCGCGGTGACCCACGCCCTCGAGTACTCCCTCGATGAGACGTCGCCCCGGCGAGCCGGACTGACACTGCTGACCATGAACCAGGTGGACGGGATCGACTGCCCCGGCTGCGCCTGGCCGGATCCCGCTCCCGGACACCGGCACCGCAACGAGTACTGCGAGAACGGCGCCAAGCACATCAACGACGAGGCCACGTCACGGCGCGTCACGGCCGACTTCTTCCGCGACCACACCGTGTCCGAACTGGGCCGGCGGTCCGATCTGTGGCTCAACCAGCAGGGCCGGCTCACCGAGCCGATGGTCAAGCGGCCCGATGCGGATCACTACGAGCCGATCAGCTGGCACGACGCCCTGGGGCTGCTGGCCGAGGAACTGAAGGCGCTGGACTCGCCGGACGAGGCGGTCTTCTACACGTCCGGCCGGGTCAGCAACGAGGCCGCGTTCGTTCTGCAGCTCTTCGCCAGGGTCTTCGGCACCAACAATCTGCCCGACTGCAGCAACATGTGCCATGAGTCCAGCGGCGTCGCCCTGCACGAGACCCTGGGCACCGGGAAGGGCACGGTGAGCCTGGAGGACCTGCACCACGCGGACCTGATCTTCCTGGTGGGGCAGAACCCGGGAACCAACCATCCGCGGCAGCTCTCCGCGCTGGAGCAGGCCAAACTCAACGGCGCCCGGATCATCGCGGTGAACACCCTGCCGGAGGCCGGACTGCTGCGGTTCAAGAACCCGCAGAAGGCCCGCGGGGTGCTCGGGCGCGGCGTGAGGATCGCCGATCGGTTCCTCCAGATCCGCAGCGGTGGCGACCTCGCGCTCTTCCAGGGCCTGAACCGGCTCCTGCTGGAGGCGGAGGACGCACGGCCGGGCACCGTGCTCGACCATGAGTTCATCAGCTCCAGCACCGGTGGCTTCGAGGAGTTCGCCGAGCACGCCCGGGCCGTCGCCTGGGAGGACGTCCTCGCCGCGACCGGACTGCCCCGGGCCGAGATCGAGAAGGTCCGGGACGAGGTCCTGCGCAGCGAACGCGTCATCGTCTGCTGGGCGATGGGGCTGACACAGCAGAGGCACAGTGTCCCCACCATCAGGGAGATCGTGAACTTCCTCCTGCTGCGCGGGAACCTCGGCCGGGCCGGAGCCGGGGCCTGCCCGGTCCGCGGACACAGCAACGTCCAGGGCGACCGTACGATGGGCATCTGGGAGCGGATGCCCGACGCCTTCCTCGACGCGCTGCAACAGGAGTTCGGCTTCGAACCGCCTCGCGCCCACGGACTCGATTCGGTGAACTCGATCAAGGCCATGCGCGAAGGCCGTGTCAAGGTCTTCCTCGGCGTCGCGGGCAACTTCGTCCGCGCCGCTCCGGACAGTGCCGTCACCGAGGACGCCATGCGGCGATGCCGCCTCACCGCGCACATCTCCACCAAGCTCAACAGGTCCCACACGGTCTGCGGGCGGACCGCGCTCATCCTGCCGACCCTGGGCCGCACCGAACGCGACATCCAGGCCACCGGCGAGCAGTTCGTCACCGTGGAGAACTCGATGAGCGAGGTGCACACCTCCCGCGGGCGCCTGGAGCCGGCCTCCACGCTCCTGCTGAGCGAGGTCGCCATCCTGTGCCGGCTCGCCCGCCGGACCCTCGACGGCAGGGCCGGCGTTCCGTGGGATCGGTTCGAAGCCGACTACGGAGCCATCCGTGACCGGATCTCCCACGTCGTGCCGGGGCTGCGGGACTTCAACCGGCGGGTGGTCCGGCCCGGTGGCATCAGGCTGCCCAATCCCGTCAACGAAGGGGTCTATCCCACCGCTGTCGGCAAGGCCCTGTTCACCCGCAACGCCTGGGAGATGCCGCAGGCCCCCGAGGGGCACCTCCTCCTGCAGACCCTGCGTTCCCACGACCAGTGGAACACCATCCCCTACTCGGACAACGACCGCTACCGGGGCATCCACGGAAGCCGCCGCGTGGTGCTGGTGAACCCGCAGGACGTCTCCGGACTCGGCCTGGCGGCGGGACAGCACGTCGATCTGGTGAGCGTGTGGGACGACGCGGAGCGCCGCGCCGAGGATTTCGAGGTGGTCCCCTACCCGACGACACCCGGCTGCGCCGCCGCGTACTACCCGGAGACCAACGTCCTGTTGCCGCTGGACAGCGTGGCGGGGACCAGCAACCAGCCGACCGCCAAGAGCATCGTGATCCGGCTGGAACCCACAGCCGTCCCCGCGGAGTGACGATCATCCGGATGCGGTCGGGCCGGACGGGATGTGGTCCGCCCGGCGTGACGCCCGGCAGCAACTGGGGGGTGGCGTCACCGCCGCCGGGCGCGCCGCTCGGACAGAGGACGGGCGAGCCGCTCGGGCAGGGGACGGACGCGCCGCGCCCCGGCGGCGCGGGGTGTGCTCCACGAGCCGGGCAGCCGTGCCGGCGCCGCCGAGCACGGTCGACGCCGTCACCGCGCTTGATCGGTACCGAGGCCGGGCTCCCGGCGACGCTCGCCACCCTCGTCGGAAGCCGGCCCTCGGACCGTCTGCTCCGCTTCGATGGTGAACGCCCCGCCGCTGCCTGACAGCCGCAGGATGCGGGCCACGGAGCACGGCACGGCCCGCAGGCACAGGTCCACGTCGTGGGCGCGTGCGGCGCGGGCACCCGCCAGGAGCGCGCTCACACCGGTGCAGTCGCAGAAGTGGACCTTGCCCAGGTCCACGACGATGTGCTGGTACTCGGCGACGGCGGCGCGGAGGGCTTGCCTGACGCCCGGGGCGGTGACCACGCCGAGTTCCCCGGCCATCGTCATCCGGCAGCTGTCAGGTCCGGTGGCCGTGAGTTCGACCTGCATCGTGACGTCGTACACCAGCGCCTCCTCACCGGCCGGCGCCCACTCGCAAGAATCGTGTGTCCTACCAGGAAACTCCCGAAACAGCGGGCTTGTCTACGCCCTGCCGGACCGGACGCTCCCCAGATGCGGCGGGTGCCCCGTGCAGGCGGGGGCCGGGGGTGACCGGATCGCCGCCGGGACCACCCGCGGGGCCCGCCGGGCCGGGGACCGGCAGCGATCCGGGCCGCGGAGCCGGCGACTGATCCACGTCCCCTTCGAGAGATCGGACGCCACCGTCAGGCCCTCGCCGAGGACCGCTTCCTCGGCGGAGCGCGGGCTGACGCGATCACTTCGCGGCGCAGGTTCGCGCGGCGCGACCGCCGGCCCCCGGGCCCGTCCGACCGGCGCCTGCCGGCGTCTGGAGGTGGGCGACGGCTTTGCGCCGCACGGCTCTTGACAGTCCTGTGTGGCCGGGCTCACAGTGCAGGCTACTGACTGTTCGTTCAGTCAGTAGATGTGCCGCGCCTGTACGAGACCCCCCGTGCCGCCGTAGGAGTCCGCCCAGTGACCCAAGCACCCGCCACCTCCAGCAGGGCCCAAGGGCCCGCCCCCGCCACCCCCGACCTCTCCGAGGGCTGGGGCGAACAACGCAGCCGGCTGCGCAAGGAACTGCGCCGCTTCGACGTCCTCCTGTTCCTCATATGCACCCTCGTCGGACTCGACACGATCGGATCGGTCGCAGCGCAGGGCCCGCAGGGACTGACCTGGATGGCCATCCTCGCGCTGTTCTTCTTCCTCCCCTACGGGCTCCTCGTCGCCGAACTGGGCTCCGCCTTCCCCGTCCAGGGCGGACCGTACGTCTGGACCCGGCTCGCCTTCGGGCGGCTCACCGCGGGCCTCAACCAGATCCTCTACTGGATCTCCAACCCGGTGTGGGTGGGCGGCAGTCTGTGCATCATCGCCCTCACCACCTGGGAGGAGTTCTTCACCCCGCTCCCCGGTCTGTGGAAGTACGCCGCCGGACTGGTCTTCATCTGGGGTGGCGCGCTCGCCGTCGTCCAGTCCGTCCGGATCGGCAAATGGGTCCCGATCGCCGGAGCCGTCGCACGCATCGTGCTCCTCGGCTTCTTCCTCGTCTCGGTCGTCGTCTTCGCCGTCCGGAACGGTGTGCACGCGCTGCCCGCAGGGGAGTTCACACCGACGTACGTGGGGTTCGTGGCGCTCGTCCCCGTGCTGATCTTCAACTACGTCGGCTTCGAGCTGCCCAGCTCCGCCGCCGAGGAGATGCGCAACCCGCGGCGCGACATCCCGCTCGCCATCCTCCGCTCCGGCTTCGCCGCGCTGCTGCTCTACGGCGGCCCGATCCTCGGCATCCTCTTCGTCCTGCCCAGCGACCGGATCGGCAGCCTCGGCGGCTTCATCGACGCCTGCAAGGCCGTCTTCACCGTCTACGGCGGCTCCATCACCGCCGACGGCACGGTCACCCTCACCGGTGCCGGCGCGGTCTTCGGCGGCATCGCCGCCGCGGGCCTCATCATCGGCCTGCTCACCTCCGGCGTCACCTGGGCGATGGGTGCGCACCGCGCCCAGGCAGTCGCGTGCGCGGACGGCGCCGGGCCCGCCTGGCTCGGCACGATCTCCGAGAAGAGGGGCACGCCGGTGCGGGTGAACCTGCTGTCCGCGGTCCTCGCGTCCGTCCTGCTCGTGGTCGCGCTCAACCTCACCGAAGGCGACGGCGAGAAGTACTTCGCCGCGGGGCTCGGCCTGACGATCTGCTCGACCTTCATCTCGTACGTCATCACCTTCCCCAGCCTGGTGGTACTGCGCCGCAAGTACCCTGACACGCCGCGTCCGTACTCCGTGCCGGGCGGACGCTTCGGGGCCTGGACGGTCACCGTCCTCGCGACCGGCCTGGTCGCCTTCACGGTGGTGGTGCTGATCTGGCCGGGCTTCGGGGTGGGCTGGTTCGGCACGGAGGGCTCCTCCGCCGACTCGCTGCCCGAGGCCTTCGCCGGCCAGCGCCTCGCGTACACACTGAGCCAGGTCGTACCCCTCCTCGTGATCGCGGGCATCGGCCTCGTCTTCTACTCTCTGGGGGCGAAGACGCGGCGTACCAAGAACTGAGCATCCGGCGGGACTGCTCCCGCACAGCGACAGGGGGGACGGCCTCGGACCGTCCCCCCTGTTGTCGCTTTGCGCTCCGGTCCGGCACCAGGGCGCGCAGCGAGTCGTGATCAATTTGCGGGATGTGCCTTCGTGGCACGGTCTGGTCCGATAGACGGTCTTACGTGACGCGAGTACAACTGACCGATCGGGATGGGGAGTTCATCGAGTCGTACCTGCCGATCGGCGAGTGCGGCCCGTACCCCGAGCGACTGCGGCAGCAGTTCGAGGGCGTGATCCGGCGGTTCAAGACGGGCGGGCAGTGCGGGAGATGCCGACGGAGTTCGGCGCCTGGTCGACCGTCCACAACCGCTTCCGGCAGTGGCGTGACGCCGGCGTCTTCGAGGCCCTTCTGGAGGGCCTGATCACGGAAGCCGCGAAGCGGGGTGAGGTGATACGACAAGACTCCCGACAGCTACCTCGCCGGTCTCCACCTGCGCGCCTCGATGATCTGGATCAAGGACCTCACCAGGACCACCCGATGATCACGACCCGATTTGGCCCCAGGTGACGCGCTGAAGCGCCGGACGCCATGGGCGGGCAGGAGTCGAGTCAACGGTCAACCAGCCGTGGACGCGGGGCCTCACCCGTGGATTCCGCGTCGGTGTCGTCGGTGCCGACCGGGCCGCGGGGAAGCATCCGGTCCAGCCACTTCGGCAGCCACCAGTTGGTCCGGCCGAGGAGTGTCATGGTCGCCGGTACCAGCACCATGCGTACGACCGTGGCGTCGATGAAGATCGCGGTGGCCAGGCCGAGCCCGAACATCTTGGTGGAGGGGTCCTCGGCGACGGCGAAGGACAGGAAGACCGCCACCATGATGAGGGCGGCCGAGGTGATGATCCGGGCGGTGCGCGAGACGCCCTCAACGATCGCGGTGCCGTTGTCGCCGGTGCGCAGGTACTCCTCGCGTACGCGGGAGAGGAGGAACACCTCGTAGTCCATCGACAGGCCGAACAGGATGGCGAAGAGGAACATCGGGATGAACGAAACGATCGGAACCGTCGCCTCCAGCCCGATGAGTGCGCCTCCCCAGCCCCACTGGAAGACCGCGACCATGATGCCGTAGGCCGCGCCGATGCTCAGCAGATTCAGCAGTACCGCCTTGAGCGGTACGACGACCGAGCGGAAGACCAGCATCAGCAGCAGGAACGACATCGCCAGCACGGCGGCGACGAACACCGGCAGACGTTCGCTGGTGCGTCGGCCCACATCGGACAGGCTCGCGGCGGCCCCGCCGACGTGGGCCCCGGCCGGGCCCTGCCCGATCGCCGCGGGCAGCACCTCGGCGCGCAGCCGGGCGATGGTGTCGGCCGTGGCCTCGTCCTGAGGGCTGGTGGTCGGGAACACCACGAGGGTCGCGACGCCGCTGGCCCGATCGATGCGCACCGGCGCGACGGACGCGATCCCCGGATCCGCCGCGACCCGCGCGACGAGACGGTCCACCACTCCCGGATCACCGGCGGGGTCCGCGGCGATGACGAGGGGACCGTTGGTGCCCGGGCCGAATCCCTCGGCGACGAGTTCGTAGGCCCGGCGCTCGGTACGGCTCTGCGGCAGTGAGCCGTCGTCGGGCAGGCCGACGCGCAGGCCGAGCACGGGCAGCGTCGCCGTCAGCAGCAGCGCCGCCGCGCCGACCGCGTACGGCACCGGATGCCGGCCGACGTGCCCGAGCCAGCGCCGCCACCCGACGGCGGGGACGGCGCCCGCCGCCGTGTCCAGCCGTCGGCCGAGGCGGCCCGACCGCCCGGCCCGAAGTGCCCGGCCGATCCGGCCGGCCCGGCCCAGCCGCGGGCCCGCCGCGCCGAGGAAGGCCGGCAGCAGCGTCACCGACGCGAGCACCATCGTCAGGACGACGATCGAGACGGCAACCCCGCCCACCGTCATGAACGGCACATTCGCGACCGCCAGGCCGAGGATCGACACGACGACGGTGCCGCCGGCGAAGACCACCGGCCGCCCCGACGTTGCCACCGCCCGTCCGGCCGCCGCCTGCGGATCGAGGCCGCACGCGAGGTACTCCCGGTGCCTGGCGAGCACGAACAGTGCGTAGTCGATGCCCACTCCGAGCCCGACCATGCTGCCCAGGACCGGTGCGAAGGTGGGGACCTCTGTCACCCCCGCCAGTACCGTCATCGTGGCGACCCCGACAGTCAGCCCGAAGACCGCCATGCCGATCGGCAGCGCGGCGGCGACGAGCGAACCGAACGCCAGGAACAGGATCGCGGCCGCGGCGAGGAGGCCGATCAGCTCGCTCGCGCCGCCGTCGGGGTCGGAGAAGACGTAGAAGAGGTTCCCGCCCATCTCGATGCGCAGCGGCAGCTCGGCCCGCAGCCGGTCGCCCAGATCGACGAGGGCGTCGAGGTCTTCGGCCGACAGCCGGCTCTGGTCGGGGTACTGCACCCGGACGACCGCGATCCGCCCGTCGGCCGAAACGAGGCCGCCGCGCACGGCGGTGTCCCCGCCCTCGTCGAGCGCCCCCGCCGGGTCGCTCGTGCCGAGCACGTGCGGCAGCCGCTGCACCTCGGCCCGCAGCCGCGTGAGAGCGGTGCGCGCGCCGTCGTCGTCGAAGAACGTCGCACCGTCGTCGAGGGGGGTGACGACCACTTGGGCGGTCATCCCCTCCTGGCCGGTGCCTGCCCGCTCGATCAGTTCAGCGGCCCGTCGGGAGTCCAGTCCCGGAGCGGTCATCGAGTCCGCGGTCCGCCCGCCGAAGGCGACGGCGGCGAGGACGGCGAGCGTGGCGGCGATCAGCCATGCCGCGATCACCCGCCAGGGATGGCGGGCGGAGCTTGCGCCCAGGCGCAACAGGGCTTTCGAGAGCATCGGGGTCCTCCAACCACCTCGTCGGCCGTCCTTGTACGGCCGCCGATGCCGAGGCTCGTCGCCACGGCGCTCCGCGGCATCGGCCCGCGGGCCGCGGATCCGTCGGCCCCGGGGCGGAGTGACGACCCGTCCTTTCGGCCGATGCGCGGCACGCCGCGGTCCCTAGGCTGAGAACCGTGCTCCGAGACGACCTGCGAACCCTGTGGACCGAACCCCGGCCGCCCGACGCGCCCGCCCGGGTGTGGCGGGACTGGGCACTGCTCGCCGCGGGCCTTGCCGGTGTGGCGCTGGAGGCCACCCTGCGCGAGAACGTCGTGTGGCGGCCGGTGGCGGTGGTGTTCGCCGTATGGCTGTGCCTGCTGCCCCTGTGGCGCCGGACCCGCCCGCTGGCGATGGTGACGCTGGCGTTCGGCTCGGTGATCCTGCTTCCGGTGGCCTCGCTCGTCGCCGCACCGCGCGAGCCCGTCGGCCTGTACACCGGCGCGGTCGTGCTCGTGCTGGTGTACGCGCTGCCCCGGTGGGGATCGGGACGCGAGATCGTGCTGGGCGGCGCGGTGATCCTCGCGGCCGGCGCGCTGTGTGTCGTCACGGACGAGACCCCGGTCGTCGAAAAGGTCGTGGGCTTCGTCTTCCTGCTGCTGCCCGGCGTGGTCGGGGCTGCCGTGCGGTTCCGGGTGACCGCTCGCGAGCGGCAGTTGGAGCAGGTGCGCTCCCGCGAGCGCGAGCAGCTCGCCCGGGAACTGCACGACACGGTGGCCCACCACGTGTCGGCCATGGTGATCATCGCCCAGGCGGGCCGGGTGCTCGCGGGCACCGACCCGTCCGCCGCCGTCGAGGCGCTGGAGGGGGTCGAGGAGGAAGGGGCGCGCACGCTGGAGGAAATGCGGGCCATGGTCGCCGCGCTGCGCGACCGCGGGGTCGGCGCCGAGCTGGCGCCGCCTGCCGGTGTCGCGGATCTGGAGCGCCTGGTGCGCACCCCGGGTGGTCGCCTCAGGGTCGACCTGGGGCTCGACGGCGAACTGGACGCGCTGCCCCCGGCCGTGGACGCGGCCGTCTACCGGATCGTGCAGGAGTCGGTGACCAACGCGCTGCGCCATGCGGTCGACGCGACCGAGCTCGTCGTCCGGGTCGCCGCGGAACGGCACACGGTACGGGTGAGCGTGTGCGACAACGGCCGGCGCACCGGCCGGGGTCGCGACGGATACGGACTTACCGGACTGCGCGAGCGTGCGACCCTGCTCGGCGGCACACTACGAGCCGGCCCGGGTACCGACCGGGGCTGGCATGTCGAAGCCGAACTGCCGAGAGCGAGGAGCGAGAGCGGTGTCCATTCGCGTCCTCGTCGCTGACGACCAGACGATCATCCGCACCGGGTTGCGGATCATGCTGAACGCCCAGCCCGGCATCGAGGTGGTCGGCGAGGCCGCCGACGGGCGGGAAGCGGTACGTCTGGCCCGCGAACTACGCCCCGACGTCTGCCTGTTCGACATCCGCATGCCCGTACTCGACGGGCTCGGGGCCACCCGGCTGGTCGCCGGCCCGGGCGTCGCCGACCCGCTGGCCGTGGTCGTCATCACCACGTTCGACCTCGACGAGTACGTCTACGGCGCGCTGCGTGCCGGCGCCCGCGGATTCCTGCTCAAGGACACGGGACCAGACCTTCTGGCCCAGGCCGTACGGTCGGCGTCCGGCGGTGAGGCGCTCATCGCGCCCAGCGTCACCGTCCGTCTGCTCCAGGCATTCGCGGACCTGCCCGCCGGCCGGCCCGTGGCCCAGCCGGTCTCACCCGTCACCGCCCGCGAGGAGCAGGTGCTCCTCGCCGTCGCTCGCGGGCTGACCAACACCGAGATCGCCGATGCACTGCACATCAGCCTCAGCACGGTGAAGACGCATCTGGCCAGCCTGATGGCCAAACTCGGCGCCCGCAACCGGGTCGAGATCGCGATGTGGGCCTACGAAACGCGCCGTATCCTCCCCGGAACCTGAGCCGGGTGCCGGGCCATGTCCCATGAGTCCCCGCCCGGACATCAGTGCACCGGTCGGCTCACGTCGGCTCCACGTGCCGCACCCGCCCCGGAGCGGGACGTACCAGGAGGCCGGAACCGGGACGGTGAGACACCCGATACGAACAAGACTCCCGACAGCTATCTCCCCAGTCTCCACCTGCACGCCTCGATGATCTGGATCAAAGACCTCATCAGGACCACCCGATGATCACGACTCGATACGCGCCCTAGGCGCCCGTGCGTCCGTACACCTGCTTGCCCAGCCACTGGCCGCCGTCCACCGTCAGGCACTCGCCCGTCAGGTACGACGCCCCGTCGCCCAGCAGGAACAGCGACGCCTCGGCGATCTCCGCGGGGTCGGCGAGCCGGCCCGCCGGAACCGTGGCCAGGACCTGCTCGCGCGCCTCGGGAGTGGCCCACAGGGCGGCGCCCGCGCCTGCCGTCTCCGTGGGGCCCGGGGCAATGCAGTTCAGCCGGATGCCCAGCGGGGCGAGTTCCACCGCGAGCGTCCGGGTCATGGCCAGGACACCGGCCTTCGCGGCGGCCGAGTGGACGGTCCCCGGATGCCCGTGCCAGGCGTAGGCGGCGATCACCGAGAGGATGGATCCGCCCGTACCCTGCTCGCGCAGGCGGCGGGCGACCGCCCGGGTGCAGTAGTACGAGCCGTTGAGGACGATGTCCACGACCGCCCGCCAGCCGCCCGGGGAGAGGTCGATGCCCGGCACCACGAAGTTGCCGGCCGCGTTGTTGACCAGGCCGTCCAGCCGGCCGAAGCGCTCCACCGACGCGGACACCAGCGCGTCCACGGCCTCCGGGTCCCGTACGTCCGTCGGCACCGCGAGGGCCTCGCCGCCGGTCTTCTCGACCAGGGCGACCGTCTCCTCCAGCCGCTCGGGGGTACGGCCCGCGACCGCGACGCGCGCGCCCGCCGCACACAGCGCGAGCGTGATCGCGCGGCCGATGCCGCTGCCGCCGCCGGTCACGAGGTAGGTACGGTCCGCGAAGCGGCCGGACTCCGAGGTCATGTCAGCACTCCATGGGCGTCGAGGGCGACCGCGCCGTCCGGGTGGACGAGCAGTGGGTTGACTTCGAGCTCGGCGAGCTCGGGGTGTTCGGCCGCGGCCCGTGCCAGTGCGCACAGCGCGTCCGCGGCGGCGTCGATGTCGACGGCGGGGGCGCCGCGCCAGCCGGTGAACAGCGGCGCGTGGCGGAGCGAGAGCAGCAGGCCGCGGGCCCGTTCCGGGGTGAGGGGGGCGAGGGCGAGCGCCGTGTCGGCGAGCAGCTCGGCGGTGACCCCGCCGAGCCCGACCATGGCGACGGGCCCGAACGACGGGTCGCGCCGGACCCCCGCGATGAGTTCGACGGAGTGCCGGTGGGCGACCATCTGCTCGACCGCGTACCGCGTGGCGCCCGTGGCGTCACGCATTCGGGCGAAGGCGGTGCGCAGCGCGGTCTCGTCGGCGATGCCCAGGGCCACCCCGCCCGCCTCGGTCTTGTGGGCCAGGCCCATGGCCTTGAGGGCGAGCGGATAGCCGGTGCGGCGGGCGGCGGTGGCCGCCTCGTCGGCGGTGGTGACGAACTCGGCGGCTGGGAAGGTGATTCCGCGGGATCCGAGGAGCGTACGGACGGTCTCGTAGTCCCCGTCGGGGAGGCCGCTCGGGGCGGGGGGCGGCAGCGGGGGCGGCGCCTGCGGTGCCGTCCGGTCCTGCCGCGCC
The DNA here is from genome assembly GCF_040675505.1 of Streptomyces sp. NPDC049597. Classification (NCBI taxonomy): domain Bacteria; kingdom Bacillati; phylum Actinomycetota; class Actinomycetes; order Kitasatosporales; family Streptomycetaceae; genus Streptomyces; species Streptomyces sp. NPDC049597. Next base: position 51,797 of record NZ_JBFAOY010000024.1, read on the forward strand.
GCCTGGGCCAGGGCGGTCGCGGCCTGCTCGATGCGCTCGTAGACCGGTACGCCGTGCTCGCGGAGCACTCTCAGGGCGGGGGTGTCCCTGGCCATGGTGTGGACGACGAGCAGCCGGCCCGACGCTCGTGCGGCCTCCCCCAGCTCCCGGGCGACCGCGCACTCCTGGTCGGCCTGGTCCGGGTCGGCGGTGGCGTAGTCGCCGAAGTAGCCGGTGAGGACGGTGGCGTCGGTGTCCCCTCCGTGGAGCAGCGCCCGTGCGATGCGGGCGTAGTTGCGGAGGTCGGCCTCCCCGGCGCCCGCGAGGTCGACGGGGTTGCCGCATCCGCTCCGGCCGGGCAGGTGCCCGCGGACGGCGGCCCGGGTCGCTTCGTCCAGTACGGGGACGTGGAGTCCGCGGGCGGACAGCGCGTCGGCGGCCAGCGCTCCCTGCCCCCCGCTGTCCCCGACGACCGCGACGCGCAGGGCCCGTCGCCTGCGGGCCTGTGGTGGGGCGCCGTCGGCCGGGGCCGGTGACGACGGCCCCTGGGTCCCGGCGGTACGGACGGCGCGCGGCCGGGCGAGCCCGGTGCGGCGGCCGGCCGCGGTCAGGAGCACCGCCGTGTCCACGAGTTCGCCCGCCGACTCCAGCAGCAGCGCCCCCGTGTCGCGGCACACCGCCTCCACCACCGCCCGGGCGCTCACCAGCGCTCCCGTGTGGGAGGCCGCCGCGCGACGGGATGCCTCGCTGCGACCGAGCGACAGCAGCAGGACGGGCTTTCCTGCCGTGTGGGCGGTGGCCAGGGTGCGGGCCAGGCGGCGCCCGTCGCGGAAGTCCTCCACGTATGCGGCGACGACCCGTGTCGCGTCGTGCGCGATCAGTGCGCCCAGCGCGTCCGCCGCGTCGATGTCGCGCTGGTTGCCGAGCGAGACGAAACGGGAGAATCCCTGTCCGGCGCGCGCGAGGAGCCGGCCGATCTCGAGCGCGAGGTTGCCGCTCTGCGACACGAGCCCCACCGCACCCGCCGGGAAGTCGCCCCAGCTGAGCCTGAGTTCGGTGGTGGTGTCGACGACGCCCATGCAGTTGGGGCCGAGCAGCCGACCGCCGTGCGCGGTGACGAGGGCGGCGAGTTCGCGTTCCTCGTCGGCGCCTGCCCCGCCGGACGTGATCACGGTGAAGCACCGCGCGCCCGCCGCGAGTCCCTCGACGACCACGGGCCGCACCTGCTGCGGCGGCACCGCCACCACGACGTGCTCGGGGACGGTCGGCAGGCAGCCTAGGGCGGGCAGGAAGGGCACGCCGTCGAGCCCGCCGCCCCGCTGGTTGACCAGGTGGACGGTGCGCCGGGAACGTCCGGCGAGGGCGCCGGACGCCAGCCGGTAGCCCCACTTGGCGGGGTTGGCGGAGGCTCCGACGACGGCGACGGAGCGCGGGTCGAAGAGGGTGTCCAGGCTCATGCGTACCAGCCGAGGCGTTCGGCGATGACGGGAAGCCGGTCCGCCACGACCGCGTGTGCCGCGACGCGCGGGCTGGTCCCGTCGCGCTCGGCCCGTGTCAGCACCTGCTCGACCAGGGCGCGCATGGAGCGCCGGATGTGGGCGAACGCCTCGTCCGCGTCGGCGCCGATGTCGCCGAAGAGCGTCCACCACCACCAGGCGTTGGTGGCGGAGTTGACGACCACGTCGGGCAGCACGGTGATGCCGCGTGCCGACAGCAGGTCCTCGGCGTCCGGCAGCACCGGCATGTTGGCCGCCTCGACGATCCAGCGGGCCGTGACCCGCGCCTGGTTGGCCGTGTCGACCGCGTACGAGACGGCGGCCGGGACCAGCACCTCGGCGTCCGCGGACAGCCAGGCACCGGCGGGCAGTTCGGCGTCGTGCGCCCGCAGGGCGGTGCGGTGCACGGTCCCGTACGCGTCGCGCGCGGCCAGCAGCGCCTCCACGTCCAGGCCCTCGGGGTTGGCGATCGTTCCCTTGACGTCCGCCACGGCGACCACCTTCAGCCCGGCCCGCGCCAGGAAACGGGCGGTCGCCCCGCCCATCGTCCCGAAGCCCTGGACGGCGACGCGGGTGCCCTCGCGGGAGACGCCGGCCCGGTCCAGTGCCGTCAGCACCGACTCGGCGACCCCGCAGCCGCCCGCCAGCTCGTCGAGCCCGATGCCGTCCACCTCCACGGCGAACGCGTCCGCGAGCCGGCGACGCGCCGCGGCCTCGTCGTCGAGCAGCGGATAGACGGCCTGGACGGAGGAGACGAGACCGGCCTCGGCCACCGCCCTGTCGACGATGTCCTGGGTGAGACCGAGGTCCTCGCCGGTGGTCCAGAAGCGCTCGATGTACGGGCGCATCGCCCGCAGGTAGCGCACCAGCACCCCGTACGCCTGCGGGTCGCGCGGGTCGCAGTCGATGCCGCCCTTGGCCCCGCCGAGCGGGATGTACCGCTTCCGGGGGTCGTAGTGGAGGGCCTCCTTCATCGTCATGCCCCGGGCCAGCCCGGTGACCTCGTCGAGGGTGCAGCCCTCGCGCATGCGCAGCCCGCCGCTGGACACGCCGCGCACCAGCCGGTCGATCACCAGATGGCCCTGGCGCCCGGTGACATGGTCCGTCCAGGTGAGGGAGATGAGAGGGGCGGTGGTCATCGGGAGATCTCCTCGGGGACGGTGACGAGGGTGGGTCCGGAGGTGTCCAGCGCGTCGGCCAGGGCGTCGGCGAGCTCCTCCGGCGAGCGGACCGCCGTGCCGTGCCCGCCGTAGGCGCGGGCGAGCGCGGGCAGGTCGACGGGCGGCAGGTCGACTGCCGTGGGGGTGTCCCCGCGGGCCGCCATCTCCTCGCGGATCTCGCCGTAGCCGCCGTTGTCGAAGACCACGACGGGGAGCGGCAGCCCGAGCTGGGCGGCGGTGGCGAGCTCCTGCACGGAGAACTGCAGACCGCCGTCGCCGCTGAGCGCGACGACCTGCCGCTCGGGGCATGCGGTCTTGGCGCCGATCGCGGCGGGCAGGGCGTAGCCGAGGGTCCCGAAACCGGTGGGGTGCAGATAGCGGCCTTGGGGGCCGACGGGCAGATGGGGCAGGGCTCCGTAGTAACAGCACTGGGCGCTGTCGGAGGTGATGACGGCGTCCTCTGCGAGGACGCGGCGCACGGCCCGGAGGTACGGCGTCCAACGTGCGTCCCGGCCGCGGGTCTCGTCGTCGCGCGCGGCGCGCAGCGCGGTGACACCGGCGGGTTCGGCGGTGGGTTCGGCGGCCTTGCGCGGTCCTCGCTCGCGGTACGCCGCGAGCAGCGCGTCCAGCAGGGGGCGTGCGTCGCCGACCAGGGCCACGTCCGCCGGGAGGCCGGCGTACATCTGGGCGGGGTCCACGTCGACGCGGATCAGGGTGCCCGTCAGGGCCGGGAGCGGACCCCAGACGTCGGACTCGGCCAGCTCCGTGCCGACGGCGAGGACCACGTCACGGTCCGCCAGCCACTTCCGCACGGCCGGGCTGTGCAGCGACACGCCCAGCGACAGCGGGTGGCGTTCGTCCACCACGCCCTTGCCGTTGGCGGTGGTCACCACCGGCGCCCCCAGTTCCTCGGCGAGCGCCCGGCAGGGGGCGGCCGCAGCCCGTGCTCCTCCGCCGAGGACCAGCACCGGGCGGCGCGCCCCGTGCAGGGCGTCCGCCGCCTGCCCCACCGCCGGCTCGTCCGGCGGCGGTGGCCCGGCGGGCGGCGCGTGCCGCGTCGGGCCCACCGGCTCCGCGGTCTCCAGCAGGTCCAGCGGCACCTCGATGTGCGCCGGCCGCGGCCGCTCCCGGCGGAACAGCGTGAAGGCACGGGCCACGGCCGCGCCGATCTCGTCGACCGACGCGACCCGGTGGCTGAAGGCCGCGACGCCCCGCAACGCCTGCGTCTGGCTGCGCATTTCGTGCAGGAGGCCGGTGGACTGCCGGGGGTGGCGCAGCGGCATGCCGGGCGAGACGACGAGCAGCGGCACGCTGTCGGAGTAGGCCTGTCCCACCGCCGCCGCGATGTTCAGCAGTGCGGGCCCGGTGGTGGTGATCGCGGTGCCGGGCCGGCCGCTCACCCGGGCGTACGCGTCGGCCGCGTAGCCCGCGCCTTGCTCATGACGAGCGGTCAGATGCCGTATGCCGTACGGCTGGAGATGCCGGTACAGCTCCAGATTGTGGGTGCCGGGGATGCCGAAGGCCCGGGTGACGCCGTGTGCGGCCAGTGCGCGGGCGAGCGCCTCGCCGCCGGTGAGGGCCGGGGTCATCACAGTTCCCTCGCGATCACGAGCCGCATGATGTCCGAGGTGCCCTCCTCGATCTCCTCCAGCCTGGCGTCCCGCATCCACTGCTCCACCGGGTACTCGCGCGAGTAGCCCCAGCCTCCCAGCGTCTGCACCGCCGCCCAGGTGCAGTACGCGGCCGTCTCCGAGGCCGTCAGCTTGGCCATGGCGGCCTCGGTCGTCGCGGTCAGACCGGCGTCGAGGCGCTTGGCCGCGCGCCAGGTCATCAGCCGGGCCTGCTCGATGCGGGTCCGCATGTCGGCGAGCCGGAACGCCACCGCCTGGTGCTCGACGATCGGCTTGCCGAACTGCTGCCGGGTACGGGCGTAGTCGCGTGCGTACTCGTACGCGGCCCTCGCCACGCCGGTCGCCGCCGCGCCGAGGACGGCGCGCGAGATGTCGAAGGTCCGCATGAGCCCGTGGAAGCCCTGCCCCTCCCCGCCGAGGCGGTTCTCCTCGGGCACGAAGGCGTCGGCGAAGAAGATCTCCCGGCAGACGATGGCGCGCTGTCCCATCTTCCGCATCGGCTCGCCGAAGGCGACCCCGGTGGTGTCCTTGCGGAGGAGGAAGGCGGTGACGCCCCGGGAGCGCCGCGCCGGGTCCGTCTTGGCGAAGACGACGTACTGCTCGGCCTCCCCCGCGTTGGAGATCCAGGACTTCTGGCCATTGAGCAGGTATCCCCCGTCCGTGCGGGTCGCCGTTGTCACGATCGACGCGGCGTCGGAGCCCGCGCCGGGCTCGGTGGTGGCGAGGGCGGTCATCGGGGTGTCGGGCCCGGCCAGGGGGGTGAGCCAGGTCCGCTTCTGCTCCTCGGTGCCGAGTGCGAGCAGCGGGTCGGCGTAGAACCCGTTGGAGCAGAGCAGATTGCCGATGCCGAGGTCGCCGACGCACAGCTCCTCCTGCACCAGGCACTGGGTGAAGACGTCGGTGAATCCGCCGCCCCCGTATTCCTCGGGAAGCATGAAGCCGGTGATGCCCACCTTCGCGGCCTTGCGCCACAGGTCCCAGGGCGTCTCGACGTCGGCCTCGTCCACGGAACGCGCCCGCGGGCGGATCTCCTCGCGGGCGAAGGCACGGGTGAGCTCGACGATGCCACGCTGCTCGGGGCTGAACGGGACCAGCTCGGTGGGGAGGTCTGACATGGTGCCTCCAGGTGCGGCAACGGGAGATACTGACTGAACCTTCAGTCAGTATCCGGAGGCCTGTGCGACGCTGTCAACGCACCGGTCCCGCACCTTCGGGACGTCGTCGGCACCGCGAGGACCCTGAACCCCGGCGTGTCCGCGCCGGGGATCAGGGCGACGCCGCTCGCGCCCGGAGCAGGACGCGCGCCACACCCGGCACGCTCACGTTCTCGCCCGTACCGGACTCCGGAGCAGGTAGGCGGCCGCGGTCGTCACCAGGGCGGCCATGCAGGCGATGAAGACGAGCCCCGCACCCTCCAGGCCGATCGGACCCACCAGTACCCCGACGCCGATCACCGGCAGCGAGATACCCGTGTACGCCACCACGAACAGTGTGGAGACCACGGACGCGCGACGGTCCGCTGGTGACGCCCCGGCCACCGCGGACAGCGCCCCGCGAAAGGCCAGGCCCTGCCCGCCGCCACCGACGAGCGCGCTCAGCACCACCAACAGCAGCAGGTCCCAGCGCAACGCTCCGGCGAGCAGCGCCAGCCCGGCGAAGAGCCCGGCGCAGCCCAGCGGCAGCGAACGCGCCACACCGACGCGGCCGACCGCCAGTTGCCCCGCGGTCGACGCGAAGAACGCGAGTGCGACGACCAGCCCGCTCACGGCGTGGTCGTGCACATCCAGGGACTGCGCGAGGAACGCCGGGCTGACCGACGTGAACACCCCGAACAGTGCGAAGCCCACGAACGAGGCGGTCGCCGCCGGCCCGAACACCGCCCGCACCTGCGGGGGCAGGCCGGGCCGCTGCGGCCGTACGGTGACCGCCGGCCGCCGCTCCCTCACGGTCTCCGGCAGCAGGAGCAGCACGGCGGCCGAGCCGGCGACCAGTGCGAGGTGCAGGGCGAACGGCAGGTACAGCGGCCACGCGGCGTACTGAGCGAGCACCCCGGCGAGCAGTGGACCGCAGCCCAGCCCGCCCATGTTGGCGGCGGTCGCCACGAACGTGGCCCGGGAGGCGCCTCCCGGGGGTGCCAGCTCCATCACGTACACCGTGGCGGCACCGGTGAACAGGCCGGCGGACAGACCCGACGCCAACCGCCCCGCATACAGCCAGCCGAGCCCGGTGGCGCACAGGAAGCAGACGGCACTCGCCGCCGCGAATCCCAGGCCGGCCAGCAGGACCGGCCGTCTGCCCACGGCGTCCGAGGCGTTGCCCGCCAGCAGCAGCGCACCGATGACCCCGAAGGCGTACACGGCGTACACGACGGTCACGATCAGCTCGCCGAACCCGAACTTCTCCTGGTAGAGGCTGTAGAGCGGGGTCGGCAGCGTGGTGCCGGCCATGCACACCGCGAACACCGCTCCGCCGAGCAGACATCGGCGCCACCCGCCGCGATCAGCGTCCATGCCGCCGACGGTAACCCGCGAGCCGCCCGGCACCGGCGCGCCGTGCCCGACGCGCCTCTGCCGCGTTCGCCTGCCGCCGACCGGTGGGCTCAGGGGTCGTAGACGATGGTGGTCATCATGCCGGACTCCGAGTGGTAGAGGTTGTGGCAGTGGAGCATCCACAGGCCGGGGTTGTCGGCGTCGAAGTCGAGGACGAGCTTGTTGTGGGGCAGGACGGTGGCGGTGTCCTTGCGGGCGCCGTGGGAGTCGATGCCGGCGAGGGCGTAGGTGTGGCCGTGGAGATGGACCGGGTGCCACATGTCGGTCGCGTTGATGACCACGAGGCGTACGCGTTCGCCGTGTTCGACGCGATGGACGCGGTCGGGCATGTAGGGGCGGTGGTCGGTCCCCCAGTCGTAGTCGTTCATGTCGCCGGTGAAGGTGACTCTGACGATGCGGTCGGGTCGGCGCCGGTCGAGCCGGACGGATTCGTGGGGTTCGAGCCGGCGGGCCGAGGGAAGGACGGCTCGGCGCAGTTCGGCGGGGCGGGCGTCGGGGCCGGGCAGCGCGCCGCTCGCCGTGCGCAGCACGGCCATGGCGGCGCCGTTCTTGCCCTCGGCGAGCGCGGTGAGCGGGAACACGCCGTCCTTCGCGGTGATCAGAGCGTCGTACCGCTCGCCCATCCCGATGAGCAGGGCGTCGGTCCGGTGGTGGCGGACGGGAAAGCCGTCGCTGTGGGTGATCGTCAGCCGGTGGCCGCCGAGCGCCACGCGGAACGGTGTCTCGGCGCCCGCGTTGATCAGGCGCAGCCGGATCCGGTCGCCGGGTCTGGCCCTGAACTGTGCCGGGTCGTCGGGCGTGCGTCCGTTGACCAGGTAGTGCGGGTAGGCGACATCGCCCGCGTGGCCGCCGAGCAGGGGGCTGTGGGCGCCCGTCATCAGCCGGTCAGGGCCCTTCGTCGCCCTCGGTGAGGGCGACGCGTCGCGCCGCTCCGGCGCGTGGGCCCCGGGCGGCCCGTACCCGGCCGCGACTCCTCCGGAGGGTTTCGCCCCCACCGGCCGATCACCGTCGTCGTGCCCGCGGTGTGCGGAGCCGTGGCCCATGGCGGGCTTGCCCTTGCGGAGCCGGTCGAAGACGTCCTCGGCAGTGGAGCCGTCGACCCCGTCGAGCCAGTCGTCCAACAGGACGATCCATTCCGCGTCGTACTCGAGGGGCTCGTTGGGATCGTCCACGATCAGCGGCGCGTACATGCCGCGGTCGACCTGGAGGCCCAGGTGCGGATGGAACCAGTACGTGCCGGGGTGCGGCGTCCGGAAGCGGTAGGTGAACTCTCCACCCGGTCTGATGGACGGCTGTGTCACATCGGGCACGCCGTCCATGTCGTTGCGCAGGGCGATGCCGTGCCAGTGCACCGTGGTGGGTTCGGGCAGATGGTTGGCGAGCGTCAGCTCGAGCATGTCGCCGGCGGTGATCCGCACCTCCTCGCCGGGCAGTTCGCCGTTGTAGACAGAGGTCCTGACGGTGCGTCCGCCGCCGATCTCGACCGTTGCGGGCGTGGCCGTGAAGGTGCGGTGGCGCAGCTTGCCTTCGGGGCTCGGTGTCCAGGTGGGCGAGACCTTCTTGCCGTCCCCGGAGACGGAACCTCCCGCGCCCGGAGCGGGGGCTTCCCTTCCCGCACGGCCTGCGGGGCCGGCGTCGCCGCCCGAGCAGGCGGCGAGCACAGCGGATCCGGCTGCCGCGATCCCGGCGCCGAGAACGGCACGCCGCGTGCGAGGGGTTGGACGGGGGTGGTCCTGCTGCCTGTACATGGTCCTCCGGTCGGTCCGCGCCTGGCACATACCGCCCCGGCGAGGGGGCGCGCCGCGGGGCTGGGCCTGACGCGGCACGAACCAGCATGGAGCAAGATGACCGGAAATTTGCATATGTGGCTGTCTGCCGCGTATGTCGACACCGAGGGTGCCTCACCCGCCGTCGGTCCGGCGGTGTGCGCGCTCAGACCCACAGCGGTGCAGCCGGCGAGAGTCCTCCGGCAGTCCTCCGCGGTGCTCATGAAGGTGGGCGACCGGCGTCGGCGGCGGTCGCCTTGGGAGAGGCCGGCCCTCAAGGGCAGCTGGGGGTCACCGACATGTTCCGGACCGCCGTGAGCGCGACGACCGTGGGACGGGCCTGGCCCTTGACCGCGATGCGCAGCCGGCCACCGTCCGCCGACAGCAGGGTGCCGCACGTGGTCCCCTCGCCGTGGGTCACCTTCACCGCACCACGCTGTGCGGTGGGCGCCCACCATGTGAGCGCCGTGCCCGTGAACAGCAGTGCCAGGGCCACGGCCACCGCCTGCCGCGCACGGGTCAGCTTGCGGGCGGAGCGCATCGCGGTGGCGACCTCGAAGCCGTCGAGGGATCCGTGGTCGCGGTGGATGTCGGCCAGGGTGACCGCCAGCGGCCGGGTACCGGCCTGAGCCGCCAGAGCATGCCACAGACCGACCACGGCCAGCGCCAGCCCGCCGCCGACGAGCAGGGTGACCGCCGCCCGCCAGCCCGTCGTCATGTCGGCGGTGGTGGCCGGGCCCTTGATGACGACGGCGGCGCCGAGCAGCGTGATGAAGGCGGCCAGCCCGTTCCGCCAGGCCTCGGCCGCCGCCCGTACGCCGGGCAGCGACGAGCGCACCAGCTCCCGGAAGCGGTCGCGTTCGGCAAGGTCCGTGGCCGAGGGAGGGCGCTGCGGAAGCCGGGGCCTGAGCGTCATTCGGCGACCAGTTCGATCCGGAAGCTGGCGCCGCAGCCCGTCGTTCCCTCAGGGGCGTCGTCGTGCGCCGAGCCGCAGCCGCAGGTGACGTCGAGGACCACCGCGGCCGGGGCCGCGCCCCCGTGCCCCTGCCGGTCGGGCCCGGAGAGCCCGGCGAGGGCGACCAGGACCTGACGGTCGGTGAAGGGGTGTCCGCACCGCGGACAGGGCCCGGACACCACGTATGCGGGGACGTCGCCCGCGCTGTGGAGGGACACGGTCAGCTGCTGGGACTCCAGGAGCCGGAAGGCGCGCTCGGTCCACTCGAAGTCTGCCGTGGCGAGATAAGGGGACGCTGCGTCGGACATGGCCACACTCTAGTGAGACGCTGCCGGCCCTGGGATGCTGATCGCGTTGTCTCCCGGGGGAGTTGGGGTCCTTCGGGCGGCCGGGGGGAGGGGCCTGATGGATCGGGACGACGGGGCGGCCGGATGGCGGTCTGCGGTGCGGGGCGTGGAGCTGGACCGCCAGGGCCGTACGGCGGAGGCCCGGCAGGCGTTCCTGGAGGCGACGGCACAGGGTGACGCCAACGGTCCGTACAACCTGGGGCTGTTGGCGGAAAGGGCCGGTCGCGTCGACGAGGCCCGCGACTGGTACGCCCGCGCGCACGGCGCCGGGCATCCGGAGGCGGCCAACAATCTCGGCGTCCTGCTGTACAACGCGGGCGACCCGGCCGCCGAGCGCTGGTTCGCGACCGCAGCCGCGGCGGGACACGCGCAGGCGGCCGGCAACCTGGAACGGCTCCGCTCACGGCCGGGCGCAGACGGCCCCGTCGAGGACCCCGTGGTGCTGCGAGCACTCGCCGTCGCGTCGTTCCGGGCGTTCGAGCTGACCGGTGACGACGCCGCTCTCGTACGGACGGTGAACGTCCACCGGGACGCCGTCCGGGCCGCGCCTGAAAGCCACCCGCTGCGTGGAACGCTCCTGGGCGAACTGCGGGACGTCCTCGGACACCGGTACGACCTGCGGGGGCACACGGCCGACCTCGAGGAGGCGGCGACGGTCGCGGTGACCGTGTGGTCAAACCTCCCTCCCGACCACCCCGACCGCTTCGGCGCGGCCCGCCCGGCCGTCGCGCTGCTGCGCCGCCGCTTCGAGATCACCGGTGAGACCGTATGGGCGAAGGAGGCCGTCGGCATCGGGCGTCGGACGCTGGGGCGTCCCGGTGCCGGGCCCCGCGAACGGGCGGAGCTCGAGTCGGCGCTGTGCGCCGTGCTGTCGTCCCTGGCCCACCTCCGCGCGGACACGGAGGCCGGAAAGGGCTCGGAGGCCGGAAAGGGCTCGGAGACCGATAAGGGCTCGGACGCGTTGGGAGCGGACTCGGACGCGTTGAGCGGAGTGGACTCGGACGCGGGCCGGCTCCTGGACGAGGCAGTCGCATGGGGGCGCGCGGCGGTCGAGCGGTTCCCGGACGCCGTCGGGCGGATCAACTGCGCGGTGGCCCTGCTGCTGCGCGGCGGACGCCGCGGGAGCGTTGCGGACCTGGACGCCGCCGTCCTCCTGCTGCGCATCGCGTACGCCGAGGCCGACGAGCCGCGGCACCGGATCGCCGCGGCCACGAACCTCGCCACCGCACTGCGCGGCCGCGCCGACCTGACCGGTCGCGGCGCCGACGCCCGGGCGGCCCGGGAAGCGACACGAACGGCGCGCCAGGCGCAGGAGGAGCAGCAGACGAAGGCGCCCCACGTCGTGGGCCTGCCGGAGGCGCTGGTGCAGTCCGCGTACACGGTCGAAGGGGACGGCGCGCCGGCCACCGTCCGGCGTGCGCTGTCGGCACTGCCCGAGGGCCACACCGTGCGGCCGGTGCTTCTGCTGCGCCTGGCCGCCGCCCTGCTGGAAGCCGACGACCGGGCCGGCGCCGTGCAGGCGGCTCGGCAGGCGGTGGCCGCCGCCGAGGGCACCGGTACGGCGGTGGAGGCACAGCGCACGCTCGGCCGGCTGCTCCTCGGGACCGAGGAGGACGACGACCGCAGGGACGCGGCCGTGACGGAGGCGGTGGAGGCGTACGCCACGGCGGCCGCCCTGTGCGACGAGTCGGCCGTCGTCTACGCCGAGGTCATGACGGGACTGGCGGGCGCGCTGATCGCCCGGTGTCTCACGGCCGAGGCCGCGCGGAACAGCGCGAAGGACGGCGTACAAGGGGAGGCCAAAGGGGGCCGAAGAGGCGACGACCCCGACCGCGCGGCCGCGCTCGCGGCGGTCCGCGCCGCGGCCGGAGCGCCTGGGTCGCCGGTCCGGGACCGTCTCGTCGCCGCCCGCATCTGGGCGGGCGTCGCGTGGGAGTGCGGGGACGTCGACGACGCGCTGGCAGGGGCGCGGGCAGGAGTGGCGCTGCTCCAGGAGTTCGGCTGGGCGGGCCTGGACCGCGAGGATCAGCAGCAGGGTCTGCGTGACGGGGCGGCCCTGCCCCGGGACGCGGCCGCCATCGCGATCGCGGCCGGCCTGCCCGAGGTGGCGGTGGAACTGCTGGAGCAGGGACGTTCGGTCATGTGGCGGGGCGCCTTGCACCTGCGCGCGGATCTCGACCGGCTCGCCGCTCGGGACACGGGCCTGGCGGCCGGGCTCGCAGAGGTCCGTGACGCCCTGACGGACGGCCGCCACCGGGACGCCGAGGAACGCATGCGGCTGGTGCTGCGCTGGCGGCGTCTGGTGGACCGCGTGCGCGGCCTGCCGGGGTTCGAGCGCTTCCTGGCCCCGCCGCGGTTCGCCGAACTCGCCGCCGCCGCCGCGGGCGGCCCGGTGGTCGTCGTCAACATCAGCGCGATCCGCTGCGACGCGATCGTCGTGCGCCCCGGCGGCGCGGTGGAGGTGGTGCCGCTGACCGGGATCGACCTGGCGGAGACGGACCGCGTCGCCAACACCTACCTCGCCCACCTCTCCCACGCGCTCTCCTCGGGCGGACTTGCCCGGGAACGGGCGCGGCACACGGTGCACGACACGCTGCAGTGGCTGTGGGACCGGATCTCCCGCCCGGTGCTGGACAGCTTGGGCCTGCCGTACAGGACGGCGTCACCGCCGCACCTGTGGTGGTGCCCGACGGCTTCTCTGATGGTCCTGCCGCTGCACGCGGCCGGAAAGTACCCTCGTTCGGTCCACGACCGGACCGAACCGGCAGGTCTGCCGTACGCCGTCGTGTCGTCGTACACGAGCACCCTGTCCGCCCTCGCCGAAGCCGCCGGCGGCCGCCCCTCCCCCGACACGGGCAGCCGGCCGCGGAAGGGCCGGTGGCGGACGGGCGCACGGGGCTCCGGCGCCACCGGGCTGCTCGCCGTCGGCCTGTCCGACACCCGCCGGGGCCACACCGTGCTGCCCGAGGTGGCCGAGGAGTTGCGGGCGGTGCGGGAGGCGGCCGGCCGGCCGGTGACGGTGCTGAGCGGCGACGCCGCCACGGTACGGGCCGTGCGCGAACAGCTGCCCCGTCACGCGTGGGTGCACTTCGCCTGTCACGGGACCCTGGACATGACCGCCCCCACCACCTCCGGGCTCTGCCTGCGCGACCGGGACATCAACGTGAACGACTTCTCCGGACTGCGCCTGGAGGAGGCCGAGTTGGCGTTCCTGTCCGCCTGCCACACGCGCCTGGGCAGTGGCCCGCTGCCGGACGAGGCGCTCCACACCGCCGCAGCGCTGCGCACCGCGGGGTTCCGGCATGTGGTGGCCGCGCTCTGGTCGGTGCCGGACCGCGTGGCACCGGTCGTCGCGGCCGCGTTCTACCGGCACCTGGCCGGCACGGACGCCGCCGGTGCGGCGGTCGCTCTGCACCGGGCGGTCGCCGTCCTGCGCGAGGCCCACCCCACCGACCCGGCCCTGTGGGCACCGTTCGTCCACGACGGCCCGTGAGGGGCGTACGCCCGGCGCCTCGACGGGACGGCAGGTGAGCCGTGATGAGGAACGCACGCCCCGCCCGTCTGGGTCCGTACGTCGACTCGGTGGCGGGCGCCCGTGCCTCAGGTCAGGCTGGTGGCATGGGCGGGTACACGGTGCGGGAGGGCCGCTTCACGCATCGCCGGGCCGAGCTGGTCTACGAGGACGCCGGTGCGGGCCCTCTCGCCGTGTACGCGCACGGCGGTTTCGTGAGCCGGGCGGCCGAGGACCGCATGGGCCTCTTCGACTGGGAGCCGGTCGTGCGGGCGGGGCATCGTCTGGTCCGCTATGACGCCCGGGGGCACGGCCGTTCGACCGGCGACCCCGTGGACCGCGACTACACCTACCGGTCGCTCGGCGGCGATCTGCTGGCCCTGCTCGACCACCTGGGCGCGTCGGCGCCCGCCGCCGCCATGGGGGCGTCGATGGGATGCGGAACCGTGCTGCACGCCGCTGTGCGTGCGCCCGCCCGGTTCTCCCGGCTGGTCCTGCTCATCCCGCCGACGGCCTGGACGACGCGCCCGGCGCATGCGCGGGCCAACCGGGAATCGGCGGACACCGTCGAACGGGAGGGGCGGGACGCCTGGCTCGCCACCAGGGCACAGCGACCTCGCCCGGCCGTCCTGGCCGACGTTCCGGAGCTCCCTCCGACGCCTGCCGAGCGGCTGCTGCCCGCCGTCCTGCGCGGGCTGGCAGCGTCCGATCTGCCCTCCCCCGCGGAAGTCGCCACGCTGCGTCAGCCGGTGCTGGTCCTCGGCTGGGCGGATGACCCGGGGCACCCCTTGTCGACCGCGCAGACGCTGGCGCATGTCCTGCCGCGCGCCGAACTCCACGTGTCCCGGACACGCGCCGACATCCGCACGTGGGGAAACCGCATCGCCGAGTACCTGAGCCGGGCTCTGCCGAGTACCTGAGCCGGCCTCCGCCGTAGCCGGCCGAGAGGTGCGGCAGCCGCGCGCTCGGCCCGGGCCGAGGAACCCATGACAGCAGGCGCGGCACCCGGCCGTCGCCGGGGCCCGGCCCCGACAGCGGGCGCACGGGCGCCGGAGTGTCCGCCGGACGGCCGACGGCATCACCGGGTTCCCCGCAGATTCCCGGACGGGCGCAGGAGCGGCACGGGCGGGCCACGGGGGCGATGCTGCGCGGCTCGCATCGCGGCGGACCACGGGGCGACGCCGCCCGCTCGGATCGCGGGCGCGGCCCGGCGGTGGGCACCATGGCAGGAAGCGGGCCGGGTCCGCGAGGCCGACGGTGTACCGCCGTCACCGGCGCCCGCCCTCCCGTCGACTGCCGGAGGCCGACCACGTGCACACCCTGCTGCCGGTGCTCTTCGCGCTCGGCGCGGCGCTCAGCAACGCGTTCGCCACCGTACTGCAGCGCAAGGCGGCCCTCGTCGTCCCGAGTTCCCAGGGCTTCCGCGCCGGTCTCATGCTGGATCTGCTGCGCCGGCCCGTCTGGCTGGCCGGCATGGCCGCCGTCGTCGTCGCGGGCGTCTGCCAGGCGGTGGCGCTGGGGACCGGGCCGCTGACGATCGTTCAGCCGCTCTTCGTCCTCGAACTGCCGCTCGCCCTGATCCTGGCGACGTGGCTGCTGCACGGAAGCCTGCCGCGCGCCGGCTGGGTGGCGCTGGCCGCCGTCGTCGTGGGTCTCGGCATCGCTCTCGGTGCCGCGTCGCCGTCGGGCAACCGCACCGACGTGCCGGCCGAGCGCTGGCTCATCGCGCTGCCGGTGTGCGCCGCGGTGGTCCTCGCGCTGGCCGCAGCCGCCCTGCGCCGGCCGGAGGGCCGGTCCCGCGCGGCCTGTCTCGGCACGGCCACCGCGATCAGTTACGCCCTCACCGCGGCCTTGATGAAGGAGGCGGTGCACATCCTGGACGACCACGGCCTCGGCGCGTTCCTCACGGCCTGGCAGACCTACGCCTTCGCGGCCACCGGCGTGGCCGCGATCTTCCTGCTGGAGCACGCGATGCAGGCGGGTCCGCTGGTCGCCTCCCAGCCGGCGCTCACCCTCGGCGACGCTGCCGTGAGCCTGGCTCTCGGTCTCCTCCTCTTCGAGGAGCACGTCCGCACCGGCTGGTGGCTGCTGCCGCAGGCGGCGGGGGTGGCGCTGGTGGTGGCCGGTGTCCTCGCCCTGGCCAGGATGCCGCTGGCCAGGGCCTTGGCCGCCTCCGACGAGGAGGGTGCGGCGGTGCCCTGAGCGCCGGTCAGCCGTTCCCGCCGGACGGGCGCGCGGTCCTGAGCGCCTGACGGACCGACCACACCACGGCCACCAGGGGCACGGCGGCGACAGCCCCCACCACGCCGGCGGCGACGGCCCCGCCGACGACCGACAGCGCGACGACCAGGGGATGCAGCCGGACGGCCCAGCTCATCACGATCGGGTGCAGCAGATGCCCCTCGATCTGGCCGATGACCACGATCAGGGCGACGACGACGGCCGCGATCAGCGGGCCCTCGGACGCGAGCGCGACCACCGCGGCGACGGCCAGGGCGATGGGCGAACCGACGAGGGGGATGAAGGCGGCGAAGAACTCCAGCAGTGCCAGCGGCAGCGCGAGAGGCACCCCGAGCGCGAAGAGGGCGATCCCCACCAGGATCGCGTTGGTGGCCGCCACCAGCAGGATGCCGTGGGTGTATCCGGTGAACGTCCGCCAGGCGGCCCGGCCCGCCACCGTCGCGCGATCCCGGGCGGCGGCCGGCAACTGGCCGCAGAACCACCCCCACTGGCGGTCGCCGGAGTGGATGAAGAAGACCGAGCAGAACAGCGCGAGGGCCAGCACGGTCAGCACCTCGACCAGCCGTCCGGCGCCGCTCAGCGCTTCGCTGAGGACGGTGGACCGGTGGCTGGACAGCAGTTGGCCGATGCGGGACTGGATGTCGCCGAGGGCCTCCGGGGCGACCCGGAACGGGGGCTGCTCCAGCCAGTTCTCGATCCTCTCGATGCCGACGCGGAACTCCCGTACGAGCGTGGTCCGCTCTCCCGAGACCACCTCGCCCACCAGCGCCAGCACACCCAGCACGAGCAGGATGCAGCCCAGCAGCGAGCCCGCGACGGCGAGAGGACGCGGCAGGAGGCGTGCGGCCAGATCCGCCACCGGCCGGAGGACGGCGGTGAGGACGAGGCCCAGGAACACGGCCACCGCGATCTCGTGGAACCGCCCCAGCAGTGCGAAGACACCGTAGACGGCGGCGGCCACCACGAGGATCCGCCAGGCGTACGCGGCGGCCGTCCGCAGCGCCTCGGGCACGCGTGACGGCTGTGCGGTGGGCGGCGCACCGGAGGGGCGCTCCTGGGGGTCCGACGACCTGGGGGCCATGCACATGCGCGTACCACCGCAGGCGTCGCGCACCACGTGTTCGGTGCACTGTTCGCCCGAAGGCACCCGGCAAACGGGGCCGGTGCCGTCCAGGCACGGACCAGGTCAGGCCGTACGCGCCGCCTGCGCCGGGGCGTGCTCCGAGGAACGAAGCCCTCGTGACGAGGACCGGCCGACGGCCGGTGCCGCGGGCATCACGACAGGCTGGCGCCTTGGGAGCGAAGCTCTGCCTGGACCGCGTCCGCCGGGACGTCCCGGGGGCGCTTTCCCTGGACTGCCGCGAGGGCCGCGCAGACGCCCGCGGCCTGCCCGGTGGCCATGGAGATCGGCATGACGCGGTAGGAGGAGTGAGCCACGTGGTCGCCGGAGATGCAGCGGCCCGCGACCAGAACCCGGTCCACGTCCGTGGGGAACAGGCAGCGCAGCGGGATGTCGTAGGACTGGCCGCGCTGGAGTCGTTTGAGCGTGGTACCGCGACCGCTCGGGTTGTGGATGTCCACTGGATAGGCCCCGCGGGCGATGACGTCGTCGAACTTGCGGGCGTTCAGCACGTCTTCGCCCGTCAGCTGGTACGCGCCGAGGATCCGGCGCGTCTCGCGGACACCGACCTGGACGCCGCTCTGCACGACGTACGAGTCGGCGAAGCCCGGCACGCGGCTGCGCAGGAAGCGGGCGATCTGCGCCATCTGCCGGTGGGCGGCGAACTCGGCACGGGTCAGGTCCCAGACACTGGTGCCGAGCACCTCGGTGACGCGGGTCGAGTTGACCGCGACCTCGCCGGTGTTGGGCGTGGCGAAGAACAGCATGTCCTCGCGCGGCAGGTCGAGTTCCCCGGCATCCGTGGCCTCGCGCACCAGGTCCCACAGGCCGTGCACGCCCTTCCACTGATCCGGGTGGGCCCGGGCGTAGGCGGCGAACTCCTCGTGGTCGAAGCGGACCATGCGGAACATCAGCGTCATCGGCTGCGTCCAGCCGTCCTCGGGCCGGCCGATCTCGTACGCGGCCCCGGCCGAAGCGGCGATGTCGCCGTCACCGGTGCAGTCGACGATCACATCCGCGTCGATGACGATCGGCCCCGACTTGGTCTCGAACACCGCCCGCGCGCGGTCCGGCATGGCCACGACACCGGAGGCGAACGCGTGCAGCAGGGTACGGACCTCGTGCTGCTCCAGGAGGTCGTACACCACGAGTTTGAACAGCTCCGCGTCGAAGGGCACGGTGTAACCGGTCTCCAAGGAGGGGCGGATCGCCGCCTGCGCGCGCACCAACTGCTCGAGCAGCACCCACAGGACTCCGCCGACGACCGGCTCGCCCTCCCCGTGGTCGGGCGGCAGCAGACGTGCCGAGTCGCCGGTGACCGCCTGCTTGACCTCGTTGTGGAAACTCATCAGCGGCATCACCAGCGCCGCGGTGGCGTTCCCGCCGAGGAATCCGTACCGCTCGACAAGGGTGACCTGGGCGCCGGCGTTGGAGGCGCCGAGAGCCGCGCCGATACCGGCGGGGCCGCCACCGATCACCAGTACCTGGGTGGAGCCGGCGTGCAGCGCCTGACGCGGTGGCAGCTCCACGCTCCGGGGCACGCGGGGCGGCATCAGGTAGGACACGGTTCCTCCGGGGGTCGGGGGCTCGTAGTGCGGGTCAGCCGGTCCGGAAGGCGGCTGCCGGTTCGGCCTGGTAGGCGAGCGGACGGGGAGCGGCGTGGTCGAGATAGGCGAGGAGCCGGTCGCCGGTCTCGCCCGCCCGCGACTTCATCGTTGCCGTCCGGGTGGCGAGATGAGCCACGCGCTCAGGCCGCTCGTCCCACAGACGGTCCACTTCCGCGAGGAGCGGGCCCGCGGCCTCTCTGACCACTCCCCGCAGGGCGGGCGCGCCGATCTGCTGGGCGAAGTCGAACACCTTCCCGGCGTAGGGCAGGGGAAGCAGGGGGATCCCGGCGAGCGCGGCGAAGATCAAGAAATGCAGTCTCATGCCGATGGCGAGGTCCAGCTGCTTCACGATGTCGAGAACCTGCTGCGGCCGGTAGCTGCCGTGCAGCACCTGACAGCGTTCGGCATGGATCATGTGGGAGACCACGCCGTGGGCGTGCCGGATGTCGTCGCGTTCCATCGGGACGAAGACGACGTGGCCGTCCAGCCGGTGGACGAGGAAGTCGGCCACGTTCCCGAGGAGCTGGTGGTAGCCCTCTTCGTCGAGGTGCTCGGCCGCGCGGCCGGGCTCCCGCACACTCATCCCCACGAGGTGCCCACCGCGCGGCACACCCTCCAACCGGAGCAGCTCCTCGCCGCTGTCACCGGGCTCCAGCAGCAGCGCCGGGTCGGCGGTGACGGAGATGGGCCGGGTCAGTCCGGCCTCCTCCAGCACCAGCTTCGACTCCTCGTCGCGGACCGTGACCTCGGCCGCGTCGGCGAGGGTCGCGCGGACCCACGCGCAGTCCGACTCGTCGGTGAGCGGACCGGCTCCGATGGCATAGGTGAAGACCGGAACGCCGAGATCCTGCGCGGTGCGGACCAGTCGCAGATAGCGGCGCGCCTCGGTGTTGTACAGGATCCCGCCGCCGCCGAGCACGAGCACGCTGAGCCGGCGCAGGTGCTCGGAGATGCGCTCGCGGCACACGCCCTCCCAGCCCACCACCTCGACGTCCGGGTAGGTGGCGCGGCTCTGCTCCGGATTACGGGAGAACACGACGAGGTGCGCGTCCGGACGGCCCGCCCGGATGCGGTCCAGCATGGCGGTGAGGATCGCCTCGTCGCCCACGTTGCGCCCCCCGTAGGATCCCAGCACCCCTACGGTCACGCTGCTCAGGTCTCCCATGATCGGCCCCTCGCGAGTCTCACCGGAGATGTTCTTCGCGGCTCAGGCGGCGGAGGCCCGGCTTCCTGCCCCGCAGTGCCGGGGTGCTCACCTGGCACCGAGCCGGTGCCCTTCCGGGCCTTTGCCATCCTGTACCCATTTGCGCACTCCCGCACCAGCTCGGGTGACGCCTGCGGGACCCCGAACCGCCGGGCCGGCCCTGGCGGGCGGCCCCTGGGCAGTCGTTTAGCACCCTGGCTGCCGGTAACCCGCCTGGCGCACGAGAACGCATCGCACGTGGGAGGCGGCCATGGCCCTGCCGATACGACATGGAGGCGGCTCCTCGGAGCTGCACCGGGCATGGGACCCGTTCAGCGAGTTCGAGGACATGTGGAGCCGGATGGGGCGGCTCCTGGAGCAGGCCGCGGCACCGGCCTCGACGGGCGGCGTGTGGATGCCGACGGCCGAGGAGGAGGAAGAGGAGAACGCGTACGTCGTGCGGGCGGAGCTGCCCGGCGTCCCCGCGGAGAGCATCGACATCGAGGTCGAGGGCGACGAGCTCTCGATCACCGGAGAGCTGACGGAGGAAAGGCGCGGGAAGGTGCTGAGCCGGCGGACCGGCAGGTTCTCCTACCGCACGAGCATGCCGACGGAAACGGACAGTGACAGGATCGCGGCCGACCTGACCGACGGCGTCCTCACCGTCCGGATCCCCAAGAGGCGAGCGGGACACGAAAAGCGCCGGAGGATCGAGATCGGCGGACGGCAGGGGACCATCGGTGACGCCGCCCGGGCCGGCGGGCCCGCGCAGCCGGCCCAGACCGCGGAGCAGCCCGGCGGGACCCCGCCGCCGACGCGTCTGCCGAGCCGGGAGGGTTTCGGCACCGACGAGATGGGAGGAATCCCGGAGTGAGGAAGTCCGGCCCGCCACCAGGTGCGGCGAACGCCGGCGACCGACCCGCGTACTCACGGGCCGCGTGACGGGCACCGCGCCGTCCGGGGCGACGTGATTCGGTGCCCGGGTTCACGGTGCGCGGGTGATCCATCGCTGGAGTGCGGCGTGGGTCGTGTCGTCCAGTGCGCACAGCGCCTCGATGGCGGCGAGATCACCCGGCCGCGGCGCGATGCCCGCCGCCGTGAGCACGGCGTGCAGGTCCAGACGCCGCCGGTCGGTCGGCTTGAGCGGCACGGCCGCACGCCGGCCGGGGTCGGGAGCGGGCCGCACGAAGTCGCCCGGCTCCAGCAGGCCGAGGGTGGTGTGCGCCCCCTCCGGACGTTCGTCGGCGACCGCGCCCGGGAACCGGTAGGGGTCGAACACGGGCCCTGCGCCCGGGGTGGTGGTGAAAGGCTGCCAGCCGGTCATGAGTGCCTCCTCGGATGTCGAACGACTGGATACGAGGAGCGCATACCGGCCCGGGGCAGTTGCAGGGGCGCCGCCGAACCACCCGGATGCCGCCTATGACATCTCGTCACACAACACATGAACACCCCGGAACGGCGGGCCGTGCCTCACCGGGTCTCGATCCGGGCGGCTACGGCAACACGGCGGCCCCTGCCGCCGGCTCGTCCCTCTCCGGGCCCGGCTCCGGCAGCGGGTCGCCCAGCTGCTCGCGCAGGTAGTTCCAGACCACTGCGATCAGCGCGGCGACCGGCACCGCGAGCAGGCTGCCCACGACTCCGGCCAGGCTGCCTCCCAGCGTCACCGCCAGCAGGATCACCGCCGCGTGCAGGCCGAGCCCGCGACTTTGGATCATGGGCTGGAACACGTTGCCCTCGAGCTGCTGCACCACGACGATGACGGCCAGCACGATCAGCGCGTCCGTCAGGCCGTTCGAGACCAGCGCGATGAGCACCGCGACCAGACCGGCGAACAGGGCGCCCACGATCGGCACGAACGCGGATACGAACGTCAGCACCGCGAGCGGGAGCACCAGGGGTACGCCCAGAATCCACAGGCCGAGGCCGATCAGGACGGCGTCGAGCAGGCCCACGAACGCCTGCGAACGCACGAACGCGCCCAGGGTCTCCCACCCGCGCTCGGCCACGGTCGGGACGTCGGTGGCGAGCCGTCCGGGGAGCTGGCGGGCGAGCCATGGCAGGAAGCGCGGTCCGTCCTTGAGGAAGAAGAACATCAGGAAGAGGGCGAGGACGGCGGTGACCACACCGTTGAACACGGTGCCAACTCCTGTGGCGACAGCGGTGACCATGCTGCCGACGCTGTCCTGGACGCGCGCGATCCCGGTGTCGAGGGCACGGCTGATCTGGTCGTCGCCGACGTTCAGCGGCGGCCCTGCGGCCCACTCGCGCAGCCTCTGGATGCCTTCGACCACGCCGTCGGTCAACTCCCCGGACTGGGACGACACGGGCACCGCGATCAGCGCCACGATCCCCGCGGCAACCAGAAGGAACAGCACGGTCACGGCGGACGCGGCCAGGGCGGGCGGCCAGCCGCACCGGCGCAGGAAGCGAGCCAGGGGCCACGTCAGCGTGGTGAGGAACAGGCCCACGACGAGCGGCCAGACGACCGACCACATCCGGCCCAGCAGCCAGAGGACCGCCGCGGCCGTCACGAGGACCATCAGCAACTCACCGGAGACACGCGCCGAGGTACGGAGGGCGGCGCGGGTTCTCGTCGAACTCAGCGTGGCAGACATGGAGGTCACTTTATGGGTACTCCAGTGACGGCCATGCACCGGTGAGCGCGGCGAACAGCGAGCCCGCACTTGGGGCGGCAGCACCCCGGGTACAGCGGCGGCGTCACAGGCCGGGCAGATCCGGTACGGCAGCCCGGCGGGCATGCCCCGGCGCTCGTCCTCGCCGAGGTCACCGCCGACGGTGCGGCAGAGGTGGCGTTTGACGGAGGCCTGGTCTCCAAACGCGGTCCGTATGCCTGACGTGCCGCTCGCTGCCGCAACAACCCAGAAAATTTCCGGCTTCCGGCCCCTCCCCCGTATCCCCCGCCGGGTACACGGCACCATACTGGGGCCCGTCCTCGACCGCCCCACAGAACGCCTCCATGCCAAAGACCAGTACCTCCGTGACCGCCGCCCCCGACACCACGTGGCTGGGACACGGACGCCACCTCGGGCCCGCGCCCGAGCAGGACGTCCGGCGCAACCTCATCGCGCTCAAGGCCGCTGGGGTCATCGACGATTTCCTCGACCTCGCTCCCGCCGACGCCTCCTCCGCAGGTCCGGGCGGCCTGCCTCCCGCGCTCGACACCGCCGACAGCGCCGCCCCGCCAAATTCCGCGGTACGCCGCCTCATCGAGGCCCGCTGGCGCGTGGACGGCGGCGTCACCGTGCGTGCCCAGCTGACGACCTTCGACTCCCCGGGTCGGCCGCGGGACGGCCAGGCGGTCGCCTGGACGCTGGCCGCGGAGGCCGAGCGGGCCTGGGACCAGCGGTGGCCGTCCCCCGCCGGCATGTTCTGGCCCGACGACGACCGCATCGCCTGGGACCACGACGCCGTACCCGGGCCGCGCCTGCGGACCACCAATCCGCTGCCCGGCGACGACAAGGAGATGCGCCGCCTCCTCAAGGACTGCGCCCGCGACAGCTGGAACATCCATGTCGTCGTCCACGAGGCGATGACCCCCGACGCGCGCGGCCGCCTGCCCCTCACGCCCTACCTGCCGCCGAGCCTGCGCCATCGGGTCGTGGAGCACCGAGCCGCGCCGGACCAGTTCCAGATCGTCAACTGGGCGCTGAAGGACCTGGGAGTTCGGGTGCCCCGCGGCGGTGCGGCGGTGCTGCCCACGGCGTCGACGGGCCCGGAGTTCGACGCCGAACGCTTCGCCGTCCGCACTGTCTTCCTGGACGGCTCGGAGCCGACGGAACTCGTCGAGAGGATCACGGCCTTCGCCGCTCTGCCGCGAACCCTGACCACGGGCGCGGAGCAGGCCCTGGACAGTCTTCGCCGCCGCTGGCATCTGCTCACCATGGAGGAGGAGCTGGCCTACACCCGCGATCTCGTCACCAGGTACGCCGAGGCACTCGACGCCATGACCGCGTCCCGCGACCTGTACCGGGAGGCGGCCGAACTGGCCCGGGCCGCACTGGCGGAGGCGACCGGATCGGACGGCCTGCCGCTTCCGCGTCCGGCCGGGGCCCGCAGGCCCGACAACTCCCCGCGGAGTGTGCTGACCAAGGCTCTGGGGCGCTTCAAGGACGCATCGCGCCAGCACCCTCAGAAGTGACGGACCCGTCGTGGCCGGGCGTTCGGGCCGGTGCCGGGTGCCCGGTGCCTCGCGAGCGCGTCGCGGCTCGGCTCCCTCGGCGTTCGGCTGCCCCGGCGTTCTGAGCCGTCTCCTCCGGGCGCGCCTGGAGGCCGGCCCCACGGGTGCGGGTCAGTCCTCCTCGTCCTTCTCCCGCCCCTTCAGGGGTTCTCCCGCGCCGGTGCCGTGCGGGTCGTATCCCTCGGCGGCGCTTGCCGTGCCGGGCACGGTGCGCTCGCCGGCCTGCTGTTCGCGCCCCGAGTGGGCGCCGGGACCGCGGTCGGCCCGATCGCCTCGGCGGGCCTTTCGGGGGGACTCGTGCTTCTTCGTCATGGTCGTTCGTCCTTGTCGCAATGAGGACCGGCTCGCTGCGAGACCGGTCCGGCTCGATGGGCCGACGGTGGTCCGGCATGCGTGCCGGGGCGGTGCCGCCCGGTCAGAACGGCGGATCCCCGCTGCCCTCGATCACCAGGAGCCCTGCGTCGAAGCTGCGGCGACTCACGACGAAATCCCCGACACGGCCGTCGGGCATCCGCAGGTGGCGCTCGGCCGCATGGGTCACCGTGTCGGCAACCTCTTCGTCCCTGACCTCGAGCTTGCCGTTCCAGTCGGCCGCGCCCTCGACCCACGCCTCCGTCGGGCCGAACGCCGCCACGTGACGCTGCTCCACCCACGAACGCAAGTCCGCTTTCGCCGGATACTCGGTGCCGTCGGCGATCACCGTGACGTCGCCTCGGTAGACGTCCATACGCCCAGTGTGCGCCGGAGTGCGCCGCCATGCCTCACGTAAGCCCGGCAACGCACGCCGGGCGCAGGGCTGCACGCGCCGTTCGCCCTCGACCACGATCCGTTGCCCTCGACGACCGTACGCAGGAACCGGCATGGTGCGTCGCCGACTTGAGCGCCCGAGCCGTTGTCGTGGCCGGCTCCTCCCGCGACGTCAGCGGGTGCCCGGTCGCGGCGCCGGCTTCGGGGGCCGGACGCGAGGCCGCCCGTCGGCCGTCCGCCGCGGATCCCGTTCCGCCTCCCCGCCCGGCGGCTCGGCGGCCGGGGACACGAGCCGGTCGGTCTCCGGCCCCTGCCCGGCGGCCGCCTGCTCGGTCATCGACGAGATGAGCGGGGACAGGACGAGACCCAGGAGGGAGGCCGCGGTGATCGCACCGAGGGCGATGCCCCAGGCGACCGGTCCGAGTGGTGTGCAGCCGAAGAACTGGCTGATGCCGGGGGTCTGGATGATGGCGACGAGCACGGCCGCGGAACCGAGCCCCGCCGCCAGGACGTTGCGGTCGGTGCCGCCGGTGACGAGGGTCTGGGCGAGCTGGGTGCCGACGACGGCGGCGAGGGCGACGGTGCCGGCTCGCCGTGCACGGCCGGTCAGGCGCGCCGCACCCCAGGCCAGGGCCGCGCCGGTCGCGGTGACGGCGCCGCGCAGCAGCATCTCGTGGGTGAGGGCGGTGCCGAGGGAGCGGTGCGGGCCCTCCTTGAGGAGCCGTTCGCCGGCTTGGCCGGCTGGTTCGCGTACGGCGATGGCGAGCGAGGGGGCGAGGTCGGTGAGCAGGTTGACCAGCATGATCTGGCGGGCGTTGAGCGGGGTGGTGCCGGTGAGGGCCGAGATGAGGACGCTGAAGGTGACCTCTCCGAGGTTCCCGCCGATGAGGATGCCGAGCGCGGCGCGGACGGATGCCCACATGGCCCGGCCCTCCATGAGGGCCGCGACGATGGTCTCCAGACGGTCGTCGCCGACGACGAGGTCGGCGGCGGCGGTCGCGGCAGGCGTGCCGCGGCGGCCGAGTGCGATGCCGATGTCGGCGAGCCGGATGGCGGGCGCGTCGTTGGCTCCGTCGCCGGTCATGGCGACGACACGGCCGAGGCGCTGGTAGGCCTGGACGATACGGACCTTGTGGTGGGGGCTGCAGCGGGCGATGACGTCCACGTGCGGCAGGAGTTCGTCCAGGGCGTCGTCGTCGAGCTGGTCGATGTCCGGGCCGGTGCACACCTCGGGTTCCGTGACGTCGCTGATGACGGAGGCGATGGCGTCGGCGGTGGCGGGGTGGTCGCCGGTCAGCATGACGGTCTGGACGCCGGCCTCGTGCAGCCGGGCCGTGGCGGGGGCCGCGCTGGTGCGCACGGGGTCGGCGAGGGTGACGAAGCCGAGGAAGACGAGGTCGCGGACGGTCTCGTCGGTGAGGTCCTCGCCGGGTTCCATGCGGCGTTCCGCGACCGCGAGGACGCGGCGGCCGGCCCCGGCGAGCCTCTCGGCCACGGCGGTCAGTTCCTGGCCTGCCGCCTCGTCGAGGGGGGTGACGTCACCGTGCGGCGGCCGGCGGCGGGCGCAGCGGGTCAGGACGTTCTCCGGTGCGCCCTTCACGCTGAGCAGCGTGCCGTGGGCGGTGTGCCCGGTCGTGGCGTGATAGGCGCGGGCGGGTTCGAAGGGGAGGGTGTCGCTGCGCCGCCAGCGGGGCGCCCCGAGGGACGCGGAGACCCTCGCCCGGCCGGCTCCTGCGGTCACGGCCCGGTCGGTCTGGTGGGCCATCGGTTCGGCCTGACGGGCGGGCGGGGTGGCGCGCAGTGCGGCGGCGAGGACTTCCTTGCACCGGGTGTCCAGCGCGTCGGCGGGAAGCGCGCGCTCGCCGTCGCTGACGTCGGCGAGCTGAAGCTTTCCCTCGGTGAGGGTGCCCGTCTTGTCGAAGCAGAGCACCTGGGCGCGGCCGAGCGCCTCGATGGTGCGGGGGTTGCGGACCAGGGCGCCGGCGTCGGCCAGGCGCCGGGCGGCCGCGAGTTGGGCGGCGTTGACGAGGAAGGGCAG
Organism: Streptomyces sp. NPDC049597; assembly: GCF_040675505.1. NCBI lineage: Bacteria > Bacillati > Actinomycetota > Actinomycetes > Kitasatosporales > Streptomycetaceae > Streptomyces > Streptomyces sp. NPDC049597. The sequence goes on from NZ_JBFAOY010000024.1 coordinate 78,325, forward strand.
ACCTTCGGGGACGGAGGCGACGGCGAGGTTGACCGCCGATGCGAGGTTCTCGGTCAGGGGTCGTCCGTGCAGAACGCCGGACAGGGCCACCGCCGCGGCGGAGCCCAGGGCGACGGGCAGGCTGGACCGGGTGAGGGAGGTCAGCCGGGCCTCCACGCCCGTTTCGGGTGCGGCCTGCCGGGCCGTGGCCAGGCTGCGGCCGACTTCCGTGGCGGCTCCGACGGCGACCACGACGGCGACCGCCCGGCCGGCCGAGACCGTGGTGCCCTCGTACAGCATGGAGCGGCGGCCGGTGATGTGGGCCGAGACCACGGGTGCGGGGTCCTTTCCCACGGCGAGGGACTCGCCGGTGAGTGAGGACTCGTCGACTTCGAGGCCTTCGGCTTCCAGAAGCCGGCAGTCCGCGGGCACGACGTCCTCGGGGAGCAGCACGACGATGTCGCCGGGCACCAGGTCTCCGGCGGTGACCAGCCGTTCGCGGCCGCCTCGGCGCACCCGGGCGCCGATCGCGGAACGGGCGAAGAGTTCGGCGAGGGCGCGCTCGGTGCGTACCCGCTGGACGCCGCCCACCAGTGCGGACGTTGCGGTGATCGCGGCGACCAGCGCGGCGTCGGTGCGCGAACCCACCGCCGTGGCGAGCGCGGCGCCGGCCGCGAGGACGGGGGTCAGCGGGTTGGCCAGCTCCTCGACGAACGCGTGCGGCAGGCTCAGCTTCGGCGGCTCGCCCGTCGGGGAGTCGCTGCGCCGCGCGCCGGCCTCGTCCGCGGACAGTCCCTCACGTCGGGTGCGCAGACGTTCGAGGACGCGGTCCGCCGGCATCAGGTGCCAGGGGGTGGTGGCCACGGGCGGGGTCATGGGGCGGGCCAGCAGCTGCCGGGCGCGCCAGACGCCGAGGCAGAACGCCACGCTGCCGGCGGTGTTGCTCACGGCCATCGCGCGTGCGGTCGCCCGTGGGCCCGCGGACTGCAGCGCGGCCACCGCGCCGACGCCGCCGGCCCCGGCGGCCAGATGGTGGCTGTCGCGGTCCACCAGGGCGGCCGTACCGACCGCGTCCACGATCATGCCTGCCGCTTCCAGGTCGGTCCCGACCAGGAAGTGCGCTCCCCAGGGTGTGTGCTCGTCGTCGCCGTGGACGCCGACCGCGCAGTCGGCCGCGCCGAGCGCCCGTCTGTTGCCGGAGATCAGCAGCACCACGGCCCCGTCGGCCTGCAGGGTGCGTACGGATGCGGGCAGGCGGCTGCCGGCCGGCACGACGGTGTCGGCGAACGAGTGCCCCGGCCGGTCACGGTCGGAGGCCACCACCACGCGGGCTCCCGCGCGCCGGGCGGCCGCCGCGACGGCCTCGGCGCCCGGGGCGGACTGGGTGGCCAGGCCCGCGACCGCGAGCAGTCGCCTGCCCTTGGCCAGGCCGAGCACCTTCTCGCTGTCGCGGCGCCGCAGCCTGTCCTCGGCCCGCCGCCCGCTGGGGCCTGCCAGGTCCAGTTCGGGCAGCGGGCCCAGCACCCATCCTTCCGCCCGGTTCACGTCCAGGGGCCGGTCCGGGTCGAACAGCGCGAACAGCCGCTCGGACACCTCTCGCGGGTCGGCGCCGCCCAGCAGCTCGAGGTCGACGGGTTCGTACTGTTTGCCGCGCAGCGCGTCCTCGTCGAGGACGATGGTGTTGACCTGTCCCAGCCGCCGCAGCGCGCTGCGGTCCATCGTGACGACGCCACGCAGCGCCAGATGCCTGCCGAACGTGGTGGCGAAGCCCTCTCTGCCGGCGCCGGGCGCCGTCGGCACCGAGGCCAGGGCGACGGCGAGGGCGCGCCGGGGACCGGCGAAGGGCAGCACGGCGAGGCCGGCCAGGGCGCCGACGGCCATGGAGGTCTCCGCGTAGCGGTCTGCCCCGTCCTGCGGCAGCGGGCCGGGTCGCTCGCGCATCACCGCGTCGGCCGCCGCCTCCTCCGGACTGCGCACCAGTCGCGGCTGGGCCTCCTGCCAGGCCGCGCGTTCGGCGTTGGCCTCCCGCCATCCGGCGAGGCGCTGGAGGACGTCGAGCGCGATGCCGCCGCCGCGTGTCGCCACACCCTGTACCAGGGCGGTGACCACGGGCAGGACCGAATCGGCCCGCTCCGGCACACCGTCCAGCCCGTCGATCAGGTGGCGCAGCCGCGGGTGGCGCTGCACAGCGGCGGTCACGGCCGCCACCTCGGGCGGCAGCGAGAACCACGGGGCGATCCGGCGAGCCGTCGCGATGCCCAGGGCCACCGCGTCGGCGGCCAGGGCCGACATGGAGTCGGACGGTGTGCCCTCGGCCGGGTGATGCGGCTCCGGCTGCCACTCGTCGAACGCCTCCGCGTCCGCCGCGTGGTCGCCCTCCGCGCGCTCCACGCGTTCGACCAGCTCGCGCTCGGCCGGTGGGGGCGACGCGACGGCGACCACCACCCGCTCGGACGGCGCGTTCACCCGCGCCCACAGCACCCGGGGGTGTTCCTCCAGCGACCGCTCCACCCGTCGCGCGACCCTGGTGCCCTCCGCCCCGTGGACCCCGTGGACCTCGATGTAACAGCGTCCGGGGCACCATGACACCTCACGGCTCGGCGGACCCAGAAGCTGTCCGACCAGGCCCGCCGCCCCGCGCACACCTGCCGCGACCCCTGACACCACGTGGGACGCGAGCGGCCCCAGCAAGGACGCTCCCCACATCGGTGAAGCCGGCTGGGGCGACATGGGCCGTACCTCCCTCCACCGGAGCGCTGCCATGCGGTGAACCCGACGAATCCCAGTCTCATCCAGACAATGAGACGCGGCATTCGGGGAACACGGGCCTATATGTCTCCGGCGGACCGAGAACTCTAGTGAGGTGAGAGTCGTGACCGCCATGACGAACCCCGACGACCGCTCGTCCCCTCCGGGTGAGGACACGGCCCCCGGCGGGCAGGAAGTCCCACCCGGCCAGCAGGAGTCCGGCCGGTCGCAGCGCACGATCACCCTCACCGTTCCCTCGCTCGACCGCGTGGCGAGCGGTGCCCTCAACGCGGCCCTGCTGCCCGTGGCCGTCGCCCGCCAGGTGCTGCCCGCCAAGCGGGGGCTGCCCCTCTACGTCGGTCTCGGCGTCCTGGGGGCCGCGGACGTCATCGAATGGCCCGTGGCCATCGGCATCGGCCTCGGGTACGCCGTCCTGCGCCGCAGCGGGGGCGTCCTCACCGGGCCGCCGGGTCCGGCGGACCACACGACGCCCCGTTTCGGGAGCGAAGCGGCGGCATGAGGGGCGGGTGCTCCAACAGCGCACGGTCCCGGTCGGTGCCCTGCCCCGGCGCGCTGCCGGCCGGCGAATGAGCGCATAGCGGAAGCCGGGACGGTTACCCGGGGGTGAGCACCGACGGACGTGCGCCTCATCCATCCACCGAACCGAAGGGCGGGTCCACCATGGCGACCAACACCGAATCGGGCGGGGTCACCGGTACCAAGGACAAGGACTACAACCTGGTCTGGTACGTCGAGAACTGTCTGAGCAACGCTCTGCGACTGGAGACGTACATCCAGGACGCGGAACGCGAGAACGACGGCGAAGTCGCGGAGCTCTTCCGCAAGGCCCAGGCCGACAGCCGCAAGGGAGCCGAGCTGGGCAAGCAGCTGCTCCGCACCCGCATGGGCGGCTGACACCTCGTCCCGGACCGCATCGCGCCGCAGGCGGGCCTGGGCTCGCCTGCGGCGCGATGCGCTCGCCGGGCAGGCGGTCGACGAGCGCGCAGGTGCTTGGTTCCGACGGCCGGCGCCCCGGGGTGTCGTGGAGCCGGAGGGCGGGGGACGGTCGTCCTTTCCTTCCCACCGGCGAGGTGGTCGAGGCGCCCCAAGCGATCGACGACCGTGTCAACGACCGAGCCCGGCGGAGCCGTCGGCGCGGCACGGCTTCAGCTCAGCTCGGCGAGCGGCTGTACGTTCCACTCCCATCCGCCGGTCCGGCCGGGTTCGGCGACGACGACCTGGTCCTGGTCGCCGTCCCGCGCTGCCCGTCGCGCCCGGGCGACGGCGGCGACGAGCTCGATGTGGAAGTCGAGCGGAAGCACGTCGGCCCCCTCCACGGAGTCGGCGAGCACCACGGTCGTCGCGCCGTGCTGCCCGGCCTTGACGCTGTACTCGTTCGCACGCAGCAGGCTGATCGTGTCGGCCCGTACGAGGACGGAGGAGGCCGCCGACATGTCCGTGGCCGGGGCCGGGGTGCGGTGGAGCACCCATACGTCTGCCACAAGTCCCTCCCAGGGGCTCGAGGATCCCTTGCCGGCCGTCAGGCACCGAAACGCCACCCGCGGGGCCGGCCTCCGCAAGGGCGGCGAACACACTCCGCCCTGGGACAGCTTCGACCGCGGAGGCTCTCGCCCACCACTCCATGGGGAGCGCTTGGAGTGTCCCACTTACCTCCGCGCAACGGCCGGACCGCCACGGCACCGACCGCCCGCCTCGGCCCTGACGTGCCGCCGCCCGGGGTCAGGTGCGCGACGTGAGGATGCTGAGTGTGTTGGCGGTGACGATGGCTCCGACGGCGGCCCACTCCGTCCAGCCGAGGTTCTGACCGAGGACGATCCATCCGACCAGGGCGGCGAGTACGGGGTGGATGCTCATGAAGAGCCCGAAGGCCTGGGCCGGTACGCGGCGGAGGGTGAGCAGGTCCGCGAGGTACGGCACGGCCGAGGCCAGAATGCCCGCGGCGACGGCACAGCCGACCGCCTCCGCCGTCGGTGGGTATCGGAGGACGAGGACCAGACCGACCGGCAGGAACATCAGCGCGGACAGGCCGGCGGCGGCCGCGGTGCCCTGCGCTCCGGGCACGCGGCTGCCGACGGTGCGGTTCAGCAGGATGTACGACGCCCAGCAGACGGCGGCCAGCAGGCCCAGGCCCATCCCGAGGTAGTCGGTGGAAGGCTGCGGGCGCATGAGGGTGACGACGCCCGCTGCGGCGATCACCGCGCAGCACAGGTCTACGCGCCGGCGCGTGGCGGCCAGGGCGATGGCGAGCGGTCCGAGGAACTCCAGGGTCACCGCCAGGCCGAGGCCGATGCGCTCGATGGCGCTGTAGAGGGACAGGTTCATCGTGCCGAACACGACGGCCAGCAGGATCACCGGTCGCCACTGCCGCCACGTGAAGTCGCGCAGTCGGGGCCGGCCGATGGCGAGCAGGACGATCGCGGCGACGTACTGGCGCACCGCGACGACGCCGACGGGGCCGAGAACCGGAAAGGCGAGGGAGCCGGTCGCGGCGCCGATCTGGTTGGACAGGCCACTGCCGACCATGGTGGCCACGCCGGCCAGGGAACGGCCGCCGGGTCCGGGCGCGGATGGTACCGAAGCGGTCTGAGGGTGCGAGGACGCGACTGCTGCGGGGGCTGAGTCGGGCGCTGCGTGCATGCCGCGATCATGAGCTGCCGTGAGTGATGCGCAAAATGCACAGGCCGAGGCATCTATACGCTTGAGTCATGGATGTGGAACTGCGGCAGCTGCGTTGTCTCGTCGCGATCGTCGACGAGGGCACCTTCACCGATGCCGCCATCGCGCTCGGCGTCTCCCAGGCGGCGGTCTCGCGCACCCTGGCCTCTCTCGAAGTCGCCCTGGGCGCACGGCTGTTGCGGCGGACCTCTCGTGAGGTGGCCCCGACGGCGACGGGACTGCGCGTGGTGGCCCACGCGCGCCGGGTGCTCGGCGAGGTGGAGGACCTGGTCCGGGAGGCGACGTCCGGTCACACACTGCTGCGGATCGGATATGCGTGGTCGGCTGTCGGCCGCCATACGCTGGCGTTCCAGCGCCGTTGGGCGGCCGCGCACCCAAAGACCGAGCTGCACCTCGTCCGCGTCCATTCCGCCACGGCCGGGCTGGCGGAGGGAGCCTGCGACCTGGCCGTGGTGCGCAGGCCGCTGGACGAGCGCCGGTTCGACGCGGCCATCGTGGGGCTGGAGCGGCGCATGTGCGCCATGGCCTCCGACGACCCGCTGGCCCGCCGCCGCTCGGTCCGACTCGCCGATTTCAGCGGACGCGTCCTCCTCGTCGACCGGCGGACCGGCACCACGACGACGGAGCTGTGGCCGCCGGAGGCCCGCCCCGCGACCGAGGAGACGCACGACGTGGACGACTGGCTCACCCTGATCTCCACCGGCCGTTGCGTCGGAATGACCGCGGAGTCGACCGCCAACCAGTATCCGAGGCCAGGCGTCGTCTACCGTCCCGTCCGCGACGTCGAACCCATCGCCGTACGGCTCGCCTGGTGGCGGGAGGATCCGCACCCCGCCACCCAGGCCGCGGTCGAACTGCTCACCACCCTCTACCACAGGGCCTGAGGGCCACCGACGGAATTCGTCTGCCTGTGGCTTCATGGCTCTGGGCAGATGGAACTCCCGTGTGAACCCGTGGGATTCCCCTGGCGCGTGCGGTTCCCGCCCAGAGACCTCAGCCTGCTGAGCACGCGGTCGTGTCCTCACGGGCCGTCCATGCGGCCGGCGTCGCCCCGGGAGATCGGCGTTCGTGAGCTGGTCCGCCGACTCAAGCCTCGCTCGCACCCCGCGGCCCGCAACACGGTGGAGGAAGGCCTGGCGGACTTCGACACCCAGCAGATCGCCCCCATCGTGCCCGACAACTTGGATTCCTTATGAGGAGAGCCGTGGCCCCCGACCCGGCCCCCCGACCACGCGGCCCCCACCATGGTCACGAGCACACCGAAGGCCGAGTGACTTTGACGGACAGCCGGCTTTGTCGGGAGCTGCGGGGCGGCGGATAGCGTGGCGCCATGGCGATGACGAGGAAGCGGCGGGTCCTGTACCGGCAAGGCAGTGGGTTCTGGCGGATGACGGCGAAGTGGGTTCTGGTCTTCGGGGCCCTGTACCTGTTGGACGGCGGGCTGCTCCGATCGTGGGGCGACGCTCTGGTCTGGCCGATGATCGGGATCCTGCTGTGGGCGCCGTTCGGGGTCGGCGTCGTCTGGTATCCGAAGAAGGACCAGCGGGTCACGCTGACGACGCGTGAACTGCGTGTACGGCGCAAGCGGCTGCCGATGGAGGAGGTGAACCTCCTGCACGTGGCGCGGCTCTGGCTGGAGGGGCGGTCGACCGCGGACGACCAGCCGGTGCTGGAGTGGATACGGATCGACCGGGTGGTGTGGGTGCCGCTGCGGGACGGCCGGGCGTTCGGCGTGGAGTTTCGCGACCCGGCCGCGTTCGCCAAGGTCTTCGGCGCCTTCGCGGTCGCGGCGTGCGGCGGCCCGGAGATCGTCCGCGCGAGGGCCGCAGCGGCAACCTATCCGGAGCCGCGCCCGGTGCGGGTCCGCCCCACCGCCGACGGCTCCGGGCCGGACCTCCTGGACATCTTCAGCTGAGATGCGGGGCTTCATCTTGAGGGCTGTCCGGACCTCGATGTCCCGATGAGCTGACGGAGCGCCAGGCAATGCGGGCGCGGTCGTGCCGGGCCGCCTTGCTCTCTCCCCACGGACAGCTGGATCGCGACAGTCACCGGCGGTGTGGTGAACCAAACACCCCGGACACGTACGCGGACAGCTCCTGAGTGTCCTGGGCGGCCAGACGCAGGCCCAGACACCCGTCCGGCCGGATGAGGAAAGCGGTGGGCCCCTGCGCGGATAGAGGCGGCGGAACTCCCCACGGCTGTCGCGACGGACGGGAAGGCCGAAGAGGCCGGGCCCTGCGTCCGTCCCATCCTCCATCGTCGCCCGGCCGGCGTCGTCCGGCTACTCGTCCTCGCACGGCCGGGCCGGGTCGGACCCGGCTTCGGCCGCCCGGACCCTGTGGGGCGCGTCGGCCGCCGTCTCCGCGGGGACGGGCGCCCTGCGGAGACGGCGGCAGCCACGCAAGGCACGCACCGCGTGCACGCTTTCGCGAGGCACGCAACCCGGGTGCCACCATGCGTGGCCTGGGCGGCGGGCCTAGCGTGGAGGAGGAGTGATGTCCTCATCAGGGCGTCCTCGTCCGGACGTCCTCGCCTGGCAGGAGGTCTGCCCGTGAGGTATTCGCAGATGCGCTGGCGCAGGGCATGCGTGGCAATGGCCGCGGCCGCGATGCTGACGGTGCCGGTGTCCACAGGAAGCGCGTACGGCGCCGCACCGGCGGTGGGGCCGCCCGTCTCCGCGCCGGCCTCCGGCGACAACGACTTCCCCGAGCTCAGCCCGGCCGTCGCCGCACGTCTGGACACCGCGGTCCGGCAGGTCATGCGCGAGGCGAATGTGCCCGGCGTGATGGTCAGTCTGTCGGCGCCCGGCAAGGGGAGTTACGTCCGGACCTTCGGCATCGCCGACAAGGCCACCGGCGCTCCCATGGAGCCGAACCTGTACATGCGTATCGGCAGCGAGACCAAGACCTTCACCGTGACCGCACTGCTCGAACTGGTCGACGAGGGCAAGGTGGGTCTGAACGATCCGATCGACAAGTACATCAAGGGGGTTCCCAACGGGGACAGGATCACCTTGCGCAACCTGGCGAGCATGCGCAGCGGGCTGTTCAACTACTCCATGGACGAGGGCTTCGTCAAAGCACTGGTCTCCGATCCGGAGAAGCCCTTCACCCCCCAGCAGTTGCTGGACTACGCCTTCAAGCACCCGGTGCAGTTCCAGCCCGGTGAGGAGTTCGAGTACAGCAACACCAACCTGATCCTGCTCGGCCTGGTGGTGGAGAAGGTCGGCGGCATGCCACTGAACGAGTTCGTCGACCAGCGGGTCGTGAAGCCGGCCGGACTGCGCCACACCGTCTTCCCGACCGGCGCGGAGTTCCCCAGCCCGCACGCCCACGGCTACACCAACCAGACGGCCTCGGGGAAGGTCGAGGACACGGTGGACTGGAATCCCTCATGGGCCTGGGCGGCCGGGGCGATGGTCTCCACGCTGCGGGACCTGCGCAGTTGGGCGCGTACCGTCGCCACGGGCACCCTGCTGTCCCGCGAGACGCAGGAACAGCGCCTCAAGACGGAGCCGACCTCTATTCCGGGCGCCGGCTACGGGCTGGGCATCTTCGACATCCAGGGCTGGATCGGCCACAACGGCTCCCTGCCCGGCTACGAGTCCCTCACCATCTACCTTCCCGAGTCGCAGGCCACGCTGGTCGTGCTCATCAACACGGACATCCTGCAGGGCGAAACGGAGCCCAGCACCCTCTTCGGCGAGGCGATCACGCGCATCGTCACCCCCGACAACGTGTTCAACATTCCGGTCGTGGCGAGCCGGCCGTCGCCGTCGCCGACGTCCTGAGGAAATGACGAGCACGGGCCACTCGGGAACGCCCCTCGCGAGGAAAATCGGGGTCAGACCGGGCCAGCGGGTCCACGCGGCTCACCGCCCGCCGGGCTGGGAGATCCCCGGCCTGCCGGAAGGTGTGACTTTCGCCGACGACGGCACCGACGGCGCCGATGTCACCGTGGCCTTCTACCGCACGCACTCCGAACTCGCGGCCGAGGCACCCGGTCTGGTCGGCACTCTCGCGGACCCGGCCGCGCTGTGGATCGCCTGGCCGCGCCGGGCAGGCGGTCACGACAGCGACATCGACGAGAACGCCCTGCGTGAGCTGTTCCTGCCCCTCGGCGTCGTCGACGTGAAGGTCGCCGCGCTGGGCGAGGACTGGTCGGGACTGAAGTTCGTCCGGCGCAGGGAGCACCGCCGCCGCTGAACCACCGCCGCACGGACCGACGTCGCCGCTCCGGGCCCCACCGCGACGTCCGGCGCCACGGGAAATCCACTCGGCGCGGCGCGGCGGCACGAGGCACTGTGAACCCATGAGTGGACGAGGGCTGGAGAGCGACGGGACCATCGCGAGGGAAGGCTCGTCGAGCCGGGTGCCGGACGCCTTCGTACCCGTCGTCGATGCCGCCCGCGCTCAGATCACCGAGAAGTTCCCCGGCGACCGGCTGCACAGCGCCTACCTCTACGGCAGCATCCCCCGCGGCACCGCCGTCCCCGGTGTCTCCGATCTCGACCTGCTCCTCGCCCTCCGTGACGAACCCACCAAGGCCGATCGCATCGGTGCCGGAACGATCGAGGCCGCACTCGACCGTTCCTTCCCTCAGATCAACGGCGTCGGCATCCTCATGTCGAGCGCGCACACCCTGCTCAGCGAACGCGAACGCCATGACGGAGGCTTCTTCGTGGCCTGCCTGTGCACACCGCTGCTGGGCAGCGACCTCGGCGAACACCTTCCCCGCTACCGCCCGACGAGCCTGCTCGCCCGTGAGACGAACGGTGACCTCCCCCGCGTGCTCCCGCGGTGGCGTGCGCGCGCGGCCGAGGCGGTGACGGACGCCGGCCGAAGGGGCCTCAGCCGGATCGTCGGCCGCAAGATCGTCCGCAGCGGCTTCACCCTGATCATGCCCCGCTGGGGCGGCTGGACCAGCGACCTCGGGGAGTCGGCCGAACTCTTCGGCCGTTACTACCCCGAGCGCTGCGAACAGATGCGCCTGGCCGCGGCCGCCGGCCGCGCGCCCTCGGCCGACCCCGAGGTGCTGAGCCTGCTCATCGACCACCTGGGTCCCTGGCTCGCGGCCGAGTACACCGCCGTGCACGGCGACAAAGCGTCACGGCCCTGAGCCGGCGACGGATGTCGACGGTCAGGGCCGCTGCGGAGGCTCCCCCGCCGCGCCGGGGCGCGGGCGGGCCGGCCTTACGCCGAGGCGTTCCGGGCGTAGGTGAGGAACACCGCCCCGCTCTTCAGGACGGTGTGGTCCGTGAGTTCCCACGTGCGCGGATCGAAACCGGCCTTGTGGGAGAAGAGCGGTATCCCGGTGCCGATGGTCAGCGGGCCCAGTTTGACGATCAGCCCGTCGATCTCGGAGTAGAGCGCGCCGGCCAGTTCTCCACCGCCGAGCAGCCAGATGTCCTTGCCCTCCTGCTGCTTCAGCTCCCGTACCTTCTCGACCGGGTCCCCGGCGACGAGTTCCACGGCGGGGTCCGGGCTCTGCGTCAGAGTGCGGGAGAACACCAGGTGCCGCAGGTGCGGGTAGGCGTCGGTGACGCCGGCGTGGAGGCCGATCTCGTAGGAGCGGCGCCCTTCGAGAACGGTGTCGAAACGTGTGCCGCCCGCCGTGACGGACAGCGCGGCCCTGGCCGGGCCGGGGAGGGTCTCCGGGTACTCGGTGACGAGGTGCTGCACGTAGTCCTCGGAGATCGGCCAGAAGCCGTCCGGGCCGGTGGGGTCGGCACCGTCCGGTCCCGCGATGAAACCGTCGATGGTCGAGGCGATGTAGTAGACGAGTCTGCGCACGAGCACCCTTACGTTGTCCGTTGGTCGTGTGGAACATCATGAGGCCGGCGTGCCGTCGGGCACTGCCTCGCACCGGCTTCCCCGGCTGGAGCGAAGTGGCGTCAACGAGAGTACGCGTACGCGCTGTTGATGTCCGATGGCGGCGAAGCCGTCAGCCGCGGGCCCGGCTCGGCGGAGTGGGAGCCCACGAGCGGACGGCTCGCGCAGTCGTCACGTCTCAGTGGAACGTGATGTAGCCGTTGCCGTCGCGGTCGTTCGCGCTCTTGGTGTAGGAGTGCACGTCGGCGCGGCTGCCCGACGGCTTGTAGAAGTAGATCGTGTCCCCGTCGTTGTTCCATATGAAGTTGCAGTTGTCGCGGTAGACGACGTTGCCGGCGTCGGAGTCCGTGCCGTTGCCGCCACGGACCCTCACGTAGTCGCCGGGCTGCAGGTAGTGGTTGGCGGTGAAGGTGAAGCGGTTGCCGGCAGCGTCCTTGACGTAGTAGCCCCGCAGGTTGACCGTCACCGACGACGAGTAGTTCTTGATGGTCAGGTACTCCTCGTCCGTGTTGCCGGTCGAGCAGCTGTTGGAGTCTCTGCCCGGTGCGTCGTACTGGACGCCGCGGAGCTTGAGCGCGGAGGAGTATTCGGCTGCCTGGGCCGGGCTCGCGGTCAGAGCGGCGAGCGTTCCGGCCGTGACGGCCGCGGCGATGACGGCATGGGTGCGCACGTGAGGTCCCCCCTCAATAGTGTGATGAGCGGCAGAAGCCTACAGACCCGACGAGTCGCTTGTTAGCGTTTCAAGTTTCCTGTCCCGGACGATTCCGGGTCTCGCCCCGCCCACCGCGGCACCGGAACCGAATGCGACCCGATTGGGCTCACCGCCGACCGTGGGCGGCGGGGTAACGGTTGTGTGGGCTCGCCGCTCCGCCCATCGACGTGGACGACGTCACCGATTCGTCCCGGACCGGTGCGGCCGGTGCCCGTCACCAAGGACAGGGAGGCGTCATGGCACACGGCGGAAACGTCATCGAGGAACTGACCGCGGACCACCGCGAGGTCGATGCGCTGTTCGAGAAGATCGAAGGGCTGCCGACGGCCGACGGGAAGCGACGGGAGCTCGCCGACCGGCTCACCATGGAGCTGGTGCGGCACTCGGTCGCCGAGGAGGAGTACCTCTACCCGGCGGTGCGCCGGTACGTGGACGGCGGCGACGACCTGGCCGACAAGGAACTCGACGACCACGCCGAGGTCGAGCGCATGCTCAAGGAACTGGAGAGCTGCCGACCCGTCGACGACCGGTTCGACACGCTCCTCGGCCGCCTCAGGACGTCGGTCACCTCTCACGTCGAGGACGAGGAGAACCGCCTGTTTCCCCTGCTGGCCGACGCCTGCCCCGCCACCGCGCTCGACGAACTCGGCGAGCGGATCCGCTCCGCGAAGAAGGCGGCTCCGCCCCTGCCGCACCCGTCCGCTCCCGACAACCCGCCGGCGAACAAGATCCTCGCACCCGGCGCCAGCATGGTGGACCACCTGCGCGACCTGCTCACCGGCCGCGGCCGGCCCGGCTGACCCCGTCGCGGGGGTCACGGCCCCGTGCGATCGCTCACCGGTCGCGCGGGTCCTCGTTCTCCCCTGCGTTCCTCAACGCGTGCACCAGTCCGGCGACCAGGTTCTCCCGCTCGGCCATGGCCTCGATCACCAGGTACTCGTGGTCGGCGTGGGCGCCGCCTCCGACCGCCCCGAGGCCGTCGAGCGTCGGCACGCCCAGCGCGGCCGTGAAGTTGCCGTCACTTCCGCCGCCGACCGCCGTGCCTTCCAGGCCGGGAAGCAGCTTCTTCGCCACCGCGAAGAGCTCGGCCGACGCCGACTCGGGCATCGGTGGCCGGCCGACGGCTCCCCGCACCGTGATCTGCGCCCCGTCGAGATGGGGAGTCAGTGCCGCGAAGGCGGATTCGATGCGTTCCTGCTCGTCGGCCGACTCGACCCTCACGTCGACGACGACGGTCGCCTGTGCGGGAACGACGTTGTCCAGGGTTCCGGCGGACGCGACGGTCGGGGTGACGGTCGTGCCGATGTCGGGCCGGGCGAGCGCCGCGATGTCCAGTACCTGGTGCGATGCCTCGATCAGGGCGTTGATCCCGGCCGCGGGCTCAAGGCCCGCGTGCGACGCCCGGCCCGTGACGGAGACCTCGAACGTGCCGCACCCCTTGCGGCCGGTCTTCAGTGCGCCGCCGTCAGCGGCGCCTTCCAGCACGAGGACGGCGCCGCAGGCGAGGGCTCGTTCTTCGACGAGAGCGCGAGAGGAGCGTGAACCGACCTCTTCGTCGGCCGTCACCAGGATCTCGACGCCCGACCGGTCAGCCAGCGTGGCCAGGCCGTGAACGGCCTGGACCACACCCCCCAGCATGTCGAAGACCCCGGGGCCGGTGGCATGTCCGTTCTCGACCGTGAACGGGCGGCGTTCCAGCGTTCCGAGCGGAAACACCGTGTCGTGGTGACCGAGGATCAGCACTTCGGGGTCGCCACCGGCCGACCAGTGGACATGCGGCCCGGCCTCGCTCTCGACGAGGCGGGCGTGCCCGCCGAGGCGGCTCTCGATGACAGCGGCGACGGCTCTCGCCGAAGCCGTCAGGGCATCGAGGTCGCGCGAGGGAGACTCGGTCTCGACGAGTGTCCTGAGGTCCTCGATCATCGCGTCGACACTCACATCGACGCTCCGGTGCATCGTCACGGCGCAAGCGTACTTCGTGCGCCGTGGCGGAACGCGGCCCAACTGCCCCTGGGGAATCGGCTGTCAGCGCGTCGGTCGGCGCCTCACAGCCTGAGGAGGCGCGCGCCGACGGAGCGACGCCCCCGACGGCTCAGGCCGCTGCCCCTGCGGTGCGCTCCGTCCAGCCGGCGGCCTCACACCGCCGAGCCGGACTCCTCCTCGTCGGAGGCGGGAATCGAGCTCTCCAGCTTGCGCAGCAACCGCGCGGGCTGGCGGCGCTCGCTCGGCGAGAGTCCGGCCGGCATCCGGCTCTCGTTGTCCAGGTGCTCGGCGAACACGGTGTCCACCGTCGCCGGCCCCTTGTCGGTGAGACGCGAGGAGACGACCCGGCGGTCGTCCGTGTCCCTTTCCCGGACGACTGGAGGCCATGCCCGCGGACGCCGACCAGCAGGAGAACCTGCCCCGGCACGACCTCGGCGTGGTCCGGCTGCGCCGGCTGTGCCGGGCCGCTGCCGAGGCCCAGTCGGCTGCCGGGACCTGAGTGGTCCGCATCCCGGCGTGACGGCCGGGCCGTTGCGCTCCGACACGTCACGGCACGTGGGATGGATGTGTGCGGGACGGCCCGCCCGCGGAGCCTGCCGTGGCCCTGCCCGCCAGGTCAGTCCGTCGTCAGGATCACCTTCACAACGTGCGCGCATCGTCACACGATCCTCACAGCGCACCGCGCTCCACCCGCTCCAGCGGGGCTACCCGGAAAGCAGGACGCTTTCTTCGCCTCCGGGGAGGCCGCCGTGATAGCCGTCGCTCTGCTTCTGCCCCTGCTGCTGTTGGGTCTGGTCCTCGTGCTCGACCGCTACGAGGACTACATGTGCGCCACCACCCGCGCGCCACGCCACGCGAACCGTACCGGCGTCAGTCGGAAGGCGGGAGCAGCGGGCCGAGCGGCCCGAGATCCAGGTTGAGGTCGTCCATGGTGAGCCCGTACTGGGCACACAGACCGGTCATGCGGTCGTGCAGGATCATGAGGGTGGCCCCGAGCCGCTCCTCCTGTTCTTCGGTGAGGTCCCCCTGGTCCACCCGGTGCAGCGCCTGGCGCTCCATGAGCTGACGCAGCAGCTCGACCAGGGTGAGGACCAGTCTGACCAGGTCCCGTTCCACGGTGTCGGGGTCGGCGGTGATCCGGCGTGACGGGGTCCGCGCCGGTGGTTCCCCTCCGGCCTCCGGGAGGTCGCGTGGCGTCGCGGGGAGCAGGTGGAAGGCGCGGGCCGCGGCGTCCGCCACCTCGTCGAGGCGCTTCCTCCCGGAGTCCCGGTCCTCAGACGTCATGGCTGTCCCGCGGAGCGGCGGGTATCGCCCAGGGCGACGGGTTCTCGGGGCTGATGGACACGATCAGCGCACGCAGCGAGACGCGTACGAGATCGATGTCGGCGACGGACAGGACCACGTCACCGGTGATGACCGCGCCGCCGCTGAGCAGCCGGTCGAGCAGGTCGATGAGCGCGACCTGCCGCCCGTGCAGAGGTTCCCCCGCGGGGAGGTCACGGGGCTCGGTCATGGCACCGCACCGCCCGTGGAGTCGTCGGGACCGGCGGAGGGCATGGCGAACGAGTACGGCGCCCACGGTCCGGTCACCTCGACCCGTACGCCCGTGAGCCCGTCGGCCGCCCCCGTCACCTCCGCACGGAACTCCTCCGCACGGTCCGCGTGCACCAGGTAGGCGTCGTTGAGGACGTTCTCGTCAGCGGAAGCGGCCAGGGCACCCTGCTGGACACGGTGGCGTGCGCGGCCGGCCGCGTACCGGCGTCCTGCCGCTTCGACCCGTTCGGCCGCCACGCCGGCGGCCCGGTAGACGTCGTCCCTGACGCTCTGCTGCGCCCTGCGCTGCCGAAGATACGAGCGGCCGGGACCGAGGTCCGCCGCCTCGCCGGGCGCGGGGGCGGGGGCCGCGGAGGGATCGGCGTAGATCTTGACGCCCCATTCGAGGTGTCCGGCCAGTCGTTCCAGCCGCTCGCCGAAAACGCCGGCCCCGCCGTCCAGCGCCGTGCGCGCGCTGTCGTCGTCGAGGTACACGGTCGCCAGGCGCATGGGCAGGACCGTGGTGCGAGCGGCCAGTGCGTCGATGACGGCGTGGTGGGCGCGGGCGACCGTCTCCAGCCAGTCCAGGTCCTCCAGGTGCCGCTTCAGGGCCGCCTCGTGGAAGTCGGCCGCGGGTACGGGGCTGACGACGAGCAGCAGCCGGTCGTCGCGGGTCCCGGCCATCAGGCGCACCGGTGCGCCGGCGACACCCGTCAGTGTGCCCGCGACGTCCGCCAGCCCGTCGGCCTCCCGCACCACGGCGTAGGCGTAGAGCACTTGGTCACTCATCGCGTCCGCTCCTGCGGTGCCGGTGCCCGGGTTCTCGTTCGGCTTCGGGAAGCGCCGCGTCCTTGCGGAGGGCGTCGATCTCCGCCCGTAGTCGCCGGTTCTCCTCGGCGAGGGACCTCTCGCGCCTTCTGCCGGACGGCAGGGAGGTGTCGGACCGGCTCCTGGACGACAGTGAGGGGTCGTGCTCCCACCAGTCGATGCCCATCTCCTTCGCCTTGTCCACCGAGGCGACGAGCAGGCGCAGTTTGATGGTCAGCAGCTCGATGTCCAGGAGGTTGATCTGGATGTCTCCCGCGATGACGATGCCCTTGTCGAGCACCCGCTCGAGGATGTCGGCGAGATTGGCGGAAGAACCCTGTCCGTAGGGCGGTGCCGCTCGTGAGGGGTAGGAGCCGAGCCTGTCGGGAAGGGGATCGGTCACGGTGATGCCCTCGTTCCCTCGTCGTGCGCTGTCACGGCCGCAGACCGTCGCGGTGGGCCCTGATCTCTTCGAGCCGGTCGAGCAGTGCGTCCTCGCGCCGGTCGAAGGTTTCCTCGTCGATCTCCCCGGCAAGGAGTTGCCGCTCCAGCTCCGCGAGTTCACGCTGCACCGGGGCGGGGTCGTAGAACTCGTCCTCGGCGGCCTCCAGAACCCGCTCCACGACCCACACGACGCCGCGAACCGGTGCCAGAGGCAGGGTGACGAGCTGGGTGAACACTCCCATGGCGGTTCCTTCAGACGAAGCTGTAGGGGGGCAGTGGGCCGTTGAGCCGGAAGTGGACGTCCTCGCCCATCTGATTGGCGAGGCTCAACTCGGTGGTGACGAAGAGCTCTTCCTGCTCGGCCGGTACAAGGAAGGAGATGTTGAGGAAGTCCTCGCCGGTCGGCTGAGCCTGCTGCTGGTCCCGGGCGAACGGGCGGAGCGCCTCCACCACGCCGGAGGCCAGTGCCTCCTGCCGTGCCCGCACCTCCCCGGCGACCAGCTCACCGAGGCGTACCGGCGCGTCAGGGCCTGCTGTGCCCCGGCGGATCCCGTCGTTGATTTCCCGTGCCGTGTCCGACTCGAGCAGAATCTGACGCAGGAGGGCTTCCTCCTCCTGCGACACCTTCAGGTTGTACTCCGCACAGCCCTCCAGCGCCTTGAGCCTTTCCGTGTACTCCTCGGCGCGCTCCTCCAGGGCGGCGCGGACGGCTTCGTCGTCCGGGGCCAGAAGTCCGAACCGCAGCGGCAGCACCGTGCCGTCCTCCATCAGCCGGTCCTGGACCCGCTGGTGGGCGGAGACGTCACGGCGCTTGGGACGCAGGTCGTCCGGCGCGTCACTGACCACTGCGCACAGCGGTCCACCGGTCACGGTGCGCAGCTCGGCGGGCGGGTCACCGACGCCGTCGAGACCGTCGAGCCGCACCGGGTGCTGTTTGCCGGTGATGGAGTAGATGTATACGGCCATGGCTCATTCCCTCTCGCGCGGCGAGCTCCTCGTGCGACGCGCGGTGGTGCGCCGGGCGGGCCGCCGCCTTTCGACGGGTTCCTCCTCGCCCTCGTCCTCTCCCTCGTCACGCTCGGTCACGCCCTTCAGGGACTCGGTGACCGCTTCGACCGCGCCGGTCAGTGCCCCCTTCGACTTCCCCTTGGCACCGCTTTCCAGCGAGTCGCCGACGACGTCGGTCAGCTGGGCCGGCGCCTTCCTTCCCGTCTCCAGATCAAGGCGGTTGCACGCCTCGGCGAAGCGCAGGTACGTGTCCACGCTGGCCACGACGACGCGGGCGTCGATCTTGAGGATCTCGATCCCCACCAGAGAGACGCGGACGAAGACGTCGATCACGAGGCCGCGATCGAGAATGAGGTCGAGAACGTCGTAGAGGCTGCCCGTGCCGCCGCCTCTGGAAACACTGCCGCCGCCTTGCGGCACCATGGTCATGGTGCCTCCCTTCGCGGGCTGATGAGAGCGCTCAGCCGTCCCGGTCGATGTGCCCTCGGGTGTAGCGTCGGGTCTTTTCGTAGCCCAGCAGGTTGCCCTCCTCGTCCAGTGTGACGCGGTAACTCGCCATCACGCTCGTGGTCTCGGGGATCCGCTCCAGCTCCAGGACTTCGACACGGGCCTCCCAGCCCTCGGACGTGGGCTGGATCGCGGATACGGACTCCGGCGTACGGCCGAGCAGCTCCTGCAGCTGTTCGGCTGCGGCTCGCATGGCGTGGACGACGCCGGAGCGGCGTTCGGCAGGTTGTTCAGCGGCCATGATCTCCCCGACGCTCGGAGCGGAAGCCATACACCTGACAAAAACATACAATCTCATCATATAGGGATGTCTCCCGACTCATGGAAAAGCCCGACCGGTAGCAGCGGGTGAACCGGCGGTCGCCGTCGGTCCGGCGGTGCACGCATGGGCCATGCGAAGGTCCCCAGAGGCTGCTCATGTGATTCGCCGTCCGTGGAAGGGTTGTTGGGCTGCCGGCCGTCTCTTGACTCTCGAAGGGACCAGCCGATGAAGGACACGACCAAGATGGCCATCGGGGCCGCCATGGCGGGTGGGTACGTGCTCGGGCGGGCGAAGAAGGGACGCCTCGCCTTCGGGCTGGCGACGTATCTCGCCGGGCGCCGCTTCGGGCTCAACCCTCAGCAGCTCGTCACGCAGGGCGTGCGCTGGCTCGGCGAGATTCCGCAGGTATCGCAGCTGAACGATCAGGTGCGCGGCGAAGTCCTCGACGCGGGTCGCAAGGCCCTGACGGCGTCGGCCGACCGCAAGCTCGCCGATCTCGCGGACTCGCTCCACGAACGCACGCTCCGGCTCGTCGAGCCGGAGGAGGAACGCGACGAGGAAGAGGAAGAAGAAGAGGAAGAGGAGGAGGGCGCGGAGGAAGAGCCCCAGGCCGAGGAGGAGCCGGAAGAGCCGGAAGCCGAGGAAGAAGAAGCCGAGGAAGAGGAGGAGGAAGAAGAGGAACCGGAGGAGCGGCCGCGGATGCGGCGCCGTACGCGTGCAGCCGAGGAAGGCCGCACCAGGACGCCGGCAGCCCGCAAGGCACCGCCGGCCGGGAGGAAACCGCAGGCAGCGCCTGCGAAGAAGGCGGCGGCCAAGAAGGCGCCCGCGAAGAAGACACCTGCGAAGAGGGCACCCGCCAAGAAGGCCGCGGCGAAGAAGACACCTGCGAAACGGACGGCCGCGAAGAAGGCGGCGGCGAAGACCACGGCCAAGAAGACGGCGACGCGACGGAGGTAGGGCCATGGCCACCAAAGATCGCGACACCGGCCGCGGCGAAGCCTCGGGGCTGGAGCTGTTGCGTGACGAACTCATCGACCACCTCAGTGCGCAGGTCGAAGTCCTGGCCGACAAGGCGGGCGACAAACTGGCGGACCTGACGGACCAGCTCCTGGATGTGGCCCAGACCGGCGGCCCTCTGCCGCGAGCGGGTCTGCGCGTGCTCCAGGGTGACTCCCCGCTGAAGGCCCTGGTGGGCGAGAAGACCAAGGGCCTCAAGGACAGCATCGTCGGAAAGGTCCAGGATCTGACGGGGGGCGGCGGCAAGGGACGTCGCAAGGCGGGCACCACCAAGGTGATGAACATCGTCGAAGCGCTGGACGTCGGCGTCCCGATCCGCACCGCGTACGACCACTGGACCCAGTACGAGCAGTTCAGCAGCTTCACCAAGGGTGTGCGCAGTGTGTCCCAGGGGGACGAGACGACGAGCGACTGGAAGGTCAAGGTGGGGCCGTCGACCCGCGGCTGGAAGGCCACCGTCCAGGAACAGGTGCCGGACGACCGGATCATGTGGACCTCCGAGGGCGCCAAGGGCACGACCCGGGGGTGCGTGACGTTCCACGAACTCGCGCCGAGCCTGACGCGCATCGTCCTCGTCGTCGAGTACTACCCCTCCGGGTTCTTCGAGAAGACCGGCAACCTCTGGCGTGCCCAAGGACGGCGCCTGCGCCTGGACTTCAAGAACTTCCAGCGGTACGTCACCTTCACCGACGAGGAGCCCGAGGGCTGGCGCGGAGAGATCCGCGACGGCGAGGTGGTCCGGACCCACGAGGAGGCCGTGGAGGAAGAGGAGGAAGCGGCCGCATACGAGGGCGAGGAAGACGAGGACGCGTACGAAGCGGAGGAAGCCGAGGAAGGGGAGGAAGCGGAGGAAGGGGAGGACGAGGAGGGATACGAGGACGAAGAGTACGAGGGCGAGGACGAGGAAGAGGAGTGAGGGCACCGCGCCAGGGCTGCGCCGCCTGGCGGCGCAGCCCTGGCCGCGCCGCCACCGGCGGCCCCGCGGACGGGGCGGCGGTCACAGTCGCCGCCGGCCGCCCTGGTACCGCTGGGCGAGCCTTGCCAGCGCGATCGCGCCGAGGAGCAGGCCGAAGTCGCGCAGCGCGATGTCGTAGTGGCCAGGAATGGTCAGCAGGTTGACGATGATGCCCGCCAGCCGGCCACCAACCAGCCACCGAAGCGCGGGGCCAGGGCGACGACGACACCGGCGACGATCTCGATCACGCCCACCGCGTACATCGCCGCCTGGGCGCCGCCCGGCGCGAGGTCGTCGATCCACGGCGCCAGGTAGGCGGGCCAGTCCACGAGCAGGTTGGCGAACTTGTCCAGTCCGAACAGCACCGGCGCCACCGTGAATCCGGTGCGCAGGATCAGGAATGCCTGGTACCCCGGGTCGCTGAGCGCTTGCCGCCGTGCGGTGCCGGGCCTGGGGGTGGTGTCTGCGGACGTCATGACGCCCTCCTTCTATCGACAACTATCATTGACGACAGAAGGCCCACACTCTTTAGTCAACGGCGATCGGTTTTACACTGGTGATGTGAACGCACCGCAGGAAACCCGCGACGCCGACGTCTCCGCCATCGCCGCACTCGACGAGCCGACCCGCCGGAGGCTGTACGACCACGTGGTACGGCAGTCGGCCCCGGTCAGCCGGGACGAGGCCGCGACGGCCCTGGGCCTGGCGCGGCAGACCGCGGCGTTCCATCTGGACCGGCTGGCCGACGAATCGCTGCTCGACGTGGTCTACGAGCGTCGCAGCGGGCGCACGGGACCGGGCGCGGGCAGGCCCGCCAAGCTCTACCGGCGCTCGGCGAAACAGGTCGCCGTCAGCCTGCCCGACCGTCGCTACGAGCTGGCCGGCCGACTGCTGGCCCAGGCAGTGGAGGAAGCGGAGGCGACCGGCGAGCCCGTACGGGCCGTGCTGCACCGCAAGGCCGAGGAACTGGGCGCGCGGCTGGCCGAGCAGGACGACACAGGGCTCATCGGTCTGCTGGAGCGGTACGGATTCGAGCCGCGGTGCGAGGGCGACGCCGTCACGCTCGCCAACTGCCCCTTCCACGCCCTGGCCCGCGCCCACACCGAGACGGTGTGCGGCATGAACCTGCACCTGTTGCGCGGGGTGCTGCAGGGGCTCGGCGAGGAGACCCTCACGGCCCGCCTCGCCCCCGCCCCGAACCGGTGTTGCGTACGGCTCGACCCGGCTCCCTGACGACGCCGGGACTCAGCAAGGCCGGCCGGGGGCACACTGCCGGTCTCAACGAGGCGTCACCGACCGCAGATAGGCCCCGAGTGCCGCGACCGCCGCCGGATTGCGGGGGCTTTCCACCAGGTCGACGTAGTCCAGCACGTAGATGCGCCGGTGCTTGACCGCCGACACCTGGGCGAGCGGCGGGTAGGAGAGCAGGAAGTTCTTCTTCTGATCCGCGCTGGTGTCGCCGTAGTCGTTGACGACGATGACATCGGGATCGCGCTGGACGACGGTTTCCCAACCCACCGTCGTCCACGAGTCGTTCAGGTCCTTCATGACGTGGTCGCCGCCTGCCTTGGCGATGATGTCGTGCGGCGCGGCGAAGCGGCCGGAGGTGAAGGGCTTGTCCTCGCCGCTGTCGTAGAGGAAGACCGTCGGCCGGTCCACCCCCTTGGGCGCCTTCTCCTCGGTGGCGCCGACCTGCCCGCGGAAGTCCGCGATGAGCTTGTGCGCCCGCTCCTCCACGCCGAAGAGCTTCCCGAGGTTGGCGAGATCGGTGTAGAGCGCCTCCAGGGGAGGCATGATGCCCCGCGCCTTCTCGCGGCCGTTGCGGCAGGACTCCGTGAGGACGTACGAGCCGATGCCGGCCTTGCGCAGCGCCTCAGGTGTCAGGCCGTTGTCCTCGCCGAAGCCGTAGTTCCAGCCCGCGAAGACCATGTCGGCACGGGCGTCCAGGACGATCTCCTTGGTGATCCGGTCCTTGGAGAGCCACGTCACCTCGTCGTAGCCGGTTCTCCAGGGGACGCCGGTCACATCGCCCTTGTCGTCCGGCATGACGAAGCCGGCCATCCGGTCCTCCAGGCCGAGGGCGAACATGATCTCGGTGATGCCCACGTCGTTGGTGACCACCCGTTCGGGGACCTTGTCGTACGTCACCTGGCGACCGCAGTTGGTCAGCGTGACCGGGCCGTCGCCCTTCGCCCGGGACGTCGGTGCGACATGCGCGCCGCACGCCGTCAGGCTCAGGGTGAGCGCGGTGGCGAGGGCCGCGCGTCGCAGGGCGGGGATCATGGTGCTCCTCATCGGCAGGGGTGCGGGGAAGCCGGACGTTCGTCGGCCCGGGAAGCGGGCAGGTCGCCGGCACGGATGACGCGGTCGAACAGCAATTGCAGGGCCCCTGTCACCGGATGCCGTACGCGGTGGGCGCGCACCCCGAAGACGTCGGCCAGCAACTCGGGAGCCAGGACGTCCTCCGGCGGGCCGGAGGCGACGATGCGGCCGTGCGCGATCACGTACAGCACGTCGCAGTGGCCAGCCGCCAGGTTCAGGTCGTGCAGGGCGGTCAGTACGGTCGGCCCGCGCCCGGACTCCGTCGCGGGGGAACCGCACTCCCGCACCAGCGACAGGACGTCCAACTGCTGGGCGATGTCGAGGTGGTTGGTCGGCTCGTCGAGCACGAGCACACGGGGCTGCTGTGCCAGCGCGCGGGCGATCAGGACGCGCTGCCTCTCACCGCCGGACAGGGACAGGAAGGACCGTTCCGCGAGGTGAGCCGCGCCGACCCTGGTCAGCGCGTCGCGGCAGATCCGGGCGTCGCCCGGGGACGGACGACCGCCCGGCACCGGGCCGCGCCGGTGCGGCAGGCGCCCCATCTCCACCACCTGGGCCACCGTGAAGTCGAACTCGGCCGACGACTCCTGCGGCAGCGCGGCGAGCCGGCGGGCACCGGCGCGCGCGTCCATGGCGTGCAGGTCCTCGCCGTCCAGGCGCACCGTGCCGGCGGCGGGACGCAGCGCCCGGTACACGCAGCGCAGCAGGGTCGACTTGCCGCTGCCGTTCGGCCCGACGAGGCCGACGACCTGGCCGGGAGCGGCGTGCAGGGTGATGTCCTGGACGAGGCGGGCGCCCGCGACGTCGACCGACAGGTCCTCGATGCCGACACGCATCAGCGGCCCCCGAACGCGTAGCCGCGGCGGCGCATCAGCAACAGGAAGCAGGGCACGCCCACGACGGCCGTGACGACGCCCACCGGCACCTCCGCCGGGGCGAGCACCGTGCGGGAGACCACGTCCACCCACACCAGGAGCACCGCTCCGGCGACAGGCGCCACGGCGAGCACCTGCCGGTGACCGGCGCCCACCACCATCCGTACGAGGTGCGGCACCATCAGGCCGACGAATCCGATCGCCCCGCTGACCGCCACCACGGTCCCGGTGACGGCGGCCGTCACGACGAACAGTTCCCTGCGCAGCCGTCTGGCGTCCACGCCCAGCGCCGCGGCCGTCTCGTCCCCCATGGCAAGGGCGTCGAGCCGCCCCGCCGACAGGCCGAGATGCACCGTCCCGGCGAGCACGGTGGCAGCGGCGACCGGCACCGAGGCCCAGGTCGCCCCGCCGAGGCTGCCGAGCAGCCACATCATCGCCGACCGGGCGGCTTCGCCCCGGTCGGCACTGAAGACCATGAGGGTGGTGACGGCCGAGAAGCCGTAACTCATCGCGGTACCGGTCAGCACCAGCCGCAGCGGCGTCAGGCCGTGCGCACTGCGCGCAGCCGCGTACACCAGGACCATGGCCGCCAGCGCCGAGCCGAACGCGGAGACCGGCAGCGCCCACATGCCCAGGACGGAGAACGCCCCCAGGAGGATCACCGCGTTGGCCCCGACCGCCGCCCCGGAGGAGATGCCGAGCACGAACGGGTCGGCGAGCGCGTTGCGCACCATGGCCTGTACGGCCACGCCGACGGTGGCCAGCCCGGCGCCCACGACCGCCGCCAGGACGGTTCGGGGCAGCCGGATCTCCCACACGATGGCGTAGGCCGACTGCTCGTCGGCCCGTATGGTGCCGCCGGTCAGCCCGGCCCGCAGCAGGTGCAGCACCTGGCCCCACGTCAGGTCAGAGGCTCCGAGGGCGACCGCGCACACGAGGGAGACGAGCAGCAGGGCGGTGAGTGCGCCGGTGAGCGGCGCGGCCGGTACGCGCCTCGTGACAGGCGGAGCCGGCGCGGCGGTGGCCGCGGACGGGAACGTGCTGACGGACACGAGTGCGGTCCTTCGCCTCGGGCCGCGTCCGTACACGTCAAGGGGTGGCCCTCATGACGAGGACGTGCGCCATCCCTCTCGCAGTCCGCGGCGAGCAGTCGGGAACTCCAGCCGTCCCACGGGTGATCGGGCTTGCGCGGCCCCGCCTGGCGGGCGGGCGCGCTTACCGTTGCGGGTCAGCGCCGGATTCCCACCGGACTTCCCCCACGGGACGCAGAGCGCAGCGTAGCAAGCAGGGGCGGCGTCCCGTTCAGCGCGTGGAGCACCCCACGGCCGCGGCGACGTCGCCGGGGCCTCGGGCCACCGGTTCGGTTCCGGGGCGGCCGAGCGGCATCGGATCCCTCGACGCCGCCGGGTGGTGCGGGGTGAAGTCGTGCGGGATGGGCGGCCGCTTCGCCGGTTCCGACGGCGCTGTTCGCGAGTCCGGATGAGGAACGGCTCCGGAAAGGCGGCGCATGCCGGTGCCCGCCCCGTAGAATCGGCGCTCATGTCGAACCCTGATGACCTGCTCGTCGACATCGCCGCCACGGTGGAGTCCGAGCACACCAGTCAGATGTCCCTCACCGTCGTGATCCCCGGCGCCGTCGTCACCGGACGGCTGGCTCCGGAGGCCGTCTGGCGGGAGCGCGTGGCCGAAGTGCTGAAGGACTCGGAGCAACTGGGCGCCTTCTCCCCTGTGTTCACCAAGGCCGGCGGCCGGCGCGACCGGCACGGTGAGCCCCCCTCGCACCTGCACTTCCATGTCGCGAGAATCCTCCAGGGCAGTGTGGGGATTCCCGAGACCGGCGGCATGTACCGCATCGCCATCAAGGACGTGAGCGCCTGGACGGTGGGGGACTTCAGCTACTCCGACCGCTGAGCGGACGGCCCTCGTCGCGGCGGGCCGGGACGGGCGGGCTCCCGGCTCACGCCGCGTGATCGCTGTATCCGCAGACCCAGGCGAGTGCGTCGTGCACCCCGCGGACGTAGTCGCGCTTCCCGGCCCGCAGGGTGGGGTCGTCCAGCTGGACCACTGCCGCGTCCACCTCGGCGGTCAGCAGCCGCAGGCCGGGAATGCCGTCGGCGCCCGCGCCGGTGACGGGTGACCGCTCGGCATGTCCCATCGCCCACTCGTAGGCCGCTGCCGCGCCGGAGGAGAACTCGGGCGCCGTCGTGCGTGCCGCGAGGCCCTTGAACACGAAGGTGACGTCCTCGTGCGCCCTGACACCGATCAGCTGCTCGCCCTGCCGCTCGTTCGTGGTCACGTCGACCGACTTCCCTTCACCGGCAGTTCCTGACGTCCGCCATCCGGGTCCTTCTCTTGTGCGGCCCCGAGGGGTGAGTGGCCAGGTGCCCATACATCCCTCCCGTCACTCGAACACGTTTCCCGTCGCTACCACGAACGGGTTCCCCCTTGCTCCCCGCCTACGCACGACGGGCCGCACCACGCGAT
Organism: Streptomyces sp. NPDC049597; assembly: GCF_040675505.1. Taxonomy (NCBI): domain Bacteria; kingdom Bacillati; phylum Actinomycetota; class Actinomycetes; order Kitasatosporales; family Streptomycetaceae; genus Streptomyces; species Streptomyces sp. NPDC049597. The sequence goes on from NZ_JBFAOY010000024.1 coordinate 104,489, forward strand.
CGGGATCGCACCGGCAGCCGCCCGGTGCGGGGCCGTCTGCGGCCCGGCTCGCCACGCGTGGTGACACCCCGCCCCGCCCGGGTCGATACTTGGCCCATGAATGGGTCCCCGCCTGTCGTCAGGGACCTGCGCAAGCGGGTGGGAGCCGGGATCTTCCGCCGCGTCGCAGGCCCGGCCGGTCCTGCCAACAGGGAGCGCATCCACCACACGCCGGGGCCGCGGTGGTTCGGGCCCGAGCGGCCCATCCGTACCGTGCACGGCGACGCCTCCATGTTCATCGGCGGGCTGCGCGCCCTCCTCCTGCAGTCCCTGCACCCCCTCGCGATGGCGGCCGTGGCCGCGCACTCCGGATACCGCGGCGACCCGTGGGGACGCCTGCAGCGCACCAGCACCTTCCTCGCCGTGACCACGTTCGGGACCGCGGACGACGCGCAGGCGGCCGTGGACCGCGTCCGTGCGGTCCACGAGCGCACCCGGGGCACGACGGCCGACGGCCTGCATTACCACGCGGCCGACCCGCACCTTCTGGGCTGGGTCCACGTGGCCGAGGTCGACAGCTTCCTCAGGGCCCACCAGCGCTTCGGCTCCCGCCCCCTCGACGGCGCCGGCTGCGACGCGTACATCGCCGACATGGCACGCGTGGCATCGGCCCTCGGCGTAGCCGATCCACCGCGCGACCGGCGCGAGCTGGCGGACCGTTTCGACGCCTACCGCCCCGAACTGCGCGGCACCGCGGAAGCCCGCGAGGCGGCACGGTTCATCCTGCTCCATCCGCCCCTGCCGCTCGTGGCCAAGGGCCCCTACGCCCTGCTGGCCGCGAACGCGGTCGCCGCGCTGCCGCCGTGGGCCCGCAGCTCGCTGGGCCTGCCGAACCCGAACCCTGCCGCGGAGACCGCCGTCCGTCTCACCGGCCACGCCCTCACCCGGGTCATTCGCTGGGCCATGGCTCCCTCCCGTACCGCACCGAGCGCGCGACGACCGCCTCGTTGAGGGCACGGGGTCAGCTGCGGGCGATGCGTCCCCTGCTGTGCATCGCGGCGCGGACGCGATCCTCGGCGAGGCACCGCCCGGCCGTGTGGGGGATGGCGTCCTGCCGCTCGGCTGCGTCGAGGACGGTGAGGGTGGTGGCCCTCAGCCTGTCGGAGATCGTTTCGAAGATCGCGGCCGGGTCCGGCCGGAAGCCGGAGTAGCGGGCGTCCGTGGCGAACGCGGCGGCGACCACGCCCCGGCATGGGCGACGAAATCGGGGATCCGAAATCGGGGATCACCGTGATGCCCCGCCGGCCAGGGGCAGTCCCTGGCGTTCGGCCGCGGCATCGGCGGCCGGCGGCTCGGTGCAGGCGAGCCCGCGCCGCACTGACCGTACGGGGCAGGTCGATGCCGGCCGGCGGTCGCTCGGACATGCACTCACCCGGCCGGTGCTGTCCGGGAACCGGGCGGGTGAGTGATCCATGGGGGCCTGCCCCGGGTCGAGGCGGCCTGTCGGAGGCCACCGTCCCCGGTGGGCCCGTTCGCGCTTTCCCGTGCACCGTATGTGCGGGCGACGCAAAGCGGAACGGTTCTGCGGCTTGATGACATCAAAGCATTCTTTGCGCCTTCTGCTTGTTCTGCTCACGGTCTTTGCGCAGAGCGCGGCCCCGCCGCCCTGCGGACGGGACGAATACCCGCGAACACAATGAACACAATCAGCACAATGGAAGAAAAGTCCTGACTGTGGCGGCGCGAACCGGAGTTGCGTACTGTGCACGCCGTGCGCCACCGAATGACGTTGGTCCGAATCCCAAAGGATCAGCAGGTGAATGGTGCGCTTTCCGGCTACAGAAAAGCGCGGATCGAGGGTGCCGCAACGGGCCCGGCTACAACTTCTTCTGTTCAGAACGACACTCCCCGATGAAGAGGAGAGCGAGTGTTCAGCAGGAAGACCTTCAAGAAGACGCGGTTGCGGAATGCGGCCGTGCTGTCGGCAGCGATCGTCCTCACGTTGACCGGGACGGTCGTCGCGGGTGCGGTGGACAGCGACAACACTGCGCCCACCATGGCGCACTGGGCCGTCCCGCCGCTGAAGAGCAATACGCCCCAGACGGCGGAGCAGGCGGAGTACAGCCGACAGAACGGCAGGGCCAAGCCGAATCCCGAGCTGCTGCAACCCACTCTGGACCCGGCGCTGCACGAGTTCCAGCCCGCACGCAACAAGAGCGAGCTGCGGGGCGACTTCAAGTGCGCCTCGTCCGACGTGCTCACCGAGCTGTCGAAGAACTGGATCGCGGAATTCAAGAGGTACTACCCCAACGTCAACATCTCCGTCGATCCTCCCTATGCCGGAAGCCTCGGAGCGGTCGAGCTCATCAACGGCAACCTGGACTGCGCCTTCGTCTCCCGCGAGCTCAAGCCCACCGACGTCAAGAGCTTCCGCGACGCATACGGCTACGACCCGACGAGCGTGCCGATCTCCGGTGGCAGCTACCGCCAGTTCGGGTGGCTCGACTCCCTGGCCTTCACGGTCAACAAGAAGAACCCCATGGACAAGCTTTCCCTGGACCAGCTCGACTCCATCCTGTCCACCACCCGCGCCCGTGGCGGCGACCCCATCACGACATGGGGAGACCTGGGTCTGACCGGCGAGTGGGCCGACAAGCCGATCCGCATCTACGGCATCGCGCCGTGGAACGGCTACGAGGAGTTCATCCGGCAGCGCGTACTGAGCACGAAGGACGTGCGCGGCGAATGGCGCTCGCCTGAGACGGACCCGAACGTCCACTGGGAAAAGACGGTGTTCAAGCTTGCCCAGCAGGTCGCCGCCGACCCCTATGCGATCGGTTACACCGGCAACGCCTACATCGACGCTCCCGTCAAGGTCCTGTCACTGTCCCACCACACCGGCGACCCCGTGTACGCACCCACCTACGAGAACGTCGCGTCTGCCGCATACCCGCTGAGCCGGCTGGCCTACCTCAACATGAACAAGAAGCCGGACGCCCCACTGAACCCGGTCTTCGCCGAACTCACCCGCTTCATTCTGAGCAAGCAGGGTCAGCAGGTCATCCGCGATCAGGGCATCTTCCTCCCGCTGCGCGGTTTCCAGGCCGACTCCAGCTACCCGATCGCCGGCATCACGGCGGACACCCCGCCGCCCACCCCCTGAGCATCGCTAAACGGCAACGTTTCTCGATGCACCACGGCCTGCTCCCTCCCGGCACTGCGGTACGCCGGAGGGGGCGGGTGGCACGGGTGATCCGTCCCCGGTGGCCGGTGCCGTTCCCCCGCGGCCGCGTCCGCGGGGGAGCATTCCGGGAATCAGCGCAGGTCAGGACATGCACAAGCAACGGTGGCTGCGGTCATGAATGAAGAGTAGAAAGGAGTTATGGATCGACCTCCCCGCCGTTTTCGGGGCTCATTCGGTGCTCCGCATTCGGACGGGTCCGCAGGAAGGCGGGCCAGAGGGATGAGGTCCGCACTCGGTGCTCACAGCGTCGTCGGTCAGATGTTCCTCCTGCAGGTGGCGATCGTGGTGCTGCTCGCGGCCGGGGCCCTCGCCCTTCTGGTGCTCACGCTCCAGCGCGAGAGCACACGGGACGCCAGGGACCGGTCGCTCGCCGTCGCGCAGGGTTTCGCCCAGTCCCCGGGGATCGCGGAGGCCCTGAAGTCACCCGATCCCACCGCGGTGCTGCAGCCGCGGGCCGAGGCGGCCAGAAAGGGCTCCGGCGTCGACTTCATCGTCGTCGTGGACCGGGAGGGAATCCGCTACACGCACCCCCTGCCGGAGCGCATCGGCGTGGACAACGACGAGGACATGTCGCCTTTGCTGGCCGGGCGGACGACCCAGAGCGAGACCAGTGGCTCTCTCGGCCCTCAGTACCGGGCGTTCGTCCCGGTCAAGGACGCTGACGGCTCGGTGGTCGGCGCGGTCAGCGCCGGCGTCACGATCGAGAACGTCGACAAGAGGGCGACGGAGCAGCTGCCGCTCGTGCTGGGGATGGCGGCAGCCGCGGTGGTCGTCACCACGGGTGGGGCGGCGGTGCTCAGCAGACGGCTGCTGCGCCAGACCCGCGGCCTCGGCCCGACCGAGATCACCCGCATGTACGAGCACCACGACGCCGTCCTGCACGCCGCGCGGGAAGGAGTCCTCATCGTCGACGCCGACCGTCGTCTGCTGCTCGTCAACGACGAGGCGCAGCGCTTGCTCGATCTGCCTCCGGACGCCCAGGGCCGCCCTGTGGGCGAGGTGGGCCTCGCTCCGCCCATGGTCACGCTGCTGGCCTCCGGCCGTGAGGCCGACGACGAGGTGCATCTGACGGGCGGGCGGCTGCTGGCGGTCAACCAACGGGCCCTGGACCGGTACGGGGGGCCTCGCGGCAACGTGGTGACGCTGCGGGACACCACTGAGCTCCAGCTGCTCTCCGGCAAGGTGGAAGCGTCGAGGGAACGCCTCCAGGTGCTCTACGACGCGGCCGCTGCCATCGGTACCACCCTCGATGTGCCCAGGACGGCCGAGGAGCTGGCCGAGGTGGCGGTACCGCAGTTCGCCGACTTCGTCACCGTCGACCTCGCGGAGCCGGTGCTGCGCGGCGACGAGCCGGCGGGTCCGGAGCAGCAGCTCCACCGAACCGCCACCGCCGGCATCCGCGAGGACCCTCCGCTCTATCCCTCGGACCAAGTGATCGAGTTCGTCCGCTCCGCGCCTCAGGTCAGGGGCCTGATCAGCGGACGGGCCGTCCTCGAGCCCGATCTTCGCCACGCCCCCGGATTCTGGGCCCAGGACCGCGAGCGCGCCCGGCGGGTCATCGACTACGGCATCCACTCCCTGATCACCGCCCCGCTGTGTGCCCGGGGTGTGGTTCTGGGCGTGGCGAACTTCTGGCGCTCGGAGAAGCCCCAGCCGTTCGAGGAGGACGACCTGGCCCTCGCCGAGGAGCTGGCGGCCCGCGCCGCGGTCTGCATCGACAACGCCCGCCGCTACACCCGCGAACACACCATGGCCGTGACGCTGCAGCGCAGCATGCTGCCCCGCGGTCTGCCCGAGCAGAACGCCCTCGACATCGCGCACCGCTATCTGCCGGCGCATCAGGGCGTGGGCGGAGACTGGTTCGACGTCATCCCGCTGTCGGGCGCGCGGGTCGCTGTGGTGGTGGGCGACGTGGTGGGCCAGGGCATGTACGCCACGGCCACCATGGGCCGGCTGCGCACCGCCGTCCGCAACTTCTCCACCCTGGACCTGCCGCCCGACGAGCTCCTGGCGCGCCTCGACGAACTGGCCCAGGGCGAGGAGACGACGGAATTCGCCGATGCGATCGTCGGGGCGACCTGCCTGTACGCCGTCTACGACCCGGTCGCCTGCCGCTGCGTCCTTGCCCGGGCCGGCCACCCCCCGCCCGCGCTCGCCAGGCCCGACGGCACCGTGCAGTTCCTCGAGTTGCCCGCCAGTCCCCCGCTGGGCGTGGGCGGTCTTCCCTTCGAGGCCGCTGAGTTCGACGTGCCCGAGGGCAGCAGGCTCGTGCTCTACACCGACGGCCTGGTCGAGCACCGCGACCGGGACATCGACGAGTGCCTCGACATCCTGGGCAGCACCCTGCGCCGCGCGGACGAAGGGCCCGAGGAGACCTGTGGCGCGGTGCTCGACGCCCTGCTGCCGACGCCTCCTCGCGACGACATCGCGCTGCTCGTGGCACGCACCCGCGCGCTGCCCCCGGATCGGGTCGCGCACTGGGACGTGCCCCGCGATCCCGCGGCCGTGGGACAGATGCGCACCGCCGTCACCGACCAACTGGCCGTATGGAACCTGGAGGAGATCGGTTTTGTCACCGAGCTCGTCCTCAGCGAACTGATCACCAACGCCCTCCGCTACGCCACCGGCCCCATCGGCGTCCGGCTGCTGCTCGACCGCAAGCTGATCTGCGAGGTGTCCGACGGCAGCAGCACGTCGCCTCACCTGCGGTACGCGGACACCACGGACGAAGGCGGGCGCGGCCTGTTCCTCGTCGCCCAGCTCACCGAGCGCTGGGGCACCCGCTACACGGCGGACGGCAAGGTCATCTGGGCCGAACAGCCCCTGACAGCGGCGTTCCCGGTCTGAGACCCGCGTGGCGCGGGGGCGCGCGGCCGGATGCCGCAGGCAGGCTCCTGGTCGTCCTCAGACGGCGCCTTCGTGCCAGGCGGCAGCCCGTACCGACCCGGCTACGGCGCCGGCGACCTTGTCGTTGAAGACGGACGGGATGATGTAGTTCGGGTTGAGCTCGTCCTCGGTGACGACGTCCGCGAGGGCGGTCGCGGCCGCCAGCATCATCTCCGTGTCGACGGTGCGGGACTGGGCGTCCAGCAGACCCCGGAACACGCCCGGGAACACCAGGACGTTGTTGATCTGGTTGGGGAAGTCGGAGCGGCCCGTGGCCACAACTGCCGCCGTCTGACGGGCGAT
>NZ_JBFAOY010000025.1:0-107751 GCF_040675505.1 Streptomyces sp. NPDC049597
TACGAGAACCCGCCGGCCAGCACGACCGCGTCGACCTGCTTGAGGTCCTTGTCACGGTGCCACAGCGACACCGGCTCGGCACCCGCCAGACGCACCGCACGCAGCGCGTCCCGGTCGTCCAGCGTCCCCGGGAAGGTGACGACTCCGATACGAGCGGTCACGACTCCACCTTCACGACGAAGTCCTCGATGACGGTGTTGGCGAGGAACGTTTCGGCCATCTCATGGATGCGGGCGAGGGCGGCGTCGTCGACCGGCCCCTCCACCTCCAGCTCGAAGCGCTTCCCCTGACGGACGTCCGCGATCCCGTCGAATCCCAGACGGGGCAGTGCACGCTGCACCGCCTGTCCCTGGGGGTCGAGGATCTCGGGCTTGAGCATGACGTCGACTACGACGCGAGCCACGGGCACTCCCGGTGGTGTGTTGCGAGGGCGGTTCCCTCAGCGTACCCGGCCCGAAAATCTACGCGAGTAGATATGCCGGGGCCCTCAGCGAAATCCCGGATAAGAATCCCTGACGCCTTTGCGGCGGACACGCGCAGAAAATTGCCGGGGCTTCACAATGCGTGGCCGTGCGCTGTACAAAGGAATACAGAGGAAAGCAGCATTGCCCCTCGATGGCCGAAAAGCCGGTATCACCGCACGTCAGAACCGGTGATACCGCAGTGAAAGGACCGATATCCGTGGCTCAGCGAGTAGTGGTCACGCTCTCCGACGACATCGACGGAGGAGAAGCGGCGGAAACGGTGATGTTCGGCCTCGACGGGAAGTCGTACGAGATCGACCTCAATACGTCCAATGCAAAGAAACTGCGCAAGGCCCTGGCCCCGTACGTGGCCGCGGGCCGGAAGATGACGAACGTCACCAAGCGCGACAAGTCACGCGTCTCGTACCGGCACACCTCGCTCGAGCCGTCCCCGGCCGCGGTCCGCGCCTGGGCGCAGTCGCGCAAGATGGACGTACCGGCCCGGGGCCGCATCCCCAAGCACGTCTACGAGGCGTTCCGCGAGGCGAGTTGAGCCGTCGGCCCGGGAGGCCGGCGCACGGCGCCCGGACGTGGACGCCGGCACAGCGAGTTGCACTGCACCCCTGGTGATCGGCTAGAGTCTGGAGCACGCCGAGGGGCAAGGCCGAAAAGGCCGGGCCCACCGAGCATGCGGGTGTAGTTCAGTAGCAGAACATCCCCCTTCCAGGGGGAAGGCGCAGTGTGCAATTCCTGTCACCCGCTCTGCACCACTATTACCGTCCACCGATGTGGATCAGGTACAGTGGTGAACGCACCGCCCGGTGAGAGCCGAGCGGCAGCAATGCGGACGTGGCTCAGTTGGTAGAGCATCACCTTGCCAAGGTGAGGGTCGCGAGTTCGAATCTCGTCGTCCGCTCAGAGAGCGAAGGCCCTGGTCGATATGACCGGGGCCTTCGTTGTTCTCCGATTCGGGAGGACTTCCCGTGTGAGGGTCGCCACAGAAATCGACGTCCAGAGGCTTCGGCGACCAGCACCCCGTAACTGTGTCCCTGGTGCCGATCGACCGCTCACGCCGCCTGAGGACCGGCACTTGGGCCCGCCCGGCACCTGTGCGCTCGCCGGTCGGCCACCCCTCGGAGGAGCCCGGCGAGGCCCGGGCCGGAGATCTGTACGGCGGTATGTCTCACCGAGCCGCGAGTTTGGGTATAGTGGTCTCCGCGCTACGGCGCATGCGGACGTGGCTCAGTTGGTAGAGCATCACCTTGCCAAGGTGAGGGTCGCGAGTTCGAATCTCGTCGTCCGCTCAGATGAAGAAGCCCCCGGCGATCTCGCCGGGGGCTTCTTCGTCTGCCGTTACTGCCAGGCCGTCCCGGTCAGCAGCTCGTACGCCTCCAGGTACTTGGCCCGGGTCGCGTCGACGACGTCCTGCGGCAGGGCGGGCGGCGGCTGCTCGCTCCTGCGGTCCCAGCCGGAGGCCGGGGACGTCAGCCAGTCACGCACGTACTGCTTGTCGTACGACGGCTGCGCGTGGCCGGGCTCCCAGGAAGCCGCGGGCCAGAAGCGGGACGAGTCGGGGGTCAGCACCTCGTCCGCGATGACCAGGGTCTCCCCGTCGAAGCCGAACTCGAACTTCGTGTCGGCCAGGATGATGCCCCGCTCACGGGCGATGTCGCGGGCACGCGCGTACACGTCGAGCGTCGTGCGGCGCAGGTGTGCGGCGGTCTCCGCGCCGACCTGGCGGGCGACCTCCTCGTAGCTGACGTTCTCGTCGTGGTCACCGACGGCCGCCTTGGTGGCCGGCGTGAAGATCGGGGCGGGCAGCTCGGAGCCGTCGACGAGGCCCTCGGGGAGCGCCAGCCCGCAGACCGTGCGGGTCTGCTCGTACTCGGCGAGGCCGGAGCCGGTCAGATAGCCGCGGGCGACGCACTCGACCGGGACCATGTTCAGCGACTTGCAGATCAGGGTGCGGCCCTCCCAGTCGGCGGGGGCGCCGGCGGGCAGGTCGGTGGAAAGCACATGGTTCGGGACGAGGTCCTGCAACTGCTCGAACCACCACAGGGACAGGCGGGTGAGCACCCGGCCCTTGTCGGGGATCTCCGTGGGGAGCACCCAGTCGTAGGCGGACATGCGGTCACTTGCGACCATCACGAGGTCGCCCGCCTCGTTCCGGTACAGGTCGCGCACCTTGCCGGTGTGCACGTGCATCAGGCCGGGCACCTGGATCGGCTCGGGCTTTTCGACGAATCCGGACACGGTTCCTCCCCGTGGTTACGTACAACGGCTCCGATTGTCCCGTATGCGGGCGGGAGTCTCCTGACCAGGGGTGCCGGACGCGCCGGATCATCGCCTGTCCTCTCTTTCGGATCAGGCCGGATCAGCTGAGCGGGGGGTACCCCGCCCTTAGTCACGTTTGCAGATGCGGTCGAGGAGGTTGGCGGTCGCGCGCTGGATGCGGGGGTCCACGTGGCCGGGCCGGTCGAGGGCCGGTGACCAGGCGAAGGTCCCCGACGCGAAGACCAGAGCGCCGGAGGGAGCCCGGTACAGCGACGTCTCCTGGTGGCGCACCACGCCCTCGCCGTCCTCGTACGGGGAGTGCGCGAGCAGGATGCGGCTGACGTGCTCCGGCAGCGCGGTGCGCGGGAAGTAGCGATCGGCCTCGCCCGCGACCAGACCGGGCAGCTCGTCGCCCTCTCCGGCGCCGGTCGCCTCCCACAGCCAGTGGTCCGCGTTGCGCACGACGAGGGGCGAGGGCTCCGGGACCCGGCCCGCGTACTGGATGCCCAGCAGCAGCTGCTCTGACCGGCCGACCTCACGCCACAGGGCCGGTTTGCCGGGGCCACGGCGCTTGCGGCACGTCAGCAGCCGCTCGGGCATACCGGACGGGGAGGGGGCGAGCTCGACCTGCCAGTACATGGTGTTGGCGGAGAGGAAGACCAGTGAGGTGCCGCGGTCGCGGGCGGTCTCGGCCGCGTGGCGCATCGGAGCCGACCAGTACTCGTCATGGCCGGGGAAGACCAGACCGCGGTAGCGGGAGGGATCGATGCGGCCCGCGTGCAGATCGCGGGTGTCGGCGTAGGCGAGGTCGTAGCCGTACCGCTCGGCCCAGCGGATGAAGTCGTACGCGTGGCCGACGTGCAGAGGCAGGCCCGCCCCTGCGTAGGGGCGGTCGAAGGAGACGGTGACGGCGGCGTCCTCCTCGCCGAGCAGCCGGCCGTTCCCGTCCCACGCGTGGTACAGGCTCGCGCCGGTGCGCCCGTCCTCCGGATAGAGGTTGTAGGCCTGCCACGTGACGTCGGGCAGGAGCAGCAGCAGATCGGCCGGGCGGTCGTCGCGGACCGTGAAGGGGATGTGGGAGCGGTAGCCGTCGAGGGTGGTCAGCACGGCGACGTATGCGCCGATCGACCAGTACGAGGGGATCTGCAGCCGCCACGAGAGCCACCAGTGGTGGCACGAGACGGTGCGGTCGGCGGTGAGCGGGGGCGGCTGGACGATGCCGGACAGCCGCGGGCTCGTGGTGATCTTGGCGGCGCCGTCGCCGCCGTAGTGACCGATGCGGTAGATGTCGACCGAGAACTGCTGCGGCGGGTCCACGGTGATGTGGAAATCGATCGCCTCGCCGGGCGCGGCGGCCCCGGGCGACACGAAGCCCTTGATCTGGAGGCGTACGTCGTCGGCGGTGCGCGGGCCGCCTGAGCCGCCGCGGGCCAGCGCCGGGTCGGCGTACCAGGGCACGACTTGGCCGGTGTCGCCGAAGTAGTGCTCACCGCCGCGCAGCCAGGGCAGCGGGCCCTGGCCGAAGGGATCGCTGACGGCGTGGGCGAGCGCGCCCGATTCCCATCGCCGGATCTGCTCCGCCCCCATGTCGCGCCCCTCCCTCGGTGCCCCGGTACATCGTCGATGCGCCGACCTGTTCAGCGCCGGTCTCCAGCACATCACATAACGCACTCACTCCGTCACCGTTCGTCGTGAATCGGCGGGAAGGAGAAGAGATCGTTCCGTATGAGGGGGATGTGGGCCGCGAGTGACAGGGGTGGCGGGCCCTACACGGCTCAGGCGAGGCGCACCGGCTTCTCCGGCCGGACGCCGAGGGAGCGCAGCCAGACCCGCAGCGGCTGCGCGTCGCCGTCCTCCACCAGGCTCAGCACGGGCGCCATGAGGTCCGCCCGCCGCTCGCCGTCGATCAGCAGCGCCGGGCCGTCCAGCCAGTCCAGCCCGGGCGCCGCCCCCACGGTGTCGATCGCCGTGCAGCACACCATCGCGACGACGTGGTCAGTGAGCAGGTCACGGCCGCTGCGCGGCGGCTGGAGCGGGAACAGCGGCAGCGGCTCCCCGCCCCACAGGGCCAGCACGTCACCCGCGCCGTCCAGGGCGACCGCCGGCCGGCCCTGGGCCCGCGTCGGCTCACGTGCCGCCTCCTCGCGTGCCGTGCGGGCGGTGAGCGCGGCCGCGAGATCGTCGCTCGCCGCACCGCCGGGCCGTTGCGACAGATGCTCGATCACACGGGCGAGGGTCGGCCCCTCGGGCCCGGTCGCGGGCGGTACCCCCAGCTCGTCGAGGACCCGGTGGATACGGGCCGCCTCCGTACGCCACTTGCGGTCGACGACCTCGTCCGGATAGTGCTGCCAGTCCACCGGGGACCAGTCGGGGCCGGCCTCGGCGGGGCCGCCGTGGAACAGCCGCGCCGCCAGCAGCGACGCCGCCTCGTCCACGGTGCCGGGCTCCTCCAGCAGATCGCAGGCGGGACGTTCGCCCAGCCGCGAGGTGAAGCCCTCGGCGAGGCGGTCACGCCGGGAGAGCTCGGTCAGCGCCGCCACGACTCCCGCGTCCAGCCGCGAGGGCCAGCGGCCCATGTGCCAGGCGGGCAGGGCCACCCTGGTCAGCAGCCGGTCCCAGCCCGCGTAGGCGAGACCCACCTGCTCCTGGGCGACGATCCGCAGACCGTAGTCCATGCCCTGTGCCCGCTCGGACGCGGCGGCCGCGACCCAGCGCTCCATCTCGGCCGCGTGCATCTGGCAGCCGCGCAGCAGAAGCCGGGCTATCCGGCCGGTCAGGAGGGACAGCGGCCTGCGTATGGACCGCCGCCCCCCGGGGCCGGTCGCGTCGGCGACCGCCGCGTCCAGGCCTCGTACGAACCGGCGGGCGGCGGCTATGTCGGGGTCGGCGGCGAGGCTGGTGCCCGCGACGACCGGGCCGAGCACCGCCCGCAGCTCGGCGACCCGCATCCACCACAGGAAGGGCGAGCCGATGACCAGGACCGGCGCCTCGCCCGGGCGCCGCCTGGCCCCGGATATCGCGTGGGCCGGGTGCGTACGGTCCTCGAGCCAGCTGTCGCAGTCGGGGGTGAGCGCGAGCGCGGACGGCGCGGGCACGTCCAGGCGCTCGGCCAGGTCGTGGACCAGGCGGTACAGATCGGGTGCCGAGCGCTCCGGGAGCTCCACGGTCGGGCTGAGAGCGGGGGCGGCCCGGGCGATCACCGCGGCGACGGCCACGGCGGCGAGCAGCACGACCACCGCGCACACGGTCACCGTCCAGCGCGCGGTGTCCCAGCCCGAGCCGCTCATCCTGCCCGTCGCACCGCCGGCCAGCAGGATCACGGCGACGGCTGCGGGGAGCAGCGCCACGGCCGCCGCCCAACCGCGCACACGCAGCACGGCGAAGGCCTTGGAACGGGCGCCACGAGCGCCCACCGACTCCCCGATAGCGGTACCGGTCACGACCGGACGTCACCCCCTCTGCCCTGCGGCGGTGTTGGTCACTCCCCCACTGTGGCACCGCCCACTGACATCGCAATGCCGGTGGGCCAAGTGCCGGAACGCCTGCGCCGCACCCTAGTTGGGGCTTGGGCGACCGTCATCCGGATGGCTCAGGCATCACTCGATGGAATGGCTTTGGGCAATGCATCGGACGCGGCGGACGGCAGTGGACAGTGGGCATGGAAGTGCAGGTCGGGCCGGTGTCACCGGGCGTACGCACGGGGTCGGCGGTTTCCCGCGCCCTGCTCCGTCGCCACCGCCGGGTGCGGGCGGTTCGACCGGATCCGGCACACGGACGGGGCCCGGCGTGCTGTGCGCCGGGCCCCGTCCGGGAAGAAGGTGCGCTCGTGTAGGTGAGCCGTACTCCGCCCGTCAGCCCTCCGCGGCGGCGCGGGCGATGTCCGTCCGGTGCTGGGAGCCCTCCAGGCGGATGCGCGAGACCGCCCGGTACGCGCGCTCGCGCGCCTCGGCCAGGTCCTTGCCCGTCGCCGTCACCGACAGCACCCGGCCGCCGGCGCTCACGATCGCGTCGCCGTCGCGCTTGGTGCCGGCGTGGAGGACGTACGCGTGGGGCGCGTCCTCGGCGGCGACCTCGTCGAGGCCCTCGATCGGGTCGCCGGTGCGCGGCGTGCCCGGGTAGTTGTGGGACGCGACGACGACGGTCACGGCCGCGTCGTCCCGCCAGTTGAGCGGAGGAAGGGTGTCCAGCGTGCCGTTCGCCGCGGCGAGCAGGACCCCGGCCAGCGGCGTCTTCAGCCGGGCGAGCACGACCTGCGTCTCCGGGTCGCCGAAGCGCGCGTTGAACTCGATGACCCGCACACCGCGTGACGTGATCGCCAGCCCCGCGTACAGCAGCCCGGAGAAGGGCGTGCCGCGACGGCGCATCTCGTCGACCGTCGGCTGGAGGACGGTGTCCACGACCTCGTCGACCAGCTTGGGGTCGGCCCACGGCAGCGGGGAGTACGCGCCCATGCCGCCGGTGTTCGGGCCCTCGTCGCCGTCGAGCGCGCGCTTGAAGTCCTGGGCGGGCCTCAGGGGCACGACCGTCTCGCCGTCGGTGATGGCGAAGAGCGAGACCTCGGGGCCGTCGAGGTACTCCTCGATGACGACCCGGCCGCACGCGAGCGCGTGTTCGCGGGCCTGCTCCAGGTCACTCGTGACCACGACGCCCTTGCCGGCGGCGAGTCCGTCGTCCTTGACCACGTACGGGGCGCCGAAGGCGTCGAGCGCCTCGTCGATCTCCTCGGGGGTGGTGCAGACGTAGCTGCGGGCGGTGGGCACCCCCGCCCCGGCCATCACGTCCTTGGCGAAGGCCTTGGAGCCCTCCAGCTGCGCCGCGGCACCCGACGGGCCGAAGCACGGGATCCCGGCGGCGCGGACCTGGTCGGCGACACCGGCGACGAGCGGCGCCTCCGGGCCGACCACGACGAGCTCGGCGCCGAGGACGGTGGCGAGCCGCGCGACGGCCGGGCCGTCCAGCTGGTCGACCGGGTGCAGCTCGGCGACCTCGGCGATACCGGCGTTTCCGGGCGCGCAGTGCAGAGCGGTGACGTCGGGATCGAGGGACAGAGAGCGGCACAGGGCGTGTTCGCGGGCGCCGCCGCCGATGACGAGGACCTTCACGGGCGCAAGCCTAACCGCCGGGCACCCCACGGCGTCGTACGGGCCTCTGAGGGCACACCCGCTACTCGTTCGTATATTCCTCCACGACCGTGGCTCCGAGCTCGCGCACGATCAGGTCGTGCCCGGAGAGTGCCGAGTCGACGAGATCCGGATCGTCCTCCTCCGGGACGTCGTCCTCCAGCGAGACCGGTGGGGGCGGCGGCGGACTGTACGTCTCGGCCGGGCGCACCGGCTCGGGGACCGGCTGCGGCGGGGCCGCCTGAGAAGGGGCGGACGGGGCGGGCCGGGGTGCGGGGGCCGCCGGGGCGGGCGGGGCCGGAGCGGCGGCGGGGGGCCTGTTCTGCCCGTGGCCGCCCTGCCCGCCGTAGCCACCGCCGGACTGGCCTCCGTAGCCGCCGGGGCCGGGCTGGCCGCCGTAGCCTCCCGGTCCGCCCGAGGGCTGGCCGCCGCCGGGGCCTCCGCCCGCACCGCCGGACGGATCGACGATCGCCTCGACCTTCCACTGCACGTTGAACTGCTCGGCGAGCGCCTGCTTCAGGACGTCCTCGCTGCCGCTGCTCGCGAAGTTGTCCCGGGCGCCGGCGTTGATGAAGCCGAGCTGGAGGGTGGTGCCGTCGAAGCCCGCCACCTGCGCGTTCTGGCTGAGGAGGATCCAGGTGAAGCGGCGGCGGTTCTTCACGGCCTCCAGGATGTCCGGCCACATGTTCCGTACCTGGCCGGCGCCCTGGGACATGGCGGGAGCCGGTGCGGGCGCGGCAGCGGCGGGGCCTGCGGGCGCGGGCTCCGGGGTCCGGGGTGGCTGGGGGGCGGCAGGCGGTGCGCCCTGGCCGGGGGTCGAGGCGGTGGGCCAGCCACCGGGCCGCCGCGGGGCCTCCGGGGCCGCGCCGCCACCGGTCGCGCCCGGCCAGGCACCGGGCCGGGCCGGCGCGGGCTCGGGGGCCCGGGGCGCTTGAGGGGCGGCGGGCTCGGGCGTGGACGCGGGCGCCGGAGCTGCCGCGGCCGACGCGGTCGCGGGAGCCGGTGCCGGTGCGGGCGGAGCCGCCTCGGGCCGTACGGCGGCGCGCGCCGCCGCGGGACCGCCACCGGGCGGCACCGGGGCGTGCGCCTGGGCCTCGGGCCCGGGGACGTACCCCATGGCGGGTGCCGGCCCGCCCGCCGAGAACGTCGCACCGCGCTCCAGCCGGTCGAGCCGGGCCTGCACGGACCGCTCGTCGTCGAAGGCGGCGGGCAGCAGCACGCGGGCGCAGATCAGCTCCAGCTGGAGCCGCGGGGATGTGGCGCCGCGCATCTCGGTCAGTCCGGTGTTCACCAGGTCGGCCGCGCGGCTGAGCTCGGCCGCGCCGAAGACGGACGCCTGCGCCTGCATGCGTTCCACCACGTCGGCGGGCGCGTCGATCAGGCCCTTGGTGCCCGCGTCCGGAACAGCGGCGAGGATCACCAGATCCCGCAGCCGCTCCAGGAGATCGGCGACGAACCTGCGCGGGTCGTTCCCGCCCTCGATGACGCGGTCCACGACCTCGAAGGCCGCGGCGCCGTCGCCCGAGGCGAAGGCGTCCACGACCGAGTCGAGCAGCGACCCGTCGGTGTATCCGAGGAGGGCGGTGGCCATGGCATACGTCACACCGTCCTCAGCCGCTCCGGCGAGCAGTTGGTCCATGACGGACATGGAGTCACGCACGGACCCCGCCCCGGCACGCACGACGAGGGGCAGCACGCCGTCCTCGACGGGGATGCCCTCGTGGCCGCACACCTCGGCCAGGTACTCCCGGAGCGTGCCCGGCGGAACGAGGCGGAACGGGTAATGGTGCGTCCTGGACCGGATCGTCCCGATGACCTTCTCGGGCTCGGTCGTCGCGAAGATGAACTTCAGATGCTCCGGGGGCTCCTCGACCACCTTCAGCAGGGCGTTGAAGCCCGCCGAGGTGACCATGTGGGCCTCGTCGATGATGTAGATCTTGTAGCGGCTGCTCGCCGGGCCGAAGAACGCCTTTTCGCGCAGGTCACGGGCGTCGTCCACGCCTCCGTGCGACGCCGCGTCGATCTCGATGACGTCGATCGACCCCGGCCCGTTGCGCGCGAGATCGCGGCAGGACCGGCACTCGCCGCAGGGCGTCGGCGTCGGCCCCTTCTCGCAGTTCAGACAGCGGGCGAGGATGCGGGCACTGGTCGTCTTGCCGCAGCCGCGCGGCCCGCTGAAGAGGTACGCGTGATTGACCCGGTTGTTCCGCAGGGCCTGCTGCAACGGGTCGGTGACATGCTCCTGCCCGATGACCTCGGCGAACGACTCGGGGCGATAGCGGCGGTACAGCGCAAGGGACGACACGCTTACGAGGTTATCGGGGCCCGCCGACAATCGAGGCCGCCCCGAGAGCCCAGGCCCCCGCGCAG
The DNA here is from genome assembly GCF_040675505.1 of Streptomyces sp. NPDC049597. Taxonomy (NCBI): domain Bacteria; kingdom Bacillati; phylum Actinomycetota; class Actinomycetes; order Kitasatosporales; family Streptomycetaceae; genus Streptomyces; species Streptomyces sp. NPDC049597. The sequence continues at coordinate 10,229 of NZ_JBFAOY010000025.1, forward strand.
TCCCCGCACCACGCAAGCGCCCCTCACGCACCCGCCAGAGCCGACCTACCCTTGCTGCCTTCCGGCCCTGGGGGAGTTCAGTCAGATAGCGCCACGTGAGGGGCTGCGCCCAGGTTACCCGATGCAGGGGGGTGGTCGGACCCCCGGTTCCGGGCCGATGGGAACGGGTTCGCGAGCACTCCTCGGCGTCATGTAATGTTTCCGGCGGAGGATTCGCCTAGAGGCCTAGGGCGCACGCTTGGAAAGCGTGTTGGGGGCAACCCCTCACGAGTTCGAATCTCGTATCCTCCGCCAGCCCAGAGGGCCGGACCGCATCAGCGGTCCGGCCCTCTGGCGTTCGTCGGCCACAGTTTCCGTCTCAGTCGTCGCAGACGCCTGGCTCGAGCGTGATCAGGTTCCACACAGCCGCCTGTTGCCAACAAAGAGCGGAGCACGGTCGGTCAGCCCACGGATACGCAGTCTCCGAGCCTTGCGGGAGCAGAAGTGTCGCGGGCGAAGTCGGCCTCGATGCCGCCGACAGTGCCCTTCCGGACCAGGGTGTCGCCGCGGTCGTGGCTGTAGGCGGCGTGGCGCTTGATGCAGGCAAACACGCAGTCGCCACGTCCGGTGTCGATCTTGAAGCCCTCGCTGTGGGACGGGGGCCGTCGGCGTGGCCGGTCTCGGTGCTGCCGGTGATGACGCCGGGGCAGCCGCTGTTCTTCTTCAGGGCGATGACTCCCTGGGCGCTGCGGGCGCGGACGCGCCGCCGAAGGACGTGCAGGTACGCCGGTTGCGGTCGCTGCACTTGCCGAGGGACTTCCACGTGAGGCCGGCCGCACTCAGCGGCCCCCGACCTGACGGTGCGTCAGCGTGGTGCCGTGGAGGCGCCGTGAGAGCGGTCGGCGCGTGGGTCGTGGTCCTGGACACGAGCTTCTTCCACGTCTTCGGGCCGATGACCCCGCCGACGGCCAGGCCGTTCCGGCTCCGGGACGCCTCGACGGCACGTTCGGAACGGTGACCGACGCCGGGGTCCGCGCCGTCCAGAAGTGCAGCGGCATCGCCGTCGACGGCCAGGTCGGCCCGCAGGCCTGGAGACACCTCGGCACCCCCACACCGGGCTGCGGCCACTGACGCCCCGCGTCGCGGCACCCGGATACCGTCCCCCGGACATGCAGTCCCCGGTAGTCCTCTCGATCTCCCGAGTCCCAGTCGTCGCTGAGAACCCTGAGGTCGAGCGGATCTGCCGGGGGCCTGGCCAGAGCCGACAAGTGGGTCGCGCCGGGTCGGTGGACGTCTCCTCCGACGGTACGGCTCGCTCTGGTTCTCTGGTGTATATCGGATTTTCCTCCTCATTCACCGCAAGTCAAGGCTTACGGGAAATCAGACGGGCCGGGTCACGGCGATCCTGAGGACCGGACCGAGCCCGGACACGGCCAGGCGCTCACGGCCGTTCCACCGGCGCGTCACGGACCGGGCCCGTGCGGGCTTTGGGGACACTGCCGTCATGACCGACGCATCGAAAGCAGTCCTCGAGGGCGGCCCCGCCGATCTTCCGGAGCGGATCGTCTCCCTCTCCGACGCGGCCGCTCCCGGGAGCGACCTCAAGATCCCGTTCCGCGGCGGATACGAGCACTTCAAGGCCACACCGCGGCGGCAGGAGACCGCCGAGGGGGCGTTGCCCGTCTACGAATGGTGGGAGCGCACGGAACTCCCGGGCTGAGCGCCGCTCGGCGCGTCACCCGGCCACCTCGTGCGCGCTGCGGACGAAGGCGCAGGCCGTGGGTGCGCCGTCGCTCGCGCGCCGGACTCGCGGGCCGTGGGTGGGTGTGCCGTCGCTCGCGCGCCGGACTCGTCGCCTCCCGGCGTAGCTCCGCTCGCCGCCGGCAGCGCATTCGGGCCGCATTCCCGGCCGGCGCGATTCTCATGCTTCGGATCCGGGATTCCGCACCGAAATCACCGCCGCCCGCTCAATCCGTCCCGCCACGGGAAAATCTCCCCTGTACGGAGAAAAGGCGCGCCGCCGATACGGGAAAGAGCCGCTCCCGCCCGGGGAAGAATGCTGTCGATGCGGGAAAAGCATGCCGTTCCGATTCCGGTCCGGACATGCGCGTGGGCCCCGGGACTGGTTATTCCGGGGCCCTGTCCCGCCCTCGTCACCCGCGGTTACGCGGGCGGGGCGGGCAATGCTCGTGGCCGGGAAGGCCGAGAAGACCAGGAAGGCCGTTCTCAGATGCCCGTGGTCTGCACCGAGACGAGACCCTGGACCCCACCGGTGACGGCGGCGACGGGCACGACGGAAGCGACGGCGTGGGCGGCGCCGACGACGTCACCGACGTTCACGGCAGCACCGTAGCCGTTGACACCGGCGTGGGCGCTGGCGATACCGCCGGAAATGCCGTCCAGCTCGCTGTCGGAAATCTCGGCGGTCTCGACGGGGGTGAAGTCGTTACGCACTTTCTCTCCCTTTCCATACTGGGGGATTCCTGGACTGACGCCGAACGAGTGCGCCAAAGGAAAACAGGCCGGCGAAAACGGTTCGCCTGACGCCCGGAGCGGGTATCGGCAATCGCGACTCCCGCTCCACAGGATGAGATCACGCCAACGGACCAACCGGCAACTTACGCTCCGGTTTTGACGGTGAATACTTCTTCACGACAACGCCAACTGACGTGCACTTTCGTCTGGCACATCGGCGGACGAATACCACCGACGGGAATCCGGGCGAGATGTCGTCAGATGTCTAATTCCTGGGCGTATCGGGGTACAGATGAGCCGAAATACACCGCGTCACAAGACGCGTTCCGGGCGGAGGCGGTCCCTCTGCCAGGACCGCGACCGAGGGCGCAGGCCAGGAAGGGGGTCGACGATGAGGGACGGCATGGACGACTGGGGGGACGCCGCGGACACGGTCGCCGCACTGGCCGAGCTCTACGGGCTGGAGCGACTGGCGGTGGAGGGCGGGCTGTTCCGCCGGACGTGGGCGGGGCCGCCGGACGCCACGGGACGCCCGGCCGGTTCGGCGATCATCGTGCTGCTCACCGCCGACGACGACGGCTTCTCGGCCATGCACCGGCTGCCGGTCGACGAGGTGTGGCACTTCTACGGCGGCGACCGGCTGGAGCTTGTGCTCCTCGACCCTGACGGCAGCAGCCGGGTCGAGCTCCTGGCAGCCCCCGGCTCCGGAGGGCGGGTGCAGGCCGTCGTGCCCGCGGGCACGTGGATGGGCGCGCGCGTGGCGGCGGGCGGGGCGTGGTCGCTGTGCGGCACGACGATGTCCCCCGGCTTCGTCGCCTCCGACTACGAGGGCGGGGACGTCGGCGAACTCGTCGCCCGGTACCCGCGGGAGGCGGACCGTATCCGGGCGCTGTGCCGTCCGCACGCGCCCCTGCGCATGACCGACGAGGAGACCGGCGATGGCTGATCACCCGTCCGACCGCAGCCCCGGCCGCGCGCCCGCCCCGCCGGGCGGTTCGGCGAGTGATCCGCCGGGAAACCCCGCGAGCAGCCGGCCCGCGGACCCCGCACTGCCCCGGCTCACGGGCTCGGTCGCGCTGGTCACCGGAGCGGGCGGACTGATCGGCGGGGGCGTCGCCCGACGCTTCGCGCAGGCCGGCGCCGCCGTCGTCCTCCACCACCGGCCGGGCGGCCGGCCGGTCGCCCACCTCGTCGAGGCGATCACGGCCATGGGCGGAATGGCGCTGCCGGTCGAGGCGGACCTGACGGACGAGCGCGCGTGCCATCGGCTGATCGAGGCGGCGGCCTCCTGGCGGGGGCGGCTGGACGCGCTGGTCCACAGCGCGGGGATCCAGCCGGTCCAGGATCTCGCGGGCATGACGGCCGACGACTGGCGTCGCATGTCCGAGGCCAATGTGACCAGCGCGTTCAGCTGCACCCAGGCGGCCGCCGGCGTGATGTCGGACCAGGGCGGCGGCACGATCACGCACATCGCCTCGATCGAGGGCAGCCGTCCTGCTCGCGGGCACGCGCACTACAGCGCCGCGAAGGCCGCCCTGATCATGTTCGCGCGCGCGGCGGCACTCGAGTACGGCCCGCGCGGCATCCGCGTCAACACGGTCTCCCCCGGCCTGATCCACCGGGACGGCATCGAGGACGCGTGGCCCGACGGCGTCCGCCGCTGGACCGGGGCCGCACCCCTGGCCCGGCTGGGCCGCCCCGAGGACATCGGGAACGCGTGCGTGTTCCTCGCCTCGGACGCCGCCGCCTGGATCAGCGGCCACGACCTGGTGGTGGACGGCGGCGTCAGCGCCCGCCCGACCTGGTAGCGCAGCGGCGGCCGGAAGGGCGGACCGGCCGGTGCACACCCCTTGTCGATACACGAATGCATCCGATACGTTCGCGCATCGAATGAGGGGACCGGCCATGACAGCCACCGCACCCGTACCGGCCGCCGCGGCGGCATCCGCACCACGGCCCGCGTCCAAGCGCGTCACCGCACGCCGCGCGCAGACACGCCGGCGCATGCTCGACGCCGCCCTCGAGGTGTTCGCCGACGAGGGCTTCGGCCGCTCCACTGTGGAGCGGATCTGTGAGCGGGCCGGCTACACACGCGGCGCCTTCTACTCCAACTTCACCTCCCTCGACGAGTTGTTCCTCGCCATGTGGGAGGAGCGCTCGCAGCGCATGCTCGCCGACCTGCGCGAGGCGCTCGGCGAGGTCGCCGCCGCGGCGCCCGAGGAAGGGCTGCGGGCCGCGCTCCGCGCCATCCCCGTGGACGACGCCTGGTACAGGGTGACGGCCGAGTTCACGGCGCACGCGCTGCGCAACCCGTCCCTGCGGCGCGTCATGGCGGCCCGCGAACAGGCGATCCTCGACACGATCCTGCCGGTCGTCGTCGAGGCACTCGCGCGGACCGGACGGCGGGTGCCCGACGTGGCGGCTCTCGGGCAGGCCCTGGTCGCCGTGCACGACGGCACCGCCGTGCAGGTGCTGCTCGAACCGGACAGCGAGGTGCCGCACAGGCGCCGCGAGGAGTTGTTCGGACACGTTCTGCAGGCATACAGCACGCCCGTCACCGAGGAGGCAGCGTGAGCGAGGACGCCGACGTCATCGTCGTCGGAGCGGGACTGGCCGGTCTCGTCGCGACGTACGAACTGACCCGTGCGGGACGGCGGGTGGTGGTCGTCGACCAGGAGAACGAGGCCAACCTCGGTGGTCAGGCGTTCTGGTCGCTCGGCGGACTGTTCTTCGTCGACAGCCCCGAGCAGCGGCGGATGGGCATCAAGGACTCCGTCGGACTGGCCATGTCCGACTGGCTGGGCTCGGCCGGTTTCGACCGGGAGCGCGAGGACCGCCTGCCGCGCAAGTGGGCCGAGGCGTATGTGCACTTCGCCGCCGGTGAGAAGCGCGACTATCTGCAGCGGCTCGGGCTGCGGGTCATGCCGACGGTCGGCTGGGCCGAGCGCGGCGACGGCACGGCGGGCGGGCACGGGAACTCCGTTCCGCGCTTCCACATCACCTGGGGCACCGGCCCCGAGGTGGTGCGGGTCTTCCGCGAGCCCGTGCTGGCCGCGGCCGCCCGGGGGCTGGTGACCTTCCGCCACCGCCACCGCGTCGACGGGCTGATCGTCGAGAACGGGGCGGCCGTCGGTGTGCGGGGCACCGTGCTCGAGGCATCCGGTCTGCCGCGCGGAGTCGCGTCCTCCCGTGAGCCGGCCGGGGAGTTCGAGCTTCGCGCGCAGGCCGTGGTCGTGACCTCCGGCGGCATCGGCGGAAACCAGGAGCTGGTCCGCGAGAACTGGCCCGCAGGCCGCCTCGGGCCCCCGCCCACGTCGATGATCACCGGCGTTCCCGCCTACGTCGACGGCCGGATGCTGCAGATCACCGAGCGCGCGGGCGGCTCGGTCGTCAACCGCGACCGCATGTGGCACTACACCGAGGGCATCAGGAACTGGGACCCGATCTGGCCCGACCACGCGATCCGGATCATTCCCGGCCCCTCCTCCCTGTGGCTGGACGCCACCGGGCGCAGGCTCCCCGTGCCGCTCTTCCCCGGCCACGACACCCTCGCCACGCTGAAGCACATCGTGGGCACCGGGCACGACCACACGTGGTTCGTGCTGACGCGGGCGATCGTGGAGAAGGAGTTCGCGCTCTCCGGCTCCGAGCAGAACCCCGACATCACCGGCAAGGACCTGAAGCTGGTGCTGTCCCGCGCGAAGAAGGGCGCCCCCGGACCCGTGCAGGCGTTCCTCGACCACGGCGAGGACTTCGTCGTGCGGCCGACGCTCAAGGAGCTCGTCAAGGGCATGAACGCCCTGACGCCCGACTGCGAACTCGACTACGGGCAGGTCGAACGAGAGGTCCTCGCACGCGACAGCGCGGTGGACAACGCGTACACCAAGGACTTCCAGCTCATGTCCGTCGTCAACGCCCGCGCGTACTGGCCCGACCGGCTCACCCGGGTCGCCAGGCCGCACCGCCTCCTCGACCCCGAGCAGGGTCCGCTGATCGCCGTACGGCTGCACCTGCTGACCCGCAAGACGCTCGGCGGTCTGGAGACCACGCTGGACTCGCAGGTGGTCCGGCCCGACGAGTCCGTCTTCGAGGGTCTCTACGCGGCCGGGGAGGTCGCCGGTTTCGGCGGCGGCGGGGTGCACGGCTACAACGCGCTGGAGGGCACGTTCCTCGGCGGCTGCATATTCTCCGGCCGGGCCGCCGGCCTCGCGATCGCCCGGCGGCTGGCGTGACGAGCCGGGGCACGGCCCTGGTGACGGGCGCGTCGTCGGGCATCGGCGCCGCCGTGGCCGCGGCGCTCGTGGAGCGCGGCTACCGCGTCCTCGGCACGAGCCGCGACCCGGTGTCGGTCACCGACCCGGTCCCCGGCGTCGAGTACCTGGCGCTCGACCTCACCGACGACGCCTCGATCGAGGCGTGCGCCGCGGCGGCCGGTGCGGTGGACGTCCTGGTCAACAACGCGGGCGAGAGCCAGAACGGGCCGCTGGAGGAGCTGCCCATGGAGGCGCTGGAACGGCTGTTCCGCCTCAACGTCCTCGGGGCCGTACGGCTCACCCAGCTCGTCCTGCCCGGCATGCGGGCCCGCCGGCGCGGCCGGGTGGTCATGGTCGGCTCCATGCTGGCCAGCTTCCCGCTCGCGTACCGCTCCTCGTACGTCGCCTCCAAGGCGGCGATCAAGGGCTTCGCGACCGCGGCACGGCGCGAGGTTGCCCCGTACGGCATCGGCATCACCACCGTCGAGCCCGGCTCGGTCAACACGGGCATCAGCGAGCGCCGCACGCAGTACGTCGCCGACGACTCGCCGTTCCTGGCGGAGTACCGGACGATGCTCGCCGCGCTCAACGCCAACGAGGCGAAGGGCATCCCGGCCCAGCGCGTCGCCGCCACCGTGGTGCGGGCGACAGAGGCCGCGCGACCGAGACCGCTCTACGCGGTGGGCAGCAACGCGCCCGTGGTGTTCGCCCTGCGCAGGCTGCTCCCGAGGACGGCGGTCGAACGCATGGTGGCCCGCAGACACGGTCTGCGTTGACGCGCGCGCCCTGCCGGCGCAGCGCGGGAGCGGCGTCCGGGGCCGGTCCCGTCCCCGCCCCGGTACGGTGATCCGGTCGGCCAGGGGGAACGGGGAACGGGGAACGATGACCGGGGATCCGGGGGTGCTGCTCACCTCCGCGCAGCAGACGTCCACGACCGCGCTGCTGGCCCGGGCCGCCGCCGGGCGGGGCATGGACGTCACGGTGTCGACCGCCCCGGAGGCGATCGACGCCGTGGCGGGGCGGGCGGTGCACTGGTACGGCGGTCCGCGGGCCGCGGCGCAGGCCGCCGACCGGGCGGGCTTCGCGCTGCTCGAGCCCGCCGACGACTGGCTCGTACGGCTGCCGGGGGAGTACACCCGCCGGCGCATCGAACTGACCACGCTGTCCGAGGCATGGGAGATCACGCGCCCGGTGTTCGTGAAGCCGCCGAGCGACAAGTCGCTGCCGGCCGCCGTCTACGCCGACGGATCGCGGCTCCCGCGCGGCGGGGACGGCATCGGGCCCGGCACGGCCGTGCTGGTGTCGGAGGTGGTGACGTTCGCCGCCGAGTACCGGCTCTTCGTGCTGGACGGCGAGGTCGCGGCGGCGAGCAGGTACGCCGTGTACGGCCGCCTCGACACGGCGCCGCTCGGCGACGGCACGAGGGACGCGGACGCGCTCCGGTTCGCCCGGCGGCTGCTGGGCGCGGTCGCCGGGACGCTGCCGAGCGCCGTCACCGTCGACGTCGGACTCGTGCAGGACCCCGACACCGGGGCGGAGCACTGGGCCGTCGTCGAGGCCAACATGCCCTGGTTCTCGCACAGCTACTGCGCGGAGCCCGGCAGGGTGCTCGACACCGTCCTGCGCGCCGCCGGGCCCCGCGACCTGGTCTCTTCGCACGATCTCGGCTTCGTACGGACCGCGGCCGCGACCGTCTGAAAAAGGTCCGGCGTGCCCTGTCGAGAATCCGGCCCGCTCCGACGTCCCCTGTGAGAGTTGCCCGCAAGGGGCGGCAGCGAGGGGCGAAGGCGCAAGGCGGAGGAGCGAGACATGAAGTACCTGGTGATGATTCAGGGCACGCAGGCCGACTACGAGGCGATGCGCGGCAAGGCGTCGCCGGGGGCGCCCGCGTGGAGCGAGCAGGAGATCCGGGCGATGTTCGCGTTCATGCGGTCCGTGAACGAGGATCTCGCGGAGTCCGGGGAGTTCGTCGACGGGCAGGGGCTCGCCGAGCCCGCGCGCACCCGGCAGGTGACCTCCGGCAAGGACGGCCGGCCGGTGGTCACCGACGGGCCGTACAGCACGACGCAGGAATGTCTCGCCGGCTACTGGGTCCTGGACTGCGAGAGCCTGGAGCGGGTCACGGAGATCGCCGCGCGGATCGCGCAGTGCCCGACCCCGGAGGGAACCACGGAGTACCCCGTCCTGATCCGGCCCATCCTGGACGGCGAAGGCGAAGCGTGAGCCGCGCGCCGGGGACCGGGAACCCGCCGCGCCGCAGGTCCTCGGCGCGCTCGCGGGCGCTGCGGTCACCTCGGCCTGATCAGGCGCGGGGATGCGCAAGGCTGACGGACGGCACGGCCGGCGCCTGTCGGCTGCGGGCGTTGGCGGCCCGTACGCCGCCGGGTGATCATCAGGACATGGACGCCACGATTCACCTCGCCCAGCAGCCCGAGGCCGACGCGCTGCTCGGCCGCAGCCCGCTCGCCGCCCTGGTCGGCATGCTGCTCGACCAGCAGATCCCCATGGAGTGGGCGTTCACCGGCCCCTTCACGATCGCGCAGCGCCTGGGCGCCGACGACCTGGACGCCGCTCAGATCGCGGCGTACGACCCGGACGCCTTCGGCGAGCTGCTCCGACAGAAGCCGGCCGTGCACCGCTACCCGGTGTCGATGGCCAAACGGGTGCAGGAGCTGTGCCAGTTCCTCGTCGACGAGTACGACGGCGACGCGAGCGCCGTGTGGCGGGACGCGGCGAACGGCGCCGAACTGCTGGCACGGCTGAAGGCGCTGCCCGGCTACGGCGAGCAGAAGGCGCAGATCTTCCTGGCGCTGCTGGGCAAGCAGTACGGCATCACGCCCGAGGGGTGGCGCGAGGCGGCCGGGGCGTACGGCGAAAGGGACGCCTACCGGTCCGCGGCCGACATCACCGGACCCGAGTCGCTGGCCCGGGTGCGCGCGTACAAGCAGGAGAAGAAGGCGGCGGCCAAGGCGAGGAAGTCGGCCACGGAAAAGCGCTGATGGGGGCACGAGGGACGCGGAAGCAGCCAGTCCGGGCCACAAGGAGCGGAAATCGGCCTCCAGTTGTGGCACGGGTGTTCACAGAACCCCCGCCAGATCGCTAGCTTCCCCTCAACCCACGTTCGCACCGGGAAGGACCTCTGTGAACGCAACCCCTCGCAGAGCCGTGGCCACCCTGGCCGCAGCCGCACTCGCGACCCCGCTCCTGCTGGCATCCGCCTCCCCTTCCGCAGCCCACCGTCCCGACCCCGCAGACCGAGCGGCCAAGGACGCGGCGAAGCTGGCCAGGAAGCTGGTCGCCCGTGCGTCGGCCGACGACGCATTCGAGCACCTCGAGAAGTTCCAGCAGATAGCGGACTCGTCCGGCGGCCACCGCGCCGCCGGTTCCCTGGGGCACGACGCGTCGGCCGCGTACGTGTACCAGCAGATGCAGCGGTACGGGTACGACGTCTCGTACCAGAAGTTCGAGTTCCTCTACACCCAGACGCTGGCGGAGAAGCTGTCGGTCCTGTCGCCGTCGCCGCGCGACCTCACCATCAAGGCGATGACGTACACCAAGTCGACCGCCGTCGGCGGTGTCCGCGCCGCGCTGGCCGCCGTGCCGGTGGACGACACGACCGGCTGCACGGCGGGCGACTACGCCTCGTCGGCGTTCACCGGCAAGATCGCGCTGATCAAGCGCGGCGGCTGCACGTTCGCCGAGAAGCAGGCCGCCGCGGCCGGCGCCGGAGCGATCGGCGCCATCGTCTACAACAACACGGACGGCGTGCTCTCCGGCACCCTCGGCGACCCCGCCGCGGGGAAGATCCCGACCGGCGGCATCACGAAGGCCGACGGCGAGAAGCTCGCCGCCGACCTGGCCAACGGGCCGGTGAACGTCTCTTTCGAGATCCGCCAGCTCCAGGAGACGCGCTCCACCAACAACGTGATCGCCGAGACCCGGCACGGCAACGCGGCCAACACCGTGATGCTCGGCGCGCACCTCGACTCCGTCACCGAGGGCCCGGGCATCAACGACAACGGCTCCGGCTCGGCCGGTCTGCTCGAAGTCGCCCAGGAACTGGCCAAGAAGGAGCCGCGGCCCGCCAACAAGATCCGCTTCGCCTGGTGGTCGGCCGAGGAGAACGGACTCCTCGGCTCCGAGCACTACGTCGCGCACCTGAGCGATCTGGGCAAGAAGGAGATCAAGCTCTACCTGAACTTCGACATGATCGCCTCGCCGAACTACGGGCTCTTCGTCTACGACGGCGACGACTCCGACCGCGTGGGCGCGGGCCCCGGGCCGGCCGGCTCGGCGCAACTGGAGCGCGACATCAACGAGTTCCTCGACCGGCAGGGCCACCCGCACGAGGGCACCGACTTCACCGGCCGTTCCGACTACGGCCCGTTCATAGAGGTCGGCATCCCGTCCGGCGGCACGTTCACGGGGGCCGAGGGCATCAAGACCGAGGCACAGGCGAAGAAGTTCGGCGGCACGGCGGGCGTCGCGTACGACCCGAACTACCACGCCAAGGGCGACACCATCGACAACATCGACATGGACGCCTTCGCTGTGAACATCGGCGTCATCGCCAACGCCGTCGGCACCTACGCCCACGACCTGAGCTCGCTGCGCAAGCCGGTCGTGACCGTCCCGACGGAGGGTGACGCGGGCAGCGGCGGCGGCCTGCACGACGGCCACGACCACGAGGTCACCGAGTAACAGCTCCACGCAGGGACACACCGGCGCGCCGCGGGATCACCTCCTGCGGCGCGCCGTTGCGACAGGGCGTCGTTCGGGGGCTGCGTGACGAAGAAGATCCCGACCCCTTTCGGGCGAATCAGCCGCACGGTCCGCGTGATCGGCTCCGGGAGTCCTTCGAGGGATCTGCGCCCCGGGCAGGCACTGCCCGTCCCCAGCATGGGGGGCGAGGCCGACCGCGGGCCATGAAGGTCAGGCGGAGGCGGTCTCCCAGGCGGGCCACGGGAGGGGCCGTGGGAGGGCCGTGAGGGAGCCGACTGCCCCATCGAGGCCCTGTCGCACTGGATCCTGAGGTGTCATGAGAGACCCCTGTTTCCCGTTTTGCATACTTTTCCACGGGATCACACTGCGGCTCCGCGGCTGCGCCCGGTGCCCCTCGGCCGGTAGGCTTTCCGTGTGATCTTCAAGCGCATCGGCAACGGGCGGCCGTATCCCGACCACGGCCGGGAAAGCACCCGGCAGTGGGCGGATGTCGCGCCGCGCCCGGTCCGCCTCGATCAGCTCGTGACGACCAAGGGCCAGCTGGATCTGGAGACCCTGCTCGCCGAGGACTCGACGTTCTACGGCGACCTCTTCGCCCATGTCGTGAAGTGGCAGGGCGACCTCTATCTGGAGGACGGGCTCCACCGCGCCGTGCGCGCCGCCCTGCAGCAGCGCCAGGTGCTCCACGCCCGCGTGCTCGAGCTGGGCTGAGCCCCCGCGGCAGGGTGAAGCTGATCCTTTCGGGGTCTTTCGGCACCGTACGGACGCAATGAACTGATCGTTTAGTAGGCACGGCGACCAGGCCGCACTACGCTGCGCCCATGAGCATGCTCACTCCCCCCGGTATGGGCGGAAAGTACCGCATCACGGGCGACAAGTACCCACGTATGCGACGCCCCCGGAACCGCCGCAGAATCGTCTTCGCGGTGGTGGCCGTGGCGGTGGCCCTCGGACTGGCCGGCTGGGGCACGATGCAGCTCGTCGACGCCTTCACCGGAGGCGGAGGAAAGAAGTCCACGGCAACCGCCAAGCGCACCTGCGAGCCCGTCCCGACCGTCTCCGCGGCACCCCCGCCGCCGCAGCCGCGTCAGGTCACGGTGAACGTCTACAACGCCACCCCGCGCAGCGGTCTGGCGAAGGCGGCGGCCGACGAGCTGAAGAAGCGCGGCTTCACCATCGGCAAGGTGGGCAACGCGACGCCGGAGTACGACAAGAAGGTCCCCGGCACCGCGGTGCTGCTGGGTGGGCCGACGGCCCACGAGGGCTCTTTCCGGGTCCTGGGCACGCAGCTCGTCGGCACCCAGCTCAAGACCGACGCCCGCAGGACGGCGGACATCGATCTGATCATCGGTACGGCCTACAAAGCCCTGGAACCGAAGAAGAACGCGGACGCGGCCCTGGCCGCCATGGCCCAGCCGGCGCCCGCGCCATCGGCTACCTGCCGCTGAATCGCTACAGTGCCCGCCCCCGGCGAGGCCGGGGGCAGAACCCCTCGCTCAGGCAGCGGTCCCGTACATGCGGTCGCCCGCGTCGCCGAGGCCGGGGACGATGTAGCCGTGCTCGTTCAGGCGCTCGTCGACCGACGCCGTCACCACCGTCACCGGTGTGCCCGCCAGTTCGCGCTCCATCACCTCGACGCCCTCCGGCGCCGCCAGCAGCACGACCGCGGTCACGTCGTCCGCGCCGCGCTTGATCAGCTCCTGGATCGCCGCGACCAGCGTGCCGCCGGTGGCCAGCATCGGGTCGAGGACATAGACCTGGCGGCCGGACAGGTCCTCCGGCATACGCGTCGCGTACGTCGACGCCTCCAGGGTCTCCTCGTTGCGGATCATCCCCAGGAAGCCCACCTCGGCGGTCGGCAGCAGCCGCACCATGCCGTCGAGCATGCCGAGGCCCGCCCGCAGGATCGGCACGACGAGGGGACGCGGATGCGACAGCTTGACGCCGGTCGTACCCGTCACCGGGGTCTGGATGTCGACCTGCTCGGTGCGCACGTCCCGGGTGGCCTCGTACGCGAGCAGGGTGACCAGCTCGTCGGCGAGGCGCCGGAAGGTCGGGGAGTCGGTGCGCCGGTCGCGCAGCGTGGTGAGTTTGTGCGCCACCAACGGGTGGTCGACGACGTGGATCCGCATGGCCACCACAGTAGCCCGCACTCGCATCAACAGGGGTATCCGAGGGAAGGTGGTGGGGTACCCCCGGGCCGCAGGCACGAGGGCGAACGGAGCACTCGTGGGGTGGTGTGACCGATGGCGGAGTCCGAGCCGAAGCGCGACGAGGAGCCGGAGACCGACGCGGAGCGCCGCAGGCGACGCGCCCAGTTCCTGCGCGAGCTGAACGAGGCGAAGGCACTGCGCGACCGGGTGCAGCCCCGACGGGCCCGCGCGGCCCGGATGCGCCAGCAGATGCGTATGCGGACGTTCCGCTGGTGACCTCGCGGGGTTCCCCGGGAGCCGGCCTCGCAGAACTGGTGGCCGACGCAACGACGGAAGACCTCTCGCAACGCGGATGTTTCTGCCACGATTCCGAGTGGGCGGGGCAGACATCAGCGCACCGCCGGTCGTCACACCTCTGATCAGTGGGAGAGTCACGGTGTACTTCGCCGCACTGCTCGCGCGCACTCATGACGGGTGGGAAGCGAGCGACACAGAGCTCGACGATGTGGAGACGCTGTCGGATCTGACCGACCTGGCCCGCGATGCCTCGGTGGACGAGGACACGGTGCTCGTCTTCATCGAGCAGGAGGACTCCTGGTTCGGCATCGTCCGCGTCGAGGGCGAGGAGGACCCTCGCATCTTCGTCTCGGACGCGGCCGCGGCCGCACGCTCCTCCTATGGGGAGATCCTGACCAACGAACTGCTCGGCGGGGACGATGAGGACCCGACCGACGACCTGGACGCCCTGGACCTCGACGGTACCGAGGACGGGGAGACGCAAGCGGACGACGACGAGGACACGGAGGACGGCGGCGCTCTGGAGAGCGGCGACACCGTACCGGCCGGCCCGGTCGGCGACCGCGAGATCCTGATGGACCTCGGACTGTCGGAGAAGGAGCTGCTGGCGCTGGACACGGACGCGCTGCTGGAGATCGCCGAGGCGCTCGGCGCGGGCGAGGTCCTGGAGACCGTGCGCTGACGATCGCATGAAGGAAGATCCGAACGACCCCGTGCGCGACCCCTGGCAGGCGCCCATGCGTCTGGCGATCGAGGAGGCCGAGCGCGCGGCGCTGGCCGGTGACGTGCCGGTCGGCGCCGTTGTGCTGGCCGCGGACGGCACGGTCCTGGCGACGGGGCACAACGAACGCGAGGCGACGGGCGATCCGACGGCGCACGCCGAGGTGTTGGCGATCCGCCGTGCGGCCGCCCGTCTCGGCGAGTGGCGGCTCACCGGCTGCACGATCGTCGTGACGCTGGAGCCGTGCACGATGTGCGCCGGTGCGATCGTGCAGTCCCGCGTGGACCGCGTGGTCTACGGCGCACGCGACGAGAAGGCGGGCGCGGCCGGCTCGCTGTGGGACGTCGTACGGGACCGCAGGCTCAACCACCGCCCCGAGGTGGTGCTCGGCGTGCTGGAAGACGCGTGCTCGACCCAGCTGACGGCCTTCTTCCGGGCCCGTCCCGCCGAGCGCTGAGGCACTGCCGGCGCCGTCGGCCGGTGCCGCGCGGATACCGATTTCGGCGTACGGGCCACCTTGGGCTAAGCTCTCTCCCGGTAGCGTGTCCGAGCGGCCGAAGGAGCTCGCCTCGAAAGCGAGTGTGGCGCAAGTCACCGAGGGTTCAAATCCCTCCGCTACCGCTCTCGTCGAAGGGCCCCGGTGCAGTCGCGCCGGGGCCCTTCGCGCATCGCCGGTGACGGGGGTGGCCGGAAAAACATGCTCGGTTAGACTCACGCGACGCATGGGCAGGGCAGGGCCGGCAGGGGAGACAGGGGCCGAGGGTGGAAGCGAAGAAGGTCGCTCTTTACATAGTCGTGGTCTTTGTCCTGTACACCATCATCACCTCCCCCGAGAAGGCCGCCGATCTGGTCGGGATAGGGTTCGAGGGCATTTCGGACGCCGCGCAGGGTGTCGGACAGTTCATGACCGAGCTCGTCAACTAGAGCGGCAGGCATCCCGTTCAGCCCCGTCCCCAGTCCCCCAGGAGTGCCCCTTGATCCGCCATCTGGTCCTCTTCAAGCTCAATGAAGGCGTCGGGCGCGACGAGCCGCGCGTGATCGCCGGAGCGAAGGCCTTCCAGGAGCTGGACGGGCTCGTCCCGGAGCTCCAGTTCTGGGAGTGCGCCTGGAACATCACCGACCGGCCCATCGCGTACGACTTCGCCATCAACTCCGCCGTGGCCGACGCCGACGCCCTCAAGCGCTACCTCGAACACCCGGCGCACCAGGCGGCCGCCGCACAGTGGCGCGAGTTCGCCACCTGGGTGATCGCCGACTACGAGTTCTGAGCGCTCCGCACCCCCCGGGCCCCTCGCCGCCACGGCGAGGGGCTCTTGTGTTGTGCCGCCCATCGGACGTCTGCCCGTCGTCAACACGGCGTTATCAGGTGCTTGCACACAGTGGACATGTCTTGTGATGCTATGACCGCTTTTGACGGATGAGTTGACCGAAATCGACCGAAAGGGGTGGCGTGACCTTGCCGGCCAGTACTGCGCCTCAGGTGCCACCTCAGAACGAGCGGCCGGACGAGACCCCCTCCGCCCCCGCGAGGCCCCAGAGCAGGGGGGCCGACACCAGGGCCCTCACCCAGGTCCTCTTCGGCCGCCTCAAGACGCTCGAGCCGGGCACCAAGGAGCACACCCGGGTGCGCTCGGCGCTCATCGAGGCCAACCTTCCGCTGGTCCGCTACGCCGCCGCCCGCTTCCGGTCCCGGAACGAGCCGATGGAGGACGTCGTCCAGGTCGGCACGATCGGCCTGATCAACGCGATCGACCGGTTCGACCCGGATCGGGGCGTGCAGTTCCCGACGTTCGCGATGCCGACGGTCGTCGGCGAGATCAAGCGCTACTTCCGTGACAACGTCCGCACCGTGCACGTGCCGCGCCGGCTCCACGAACTGTGGGTCCAGGTCAACGGCGCGACGGAGGACCTCACGACGGCCCACGGCCGCTCACCCACGACCGCGGAGATCGCCGAGCGCCTGAAGATCGGTGAGGACGAGGTGCTCGCCTGCATCGAGGCCGGGCGCTCGTACCACGCCACGTCACTGGAGGCGGCGCAGGAGGGCGACGGGATGCCCGGCCTGCTCGACCGGCTCGGCTACGAGGACCCGGCGCTCGCCGGCGTCGAGCACCGCGACCTCGTACGGCACCTTCTCGTCCAGCTGCCCGAGCGCGAGCAGCGCATCCTGATGCTCCGTTACTACAGCAACCTGACACAGTCCCAGATCAGTCAGGAACTGGGCGTCTCCCAGATGCACGTGTCGCGGCTGCTGGCGCGAAGTTTCGCGCGGCTTCGATCCGCAAACAGGATCGAAGCGTAATCAGAACGGGTAGACCGTCTCCGAGCACCTGAGGGGGCGTCAAAGCCTTTGTCCCGTTCGTTTCCTGGGCATTTCGGCCCGATACTTGTCGACATGTCACTACAGCGTGTTGCCGACATGTGACATTCTGCGGGAAGCGCGTTTGCCGCAGCCCCGCCGCCGGTATTCAGGTGGAGGCTGCGTTCCTCAGTCGGTCGCGGCCACCGCGACCGTCCGCGACCTCAAGGGGGTGGCATGTCCGCAGAACAGGGCAGCTCGAAGGTGCTCACGCGTGCGCCCGGCGCACCCGCACCCGTCGTGTCCGACAGCTCGGAAGCCATCGACACCCGCACTCTGTCCCGCTCCCTTTTCCTGCGGCTGCGCGCGCTGGACAGCGAGGGCGCGGCCGGCGACAGCCCGGAGCGCACCTATGTGCGCGACACCCTCATCGAGCTCAACCTCCCCCTCGTGCGGTACGCCGCCGCCCGCTTCCGCAGCCGCAACGAGCCGATGGAGGACATCGTCCAGGTCGGCACGATCGGTCTGATCAAGGCGATCGACCGGTTCGACTGCGAACGGGGCGTGGAGTTCCCGACGTTCGCGATGCCGACGGTCGTGGGCGAGATCAAGCGCTTCTTCCGGGACACCTCGTGGTCCGTTCGGGTGCCGCGCCGGCTCCAGGAGCTGCGGCTCGCGCTCACCAAGGCCAGTGACGAGCTGTCCCAGAAGCTCGACCGCTCCCCGACCGTGCCCGAACTGGCCGCGGTGCTGGGCGTGTCGGAGGAGGACGTGGTCGACGGCCTCGCCGTGGGCAACGCGTACACGGCCTCGTCGCTGGACTCCCCCTCGCCCGAGGACGACGGCGGCGAGGGCTCCCTCGCGGACCGCCTCGGCTACGAGGACAGCGCGCTGGAAGGCGTCGAGTACCGCGAGTCGCTCAAGCCCCTCCTGGCCAAACTGCCGCCCAGAGAGCGGCAGATCATCATGCTCCGCTTCTTCGCCAACATGACGCAGTCGCAGATCGGCGAGGAGGTCGGCATCTCGCAGATGCACGTCTCCCGGCTGCTGACGCGCACGCTGGCGCAGCTGCGCGAGGGGCTCATCGGGGACTGAGCCCCTGCGGAGTCGCCTCGCACTCTTCAGAATTGAAGGTACGTCAGCGACACTGCCGCCATGTGGCGACGACGGCGGACCGGGATCGTGGCGGTGGCGCTCTGCCTCGGCGGGGCGCTGACCGCGTGTTCGGGCAGCAACGGCGACGGCCGGATACCGCTCGGGGCGGCCGGCGCCGGTCCGGCGCCGACGGGCGCGGTCCCGCCCGAGGGCGGCGTCGTGCTGGTCCCCCTCGACGAACCGGACGCCTCCGGACCGCCGCGAACGCCCGCCGGCCGCCACGCCCCCGTCCCACGGCTGCCCGAGGGGCCGTCCCAGGACGAGGCGCCCCCGGCCGCCGAGCGGCCTGGCACGGGTGCGGGCGGCGCCCCGGCGGACGCGCCCTCCCCGAGCACTCCCGGCGGCCCGCCGCCCCGGCCGCCGTCCCCTGCGCCGCCGCCGGAGCCGCCGCCGTCCGACAACCCCGCACCAACCCCGGGCCCGGCGCTTCTCCAGCTCACCGAACCGGTCCGCGAGGCGCTGGGCGAGCGCTGGTGCGAGCGGGTCACCGTGGAGTTCCGCAATACGGGCGGGAGAGCGGCCACTTCGGGAACGGTCACGTTCGCCACGCACGTCATCGGTGCGCTCGGGATCGACTGGGCCACGATCGAGACGGCCCAGCCGCTGCCCGCGCCGATCGGGCCCGGAACCGTACGGAAGAGGGCGTTCGCGGTGTGCGTGGAGGCGTGGCGGGTGCCGCTCGGGATGCACATCGAGACGCGGGACGTCACGGCCGAGTGGACCTGAGCCCCGGCCGTACCGGTCAGCCGAAGGCGAGCCAGGCCACCGCGCCGAGGACGACGACGGCGGCGATCACGCCGACGATCAGACCGACCCGCGAGGACGACTGCGCGGGGGCCGCCGCGCGGCCCTGCGGGGCGCCCTCGTCGACGAAGGCGCGGAACATCTGCGTGCTGCCCGCGGGGTCGTAGTTGCCCTCGGGGCCCTGGCCTTGGGGAGCATGGGGGTTGTGTGCCATGGGGCAGGACCCTAGCGAACCGCGGTGTCCGGCCCAACCCCGGGAGAGGGCCCGACGCGGTTTCCGGGCGTGACGACCGTCGCATGACGCTGCACATGCAAAGCCTTTTGGGTTCCTTTACCCGTCCCGGCCCGTTTTCGTTTGCCTGTAGCAACCAATGGCTTCTATCGTTGCCCTAAGCAACAAGATAGGGGGGAGGGCCCATGGCCGAGCGGAGTCAGTTCGAGGAGCTGGCCAGGCAGATCGGCGCCATGGGCGCCGTGAAGCGCAGCCTCGCGCGGGTGCTTCCCCTCGAGTGCCCCTCCGGGTCGGCAGCCGTTCTGTCCCTCGTCGGGCGGTACGGAGAGATGCGGATGAGCCGTCTCGCCGAGCTGCTCGCCGTGGACATGTCGGTGACCAGCCGGCACGTGGCCCATGGGGTGGAGCGCGGCTGGCTGGAGCGCTCGCCCGACCCGGACGACCGGCGCTCGCGCATCCTGCGGCTCACCCCGGCGGGGGCGGACCTGCTCGACGACCTCGGCCGTCGGACGACGGACATGTTCGCCCACCGCCTGAAGGACTGGTCCGACGACGACGTCGGACACCTGAACGCGCTGCTGGCCCGCCTCCGGGAATCCGTCGGGGACTGCCGGGCTCACCCCACCCGTACACCCGCACAGACGACGTAAGGAAGTTCATGGCTACGACCACACCGACCGGTGTGCGGAGCGGCCGCGCCGGGCAGGGGGGCGCACACGCCCCCGACGGCGGCACGCCGATGACGCACCGGCAGATCATGGAGGCGCTGTCCGGGCTGCTGCTCGGCATGTTCGTCGCGATCCTCTCGTCGACGATCGTCTCCAACGCGCTGCCGGAGATCATCAGCGATCTCGGCGGCGGTCAGAGCGCCTACACCTGGGTCGTGACCGCCTCGCTGCTGGCCATGACCGCGACCACTCCCCTGTGGGGCAAGCTCGCGGACCTCTTCTCCAAGAAGCTGCTCGTCCAGATATCACTGATCATCTACGTGCTGGGCTCGGTGGTCGCCGGCCTGTCGCAGAACGCGGGCACGCTCATCGCCTGCCGGGTGGTCCAGGGCATCGGTGTCGGCGGACTGTCCGCCCTCGCGCAGATCGTGATGGCCGCGATGATCTCCCCGCGCGAGCGCGGCCGCTACAGCGGCTACCTGGGTGCCACGTTCGCCGTCGCAACCGTGGGCGGGCCCCTGCTCGGCGGCGTCGTCACCGACACCGACTGGCTCGGCTGGCGCTGGTGCTTCTACATCGGCGTGCCGTTCGCGGTCATCGCCCTGATCGTCCTGCAGAAGACCCTCAGGCTCCCGGTCGTGAAGAAGCAGAAGGCCGAGGTCGACTGGTCGGGCGCGTTCCTCATCAGCGCCGCGGTCTCGCTCCTGCTGGTCTGGGTCACCTTCGCGGGCGACAAGTACGACTGGGTGTCCTGGCAGACGTACGCGATGGTCGGCGGTTCCGTCGTCCTCGGCGCGCTGTTCCTCCTGGTCGAGTCCCGGGCGAGCGACCCGGTCATCCCGCTGCGGCTGTTCCGCAACCGCACCATCACGCTGGCCTCACTCGCCTCGGTCTTCGTCGGTGTCGCGATGTTCGCCGGCACGGTCTTCTTCAGCCAGTACTTCCAGCTGGCACGGGACGAGTCGCCGACGATGTCCGGCGTCATGACGATCCCGATGATCGGCGGCCTGTTCCTCTCCTCCACGGTGAGCGGCCAGATCATCACCAAGACGGGCCGCTGGAAGGCATGGCTGGTCAGCGGCGGTGCGCTCGTGACGGCGGGGCTCGGCCTGCTGGGCACCATCCGCTACGACACGGAGTACTGGCGGATCGCGCTCTTCATGGCGGTCATGGGCCTCGGCCTCGGCATGATGATGCAGAACCTGGTGCTGTGCACGCAGAACCAGGTCGCCCCCTCGGACCTGGGCGCGGCCAGCTCGGTCGTCACCTTCTTCCGCTCCCTCGGCGGCGCGATCGGCGTCTCGGCGCTCGGCGCCGTCATGGCCAACCGGGTCACCCACTACGTCAAGGACGGGCTCGCCGAACTCGGCCCGCAGGGCGCGGCGACGGGCCACGGCGGCACGGCAGGCGGCTCCATCCCCGACCTCGACGCGCTGCCCGCTCCCCTCCGCACGGTGATGGAGACGTCGTACGGACACGGTGTCGCGGACGTCTTCCTCTACTCCGCGCCGTTCGCCCTGATCGCCTTCCTCGTGACCCTGTTCATCAAGGAGGTCGCACTGAAGAGCAACGCCCCGGGGCAGGGCGCCGCACCCGATGCCCCGGCCTCGCCCGAGGCGCCCGCCCCGGCCGAGGCCCCGAAGGCCGAGGCGCCCGCCCCGGCCGAGGCCCCGAAGGCCGAGCCGGCCGCCGCGGGCACCGCTCCGGTGGCCGCCGGGGTGTCGCCGTACACGGTGTGGTGCGCGGCGGAGAGGGCGCGGCGGTGCCGCGGGCGGCGATCACGCTGATCTCGCGCACAGGCCGTCATCTCGGCCACGCGATCGCCGACGTGGACGGCGCCTACTCGGTGGACGCGCCGGTCCCCGGGTCGTTCGTGCTGATCGCCTCGGCCGACGGCTTCCAGCCGCAGGCCTCCACGGTGGTCGTCGGCGACGAGCCGCCGGCCCACGACATCGAACTCGCCCACGCGGACGAGTAGTCGGTCTCCCGGTCGCTTGTCGAGCGGAGCGGCGACCGGGACGGGGCGGCAGGCAGGGGACGGCCTGCCGCCCCCATTCCGCTGGCGTCCCCGAGCCCTCCGTGAACCAGGGCTGTTCGCCGGTCCTGCCGATCCGTACGCGACCGGGAAGACGGCCGCGAGCCGCCCGTCCGGCCGTCGCAACGGGCTCCCGGCCGCCGTCGACGGTCCGCTACGAGGCCGCTGTCAGGTCGTAGAGGGTCGTGCCCTGCACGGTGACCTCGGTGAAGTTCTCCTCGACCCATGCGGTGATCTCCGCGGCGGCGCCGCCGCCCGGCCCGTTGCGCATGCCGCCGCCCGTGGAGACGAACCAGTGGATCCGGCCGTCGGCAACGTACTGCTTGAACTGCGCGAGGGTCGGGGAGGGGTCGCTGCCGTTGAAGCCGCCGATCGCCATCACCGGTTCGCCGGTGGCGAGTTGGAGACTCGCGGCGTTCTGGGAGCCGACGGCCGCGGCGGCCCAGGTGAAGTCGTCCGCGTCCTGCTCGATCCTCGCCGCGGTCGCGACGTCGACGCTCGCGCCGCCGAGCAGCCCTGCCAGGCCGCCCTCGCCCCGGGAAGGCGGCCCGGCGGGCATCTGCCCTCTGCCCTGCGCCGGGCCCTGGCCGCCCCGGCCCGGCTGCCCGGGAGGCTGCGTCCGGCCGTTCGCCCGGCCGCCCGGCCCGTTGTCCGTCTGCGCGCGCGGCGGCGTACCGAATCCGCCCGGGCCGCCCCGGCCACCCGCCACCGCGGGCCCCGCCATGACGACGGAACCCGTGTGGGCCTCGCCCACGGTCGTGAGCGAATACGCCGCCGGACCCGCCAGCGAGACCGCGATCCCCAGCCCGGCGGCGGCGAGCGCCGCCCTGCGCCCCGCCCGGACCGCGAACAGCAGCCCCGCCGCTGCCACGAGGCCCCCGACCGCCACCGCCGTACGCAGCCACGGCAGATAGTCGGCGCTCCGGCCCAGCAGGACGTACGACCACCAGGCCGTCAGCGCCACCGTGCCGCCGAGCACCACCGACCACACCGTCCTGGCCCGTTCCTCCCAGAGCATGGTCGCGCCCATGCCGACCAGCGCCGCGATGTACGGCGCGAGTGCCACGGTGTAGTACTCGTGGAAGATCCCCGCCATGAAGCTGAAGACCGCCGCGGTCGTCAGCAGCGAGCCGCCCCACACCAGGAACGCCGACCTCACCGTGTCCGTGCGGTCCGCGCGCCGGGTCAGGACGAGCCCCGCGATCAGCAGCACCAGCGCGGCGGGCAGCAGCCAGGCGATCTGGCCGCCGATGTTCCCGGCGAACAGCCGGTCGACGCCGGTCTCGCCCCAGCCGCCTCCGCCCCGTCCGCCTCCACCGCCGACGCTGCCGGTCTCGTTGCCGTTGATCCGCCCGAGGCCGTTGTAGCCAAAGGTCAGTTCCAGGAAGCTGTTGGTCTGCGAGCCGCCGATGTACGGGCGCGAGGACGCCGGCCACAGTTCGACGACCGCGACCCACCAGCCGCCGAAGACCGCCACCGTGAGCCCGGCGAGGGCGAGCTGGCCGAGCCTGCGCGGCAGCGTCGTCGGCGCGCACACCGCGTACACCAGCGCCAGCGGCGGGAGGATCACGAACGCCTGCAGCGTCTTCGTCAGGAACGCGAACCCGACCGCGACGCCCGCCCACACGAGCCACCTCGTGCGAGCGTCCTCGAGGGCGCGCAGCACGCAGTACACGGTGACCGTCATCAGCAGGGCGAGCAGCGCGTCCGGGTTGTTGAAGCGGAACATCAGCGCGGCGACCGGCGTCAGCGCCAGCACCGCTCCCGCCAGGAGCCCGGCGGCCTGGCCGAAGCGCCGCCGGACGGCCGCGTGGAGCACGGCCACCGTCGCGACGCCCATCAGCACCTGGGGCACCAGGATCTGCCAGGAGCCGAGCCCGAAGAGCCGCACGGATAGGGCCATCGGCCACAGGGCGGCCGGGGGCTTGTCGACGGTGATGGAGCCGGCCGCGTCGGACGAGCCGAAGAAGAAGGCCTTCCAGCTCTCGCTGCCGGCCTGAACGGCCGCGGAGTAGAAGGAGTTCGCGTAACCGGACGCGTTCAGGTTCCACAGGTAGAGCAGCGCGGTGGCGAGCAGCAGCCCGAGCAGGGTCGGCCGCGCCCAGGGGCGGTCCGCCTCCCGGCCGCGCCACAGCCGTGCGAGCGCGCCGCGCTGCGCGCGGGCGTGTCCGGTGCCGTCGGCCGGCACCGCGGCGGAAGGAAGAACCGTGGTCATCGGCTGCACCTCGTCGAGTCGTCGGTCGTGCCGGAGCGATCGGGCCCGGCGGCGGGCGTCGCTGAACCGGCGGCGCCTGCGGTGCCGGGCCGCTGCCCTTCGGGGAAGACCCAGGCGCGGTACAGCAGGAACCGCAGCACGGTCGCCGCCAGGTTCGCCGCGATCAGGACGGCCAGCTCCGTGCCGTGGGAGGGGCTGCCCGGCGCCGCCCCGAGGGCGGCGAGCGAGCCGCTGGTCAGCGCGAGTCCGATGCCGAACACCACCAGCCCCTGCGCCTGGTGGCGTACGGCACGGTCGCGGCCCCTCACCCCGAAGGTGAGCCGGCGGTTCGCGGCCGTGTTGGCGACCGCGGAGAGCAGCAGGGCTGCCGCGTTCGCGGCCTGGGGGCCCGTACCGGCACGGAAGAGGGAGTACAGCAGCAGGTAGAGCAGCGTGGAGAACGCGCCCACCGCGCAGAAGCCCAACAGCTGACGGGTCAGTCCCCCGGGCACCCCGGTCAGCCGCCGGTCGCGCGGGTCGTCGCCGAAGGGCCGCGCCAGCCGGTCGAGCGGCAGGGCGCCGACGGCCAGCGCGCGGCCCACCCGCCAGACGCCCTTCAGGTCCTCGACGGCCGTGCGGACGATGTGCACGGTCGAGTCCGGGTCGTCGACCCAGTCGACGGGCACCTCGTGGATGCGCAGCCCCGCCCGCTCCGCGAGCACCAGCAGCTCGGTGTCGAAGAACCAGCCGGTGTCCTCGACCATCGGCAGCAGCCGCTCGGCGACGTCCCGGCGGATCGCCTTGAACCCGCACTGGGCGTCCGAGAAGCGCGCCGCCAGCGAGGACTTGAGGATCAGGTTGTAGGCCCGCGAGACGATCTCCCGCTTGGGGCCGCGCACCACCCGGGAGCTGCGTGCCAGCCGGGACCCGATGGCCAGGTCCGAATGGCCGGAGATCAGCGGAGCGACCAGCGGCAGCAGCGCGTTGAGGTCGGTGGACAGGTCGACGTCCATGTAGGCGAGCACGGGCGCGTCCGAGTGCGACCAGACCGTGCGCAGCGCCCGCCCCCGCCCCTTCTCCTCCAGCCGGTGCGCCCGCACCTCGGGGATGCGGGCGGCCAGGCCCGCGGCTATCCCGGGCGTGCGGTCGGTGCTCGCGTTGTCGGCGACGGTGATCCGGAAGCCGTACGGGAAGGTCCGCGCAAGGTGCTCGTGCAGCCGCAGCACGCACTGTTCGAGGTCGGCCTCCTCGTTGTACACCGGGACCACGACGTCGAGTACGGGCGGACCGGCCGTGCCCGCGAGCAGGTGCTCACGGGCCGGAAGGGTCCGGCCTGGGGTGTCGGTTCGCATGTGGCGACCCTCGGCGGGGGCGCTGTCACGGCCGTGTGATCAGCCTGTGGCCCGCCTGTGAGTCCGGCGGGACCGCACCCGCCCCGCGCCTTCCGCCGGCGGCAGCGCGACCGTGAACACGGTGCGGCCGGGGGTGGAGCGCACACTCATCGTGCCGCCGTGGGCGGTGACGACGGCGTGTGCGATGGCCAGGCCGAGCCCGGTGCCGCCCGCCTGCCGCGAACGGGAGGCGTCGCCGCGCGCGAAGCGCTCGAAGACGGACCGCTGGAACTGCTCGGGGATGCCGGGGCCGTCGTCCTCGACCTCCAGCAGGACCGGTCGCGAGGGCGGGTCCCCGGCCCGTACCCGGGCCGTGACGGTGGTGCCGGCAGGGGTGTGCGTACGGGCGTTGGCGAGGAGGTTCACCAGGACCTGCTGGAGCCGCTCCCGGTCTGCCCGTACGGTCACCGGTACGGTCGGCAGCTCCAGTCGCCAGGTGTGGCCCGGGCCCGCGGCGCGCGCGTCCGCGACCGCGTCCACGACCAGCGGCGGCAGCTCCGTGCTCTCGTACGCGAGCGGGCGTCCCGCGTCCAGCTGGGCGAGCAGCAGCAGGTCCTCCACCAGGCCCGTCATCCGCACGGCCTCGGATTCGATCCTGCCGAGCGCGTGCCGGACGTCCGGCGGGACGGGGTCCTTGCCCCCGGGCCTTCCGCCGGGGGGTGCGCCCGCCTCCCCTCGCTCCCGGCCGCGCCGCGTCAGCTCCGCGTAACCGCGGATCGAGGCGAGCGGCGTACGCAGTTCATGCCCGGCGTCGGCGACGAACCGCCGCACCCGTGTCTCGCTCTCCTGGCGTGCGGTCAGCGCCGAACCGACGTGCCCCAGCAGGGTGTTGAGCGCCGCCCCGACCTGTCCCACCTCCGTGCGCGGATCGGCCTCGGCGTCCGCCACCCGCTCGTGCAGCGCCACCTCACCGCTGTGCAGGGGGAGTTCGCAGACACGCCGCGCCGTCGCCGCCACCCGCCGCAGCGGGCGCAGTGCCACGCCGACCATGGAGGCGCCCGCGATGCCAGCGGCGACCAGTCCCGCACCGGTGACGCAGACCTCGACGAGGATCAGCGTCCGCAGCGCGTCCCGCACGTCGCCTGTCGGAACCCCGACCAGGAAGGAGCCGCGGACGCCGTCGGCGTACTCGACCCGGTATCCGCCGCGGCCCGGCAGCTCGACCGTGTGCGGCCCGCCGTCCCGCGCCACGGCGGCGAGCGCGTCGCGCTGCGCGGCGGTGAGCGGATCCTCGGTGGGCCCGAGCCCGTCCGGTTCGCGCTGCGTGCTCGCGACGGCCACGGTGACCGTCCCGTCGTCGCCGACCAGCGCACCGACCGTGCCCACGGGAGCGCCGCCGCCCGTGACGAAGTCGAGCGGCGCCCTGGGGGGCAGGTCGCCCGGCGGCCGTTCGCCGTCCGGGACCGGGGGGCCGGTGGCCCGCATGGCCACCGCGCCGAGCCGCGCGTCCAGCTGCCCGTACAGGTAGGTGCGGAACGCGACGGTCGTGACCGTCCCGATCACCGCGCACACGACGGCGATCAGCAGTACCGCCGAGACCACCAGCCGGGTGCGCAGCGACCACGGCCGCCCGCGCCCGGCCCCCTTCACCTCACTCACCGGGCTTGATCAGGTACCCCGCCCCGCGCCGGGTGTGGATCATCGGCGACCGCCCCGCGTCGATCTTCCTGCGGAGGTAGGAGATGTACAGCTCGACCACGTTGGCCTGGCCGCCGAAGTCGTAGTTCCACACCCGGTCCAGGATCTGCGCCTTGCTCAGCACCCGGCGCGGATTGCGCATGAGGTAGCGGAGCAGCTCGAACTCGGTCGCCGTGAGACGGATCGGCTGCCCGCCGCGCGACACCTCGTGGCTGTCCTCGTCGAGCACGAGGTCGCCGACGACGAGCAGCGACTCGCTGCGCACGGCCGCCGCCTTCGACCTCCGGATCAGGCCCCGCAGCCGGGCCACGACCTCCTCCAGGGAGAACGGCTTGGTCACGTAGTCGTCGCCGCCGGCCGTCAGCCCCGCGATCCGGTCCTCGACCGCGTCCTTCGCGGTGAGGAAGAGCACGGGCACGTCGGGCGCCTCGCGGCGCAGCCGGCCGAGGACGGCGAGGCCGCCCATGTCCGGCAGCATCACGTCCAGCACGACGGCGTCCGGCCGGAACTCGCGCGCCGAGCGCAGCGCGCCCGCGCCGTCGCCCGCGCTGCGCACCTCCCACCCCTCGTACCGCAGGGCCATCGACAACAGCTCGCTCAGCGGCGCCTCGTCGTCCACGACGAGCACCCGTACGGGACCGCCGTCCGGCCTGAGCAGTTCGGTGCGCCCCTGGGGCGAGGTGGTGGTCATGCTCACCACCTTGGGGGGCCGCCCTGAGAGCCTTCTTGCCCGATCCTGTGAATTCCCTGAGAAGGCCGGACCGGCGCGAGGAGCCGGGCGCCGTTGTCGTGGCAGACGGCCCGCAGCCAGTCGTCCCCGAGCTCCAGCCGTTCGAGGGCGCGCAGCTGATGGACGTAGGGGTACGGGATGTTCGGGAAGTCCGTCCCCAGCACGACCCGGTCCCCGAGGGCGGCGAGCCGCCCCCGCTCGCGTACCGGGAACGGCACGGTGGCCTCGCTGAAGTCCGTGAACGCCATCGTCGTGTCGAGGTGCACGTGCGGGTATCGCTCGGCAAGGTCGAGGAAGTCGGTGTACTCGGGCATGCCCATGTGCGCGACGACCAGCCGCAGCCGCGGATGACGCGCGAGCAGCCGGCCCACCGGCTCCGGCCCGGTGTACTCGCCGGGCGCGGGCCCCGAGCCGCAGTGCATCACGACCGGCACCCCGGCCTCGGCGAGGAGCCCCCACGCGGGATCGAGCAGGGGATCGCCGGGATCGTACGCGCCGACCTGCACATGCGCCTTGATCACGCGCGCCCCGCCCTCGACCGCATCGCGTACGTACGCGGCCACGCCCGGCTCGGGGAACAGGGTGGCCGTGTGGGCGCAGTCCGGTGTGCGCGCCGCGAAGCCTGCCGACCAGCCGTTGAGCCAGGCGGCCATGCCCGGCTTGTGCGGGTAGAGCATCGAGGTGAAGGTCCGCACCCCGAACGCCCGCAGCAGCGCGACGCGTTCGTCCTCGGCGCGCCGGTAGGTGATGGGCCACTCCCGGCCGGTCAGCGGTCCCGCGGAGTCGAAGTACGCCCACACCTTGCGCAGGACGCGCTCGGGCATGAAGTGCGTGTGGACGTCGACGAGCCCCGGCAGCCCGAGCCGCCCCCAGAACTCCCGCACCTGTGCGGCCTCACCCTCGTTCACAGCCGTAGCTCCGCTCCGCCTCGGCGACGCGCACGCCGCGACTCCCGTACCGCTCGTCCCGCGCGGCGGTTCTGTGCCGCGACGGGTCCACCGGTCTGGGGGTCACCTTCCGGTCCGAACGGCTGGGTTGTCCACCGTCATTGCGGAAGGGACCGAAGGGGCTGCTGTCCTTTGCCGTCGGGGCGCCTGCCATCCGACACCTGTCATCGGGCGCCTGTAGTCGGGCGCCTGTCATCCGACGCCTGTCATCGGGCACCTGCCATCGGGGGGCGCCGGTCAGAACAGCCCGTCCTGCTCGCTCCCGGCCGGTACCGCGGTCAACGGGACGCTCACCTCGGCCCCCGGATCGGCGCCCACCAGCGACCATCCGGTCATCAGGCGGGTGTCGACCACCACGACCCGGCCGGCCGCGGTCCGCAGATGCAGGTCGGGCCCGGCCGCGGCCAGCAGCCGCCCGGCCACCACTCCCCCGTCGGCCAGCTCACGCACGACGCCGGTCGCGGCCGGCAGCCCGTCCAGCCCGAACACCGCGGCGTGATCGACCACCTCGCACGGCATCCGCTCCAGGGAGTCGGCCCACCCGCCGAGCGCGACGGCACGCGCGTGCAGCTCCTCGACGTCGCCGGCCCGTGCGGCGATCGGCGGCAACGCCGCCCGCACCGCCCGCTTCCTGCCGTACGGGATCCGGTCGGGAACGCCCAGCGCGGCGCGCAGCAGCTCCTCGGTCCGCCGCGCGGCCATCAGCGGCCCCAGCCCGAGCCAGCTGAAGGCCACGGCGCCCTGCTCCCGCAGCCGCGCCGCCCCGCGCTCCTCGGCGGTGATCCCGACCTTGACCATCCCGGGCCCGAACCAGGCCAGGTACACGCGGTAGGTCCGTGGGTCGTCGGGTACGGCGTCGGCCGCCACGGAGTGCGCCCGGTCCAGCCGCGCGCACTCGGGGCACCGCGCCTGCGTGGCGCGCGCCGAGACCTGCGCCCGCAGCGGACAGGCGTTTCCCCGCGCCCCGACGCAGCGCCGTTCGCCCACGGCGCCGAAGCCGATCTCCCGGCCGGCCCCGAGCGGGCTGACCCGCCCGCCCTCCCAGCGCAGCACCGCCCCCGGCCCCCCGTCGGGCCAGGCGAGCCCCGCACACCGCCACGCCATGCCCACACCTCCGGCGACCCGCTGCTCCACGCCGGTGACCCGTGGCCTCAGCCGGCTCGGGGCCCTCCCGGATCACGACGCCCTTCCATGATCCCGCGCCGCCCGCCCCCGTACGCCGACCGGCCGAACCGGCCCCGGCACCTTCTCCTCGGAACCCAACGCGAGAGGCCCCCGGATCTCTCCGGGGGCCTCTCGTCTGTGTGCACTCGGCAGGATTCGAACCTGCAACCTTCTGATCCGTAGTCAGATGCTCTATCCGTTAAGCTACGAGTGCTTGTGCTTCCCGGGCTTTTCTGCCCGGTCGGCGTTGCGGGAACAACATTACATGACCTCCGCCGTCACGCGAAATCCATTAGCCGCACCCCCTCTGACCTGCACAGATACCCGAATGGGCGGAGTGGGCGGGCGCGGTGGGCGCGCGAGGGGGGCAGGCGGGGTGGCGCCGGAACGACCGAAGCCCCGGCCGTGGGGCCGGGGCTTCGGTGATCAACTGGCGGAGGCGGAGGGATTTGAACCCTCGATGGGCTTTAAGACCCAAACCGCATTAGCAGTGCGGCGCCATAGACCGGACTAGGCGACGCCTCCAGCACACCCGCGCGGGCGCGAGTGGTGCGTGCAGATGATGACACAGCACGGTGGCCTGTCACCAATCGCCGTCCACGGTACTAGCCCCGGGGCCCGCAGAGCAAAGCATCTCGGGTTGCGCAACGCGGCGGCCCGCGCAGCGTTAGAGATGCCGGGGCACGACCCGGCCGCCCGGTCGAGATCCGCCGGGGGCCGGCCGCCCCCGCACGGACCCTTCACTTTCCAGGAGCCCTGCATGCTTCGTCGCCTCGTCGTCACCGCCACCGTGTCCGCCGCCGCCCTGGCCTGCGCCATGCCCGCCGCCGGGGCCGTGACGTCACCCCTCCCCCTGCCCGTACCGCTTTTGGACGCACCCGATCGGCTGATGGTCGTGGTCTCCGAGACCGGGACCCGGACGGACGGCCGCTACAGGCTGAAGTGCGGCCCCGCGGGCGGCACCCACCCCTCCGCGCGGGCCGCCTGCGAGCGGCTCGACGAGCTCGCCAGGGAGAACCTCGACCCGTTCGCGCCGGTGCCCGAGGGACAGATGTGCACACAGCAGTTCGGCGGGCCTGCCACCGCGCGGATCACCGGCACCTGGCAGGGGCGGCGCATCAACGCCACCTTCGACCGGTCCGACGGCTGCCAGATCTCACGCTGGCAGATGCTGGAGCCGGTCCTGCCGAACACCAGGTCATAGGCCGAAGGCGTACGCCATCCGCACACAACCTTGGTGAGAGCTCCCCCGCATCCGCCGTCCCCGCGCCGGGCGCTGCCCTTAGACTCCCTCAGTGACAGGCCGAGGCCCTAGGGGCAAGATGGGGCCGGCCGTCCGCAATACGCAGTAGGTCAGGGAGGAACCGTCGTCGTGAGCAGCAGGCCATCCCGAGGCGCTGCTCGCCTCGCAGCCATACTCGACGCCCTCCCTGACGGGCTCGTGCTCGTCAACGCCAACGGCACGGTCGTCAACGCCAACACCATCGCCCTCGAGCTCTTCGAGGCGCCGGGCACCGCTCTCGTGGGCCGGGGGCTGCTCGACCTGCTTCCCGAGTTCGACTCGCGCCTCATCCCCGGCTCCATGCGCCGTCCCGACACGGCCGACGAGCACGGGCGCACCAAGCCCACCCGGATGATGGCGCGGCGGACGGACGGCAGCGAGTTCCCGGTCGAGGTGACCAGCGCGAGCCTGGACGGACGCGAGGCGTACGACTCGTACAACGGCTACACCGGCGACGAGCTGCTGATGCTGGTCGTGCGCGACCTCTCGGGGACCATGGACACCGAGGCGGAGCTGGCGCGTTCGCAGCGGCAGACCGAGATGATCCTGCGGGCCGCGGCCGAGGGCGTCGTCGGCACCGACACCGACGGACGGGTCGTCCTCGTCAACCCGGCGGCCGCGCAGATCCTCGGCTTCCGCGCCAGTGATCTCGGCGGCCAGGAGCTGCACCCGCTGATCCTGCACTCGCGCGCGGACGGCGAGCCCTTCCCGTACGAGGAGTCGCCGCTCGCCGACACCCTCAAGTCCGGGCGCAAGCACCGGGTGCGGGGGCAGGTGCTGTGGGCGAAGAACGGCTCCAAGATCTCCGTCGACCTGACCACCGCGCCGGTGCGCGACGGGGACCAGCTGGTCGGCGCGGTGATGACGTTCACCGACCGGCGGCCGTTCGAGGAGCAGGCCCGTAAGCACGCGGAGGAGCTCGCGGAGACGACCGAGCGCCTGACCGGCGAGCTGGCACGGACGACGGAGCGGCTGACGGCCGAGCTCACGGCCGCCGCCGAGAAGTACGAGTCCGAACTGGCCGACAAGGCCGAGCGGTACACCGCCGAGCTGGAGGCCGGCGCCGAGCGGTACGGGGAACTCGCCGCCCGGCACGCCCAGCTGACCGCCGTGCTCGGCGAGTCGCTGCGCGGGCCGCTGGAGGAGCTGCGCAGGGAACTGGGCACGCTGGCCGACGACCCCGCCGGACAGCTGTGGCCCGAGGCGAACCAGATCCTGCACCATCTGGCCGCCGGATACGCCCGTATGACGACGCTCGTCGACAACGTGCTCGGCTACCAGCGCCTCGACATGGGCCAGGAGGAGCTGACCAAGACCAAGGTGCTGCTCGACGCCGTCGTGGCGGCGGGTGTCGAGGGAGCCGTCGAGCTGATCGGCCCGGGGCGGGCCCAGTTCGCCGTGCACGCGCCGCCGATAGAGGCCGAGGTGGACGGGACGCGGCTGGCGACGGCGCTCGCGCACCTGGTCGCGGATGTCGCGGGCGTCGACTCGACGGGCAAGGCCAAGGTCGTGCCCGGCGGCGGCTACGTGGACTCGACGGTCGTGGTCGCGGCGGCACAGCGCGGCGACGTCGTCCGCATCGAGGTGCGGGGGCCGTTCACGGGCGGGGACCCGGTGCACGAGCCGATCGTGCGCGGGATCGTCCGGGCGCACGGCGGGGTGCTGCAGACGCACGAGGTGCCCGGGATGAGCGGCAGCGCGTACGTCCTGGAGGTACCGCTGGGCGAGGGCGCGGGCACGGTGGCGCCGCCGCCGGCCGCGGAGCTCGCCCTGCCCGCCCAGCAGTCCTCCGAGCCCGCCCCGGCCACGGCCGGCGGCGGTCGGCGGCGCGCGCGCCGGGCCTCCACGGACGCCTTCCTGGAGAGCCCCGTGGCCATGGAGGATCCGGTCGCCGCACCGCCGTCCGGGCGGCGGCGGGCCGCCCAGGCGAACGCGGCCGGGGCCGAACCGGTCCCCGCCCAGGACGCGGGAGAAACCTCCGCCGACGCGAGCGTGCAGACCAACGGAACGGGACGCCGGCGGGGGCGGCCGAGCCCCGCCGAGCAGGCCGCGGCCGCACCGCAGGCTGCCGCTGAGGGCTCGGTGGTCACGGCAGCCGAAGGCGCCGGCGGGCGGGCCGCGCGCGGCGAGACCGTGCCGCCGCAGGGCGTGCCGGTCGACGCGCACGGCCTCGGGGCCGCTCCCTCGGGGCGGCGGGCGCGACGGGCCGTGGAGAGCGGGCGGCCGGAGCTGGCCGCCGCGCCGCCGCCGGCCGCCCAGCCCGTGGCACCGCCGACAGGGGCCCAGCCGACCGGCCGCAGGGCCCGGCGGGCGCTCGCCCCCGCACCGGCCGAGGCGGAGGGCGCCGTACGGACCGCGTTCGCGCTGCCGCCCGCCGAGGCGGACCGGGTGCAGCCCGGGAGTGCCGCCGCGATCCCGGCCGAACAGCACGACGCCGTGGCCACGGCCCCCGGCACGGAGCACCACACGCCGCCGCAGCCGCATCCGGCGCCCACCGGCCGCAGGCGTGCCCGCGTTCAGGCGCAGCCGCCCGCCACCGGCGAGACGGCAGGCGAGACGGGCGCCGGGACGGCCGTGGAGGCCACCGGCGGGACCGCCGTCCCGCAGACCGCTGCGCAGCCCGTTCTGCCCGGGCAGGCACAGCGGACCGCACCGGACCCCGCGTCGGGCGACGCGCCCGTTGCGCAGGCGACGCCTGCCGCACCGGAGAACGGGCAGACGGGCACCGTCCCGGCAGCGGCCACGGCACAGGCCCAGGACTCCGCGGACGAGGCGGGCACGCCCGCGCGGGGGACGGACACCGGATCCGTGTCCGTACCGCTGCCGCCGGCGCGTCCCGTCACGGGACGGGCAGCCGCGGCCGGAGCGGCCGTGCCCCCGCCCCGCGTCGCCCAGCCGCTGCCCGCCGAGGAGCCGGTCACGGCGGACTCGACGCAGGGACGCGCGTTCAGCGTGCGCACCCTCGGCCAGGGCGTACCGTTCGCGCAGCAGCTCACGCAGCAGCAGAACCAGACGCTCGGCTCCGGCCGCCGCCGCAAGCTGGGCACGCGCCCGGACAGCGACCTCCCCCAGGCCGCCGCCCGGCCCCACCCGCAGCCGCAGGCCGCGCCGAGCCCGGCCCCGGCGCCAGCGCCCGCGCCCGTTCCGGCACCGGGCACGTCGCGGCTGCCCGCCGACCGCTCGGAAGGCCGCGCCTACGCGATAGGGGCGCCCGACGAGGGCGCCGAGGGCCCCGAGCCGCTGGACGGACCCGGCGGCGCGATCGAGGTCGCCAACCGGCCCCAGCCGCAGCCCGTCGACGACGAGCTGCCGCCCGAGCCGCTGGACAACCCGCGCAGGCTGCTGGTGTGGCCGGCACCGGACGTCCCCACGCAGCAGGCGCTGAGCGACCGCGGCTACCGGCCCGTCGTCGTGCACTCCCGCGAGGAGGTCGACGCGCAGATCGCGGCGTTCCCCGCGGCCCTGTTCGTGGACCCGCTGACGGGTCCGATCACGCGGACCGCACTGCAGTCGCTGCGGCAGGCCGCCGTGGCCGCCGAGGTGCCGGTGCTGGTGACCGCGGGCCTCGGGCAGGCGACACGGGAGGCGGCGTACGGCGCCGATCCGGCCGTCCTGCTCAAGGCGCTGGCCCCGCGCGACAGCGAGCAGCACCCCTCGCGCGTGCTGCTGATCGAGGAGAACGAGGAGATCGCGCTCGCGCTGACGGCGACGCTGGAGCGGCGCGGGATGCAGGTGGCCCGGGCCGGCGCCGACGCGGACGCGGTGACGCTGGCGACCCAGATGCGGCCGAACCTGGTGGTGATGGACCTGATGCAGGTGCGTCGCCGGCGCGCCGGGATCATCGACTGGCTGCGGGCGAACGGGCAGTTGAACCGCACGCCGCTCGTCGTCTACACCTCGGCCGGTCTCGACCCGGCCGAACTGCCGCGGCTGTCGTCGGGGGAGACGGTGCTCTTCCTCGCCGAGCGGTCGACCAGCAGCGAGGTCCAGGCCCGCATCGTCGATCTGCTCGCGAAGATCGGCACCAACTGACGCCCGGCACGCGGACGTTCACGCGAAAGGGGCCGGCGGTGACCGCCGGCCCCTTCGTCGTCCCGGGTCGCCGCTGCGGCGGCGTGACGACTACAGCTCGGTGACGTCCAGCTCCCCGTCCGCGTACTGCTTGCGGATCACCTTCTTGTCGAACTTGCCCACGCTCGTCTTGGGCACCGCCGGCACGATCGCCCACCGCTCGGGCAGCTGCCACTTGGCGATCGACTCCGCCAGGAAGTCCCGCAGCGTCCCGTAGTCCGCCGTCGATCCCTCCTTGAGCACGACCGTCGCCAGCGGACGCTCGCCCCACTTCGCGTCCGGGACGGCGACCACGGCCGCCTCGACGACCTCGGGGTGCGCCATCAGCGCGTTCTCCAGCTCCACGCTGGAGATCCACTCGCCGCCGGACTTGATGACGTCCTTGGCCCGGTCGGTCAGCGTCAGGTAGCCGTCCGGGCTGATCACGCCGACGTCGCCGGTCTTCAGCCAGCCGTCCTCGCTGAACTTGTCCTCGGGGCGGAAGTCCTCGCCGCCCGCTCCGCCGTAGTAGGCGCCGGCGATCCAGGGGCCGCGCACCTCCAGCTCTCCGGCCGACTCGCCGTCCCAGGGCAGGAACTCGCCGCCGGGACCGACCAGCCGTCCCTCCACTCCGGCCGGGAAACGGCCCTGCGTGACGCGGTAGGGCCACTCCTCCTCGGCGCTCAGACCGGCCGGCGGGTGGGCCATGGTGCCGAGCGGCGAGGTCTCGGTCATGCCCCAGGCGTGACACAGCCGCACGCCGAGCTTGTCGTACGCCTCCATGAGGGAGGGCGGGCAGGCGGCGCCGCCGATGGTGACCTGCTTCATGGAGCTGAGGTCGCGGCCCGCGGAGCCCCCGGAGGTGACCTCGGCGAGCAGGCCCTGCCAGATGGTGGGGACGGCGGCGGCGTGCGACGGCCTCTCGCGCTCGATCATGTCGGCCAGCGGCGCGGGCTGGAGGAAGCGGTCGGGCATCAGCATGTTGATGCCGGTCATGAAGGTGGCGTGCGGCAGGCCCCAGGCGTTCACGTGGAACTGCGGGACGACCACGAGGGTGGTGTCCTTGTCGGTCAGGCCCATCGACTCCGTCATGTTGACCTGCATGGAGTGCAGGTAGATGGAGCGGTGGGAGTAGACGACGCCCTTGGGGTCGCCCGTGGTGCCGGAGGTGTAGCACATGGCCGCGGCGCTGCGCTCGTCCAGCTCGGGCCAGTCGTACGTGGTCGGTCTGCCGGCGATCAGCTCCTCGTACTCGTGGACCTGCGCCTCGGTGTCGGCGAGCAGCGACCGGTCGCCGGGGCCGGAGACCACGATGTGCTCGATGGTCGGCAGGTGCGGCAGGAGCGGGGCGAGCAGGGGGAGCAGGGAACCGTTGACGATCACGGCCCGGTCGCCTGCGTGGTTGACGATCCACACGAGCTGCTCGGCGGGCAGGCGCAGGTTCAGCGTGTGGAGCACGGCGCCCATGGAGGGGATCGCGAAGTACGCCTCGACGTGTTCCGCGTTGTTCCACATGAGGGTGGCCACGCGCTGGTCGCCGTCGATGCCGAGCTCGTCGCGCAGGGCGTTGGCCAGCTGAGTGGCGCGTCGGCCCGTCTCGGCGAAGCTGCGGCGCTGTGGTTCCGGCTCGCCGGTCCAGGTGGTGATCTGCGACTTCCCGTGGATCGTCATCCCATGCTGAAGGATGCGGGTCACAGTCAGCGGTACGTCCTGCATGGTGCTCAGCACGGCGTCCTCCCGGTGGGCGCTGGCGCTACGTTGCGGCAAGTGGGAAAGATTCTGCGCACATACCGAGCGGTATGTCACTACCCGGAAGTAATGAATCCCGCACATCACCGCGCAACACCGCACACGAGGGCCTGTGGAACGGGCTCGTTCAGCGGACGGGAGTCAGCTCGGGGTCGTCGCGCAGCTTTCCGAGCGCCCGCGACACCGCGCTCTTGACCGTGCCGATCGACACGCCGAGCACCTCGGCCGTCTGGGCCTCGCTCAGGTCCTCGTAGTACCGCAGGACGACCATGGCCCGCTGCCGGTCCGGCAGCTTCATCACGGCACGCCACATCGCGTCGTGCAGCACCTGCTGCTCGGCCGGGTCCGTCGCCGCGACGGTCTCCTGCTCGGGCAGCTCGTCACAGACGAACTCGTCCACCTTGCGCTTGCGCCACTGCGACGTGCGGGTGTTGAGCAGCGCGCGGCGCACATAGCCGTCGAGCGCGCGGTGGTCCTCGATCCGGTCCCACGCGACATACGTCTTGGTCAGCGCGGTCTGCAGCAGGTCCTCGGCATCGCTCGGGTTCGCGGTGAGCGACCTCGCGGTCCGCAGCAGTACGGGCCCCCGCGCCCGTACGTACGACGAGAACGACGTGTAAGGCGTGTACGACGGCACCGGCGCGGCGGCCTGGGAGGCGTGCGTACAGACTGGCGTGGTCATGTCTCCACGCTAGGAGCGGGCCCGCCACGGCGGATCGGCCCCAGGGACCGAAGCGGTGTCCCCCTCAGGTTGTAGGGCCGGCGGGGCCCGCACCTCCTGAAGGTGGAGGGCACCCGCAGGGGCTACGCGCCGTCGGCCCCGAGAACCAGTCCGGAGGTGGGGACCCCGGTGCCGGCCGTCACCAGCACCCTGGACGCGCCGGGAACCTGGTTCACCGAGGTGCCGCGCACCTGCCTGACCGCCTCGGCGATCCCGTTCATCCCGTGCAGGTACGCCTCGCCCAGCTGCCCCCCGTGCGTGTTCAGGGGCAGCCCGTCCGCCGCCACGAAGGCGGCCCCCTCGCCGGGCCCGCAGAAGCCGAACTCCTCCAGCTGCATCAGCACGAACGGCGTGAAGTGGTCGTACAGGATCGCCACGTCGACGCCTGCGGGACCGAGCCCGCAGGTGCGCCACAACTGGCGGGCCACCACGCCCATTTCGGGCAGTCCGGTGAGGTCGTCGCGGTAGAAGCTGGTCATCTGCTCCTGGGACCTGCCCGCTCCCTGCGCCGCGGCGAGGACCACCGCGGGCGGATGCGGCAGGTCACGGGCGCGCTCGACGCCGGTGACGACGATCGCCTGGCCGCCGTCGGTCTCCTGACAGCAGTCCAGCAGCCGCAGGGGCTCGGCTATCCACCGTGAGGCGGCATGGTCCGCGAGGCTGATCGGCCTGCCGTGGAAGTACGCGGCGGGGTTGGTCGCCGCGTACCGCCGGCCGCTCACGGCGACATGGCCGAAGACCTCGGGCGTCAGACCGTACGCGTACAGATAGCGCTGCGCGGCCATCGCCACCCATGAAGCCGGGGTCAGCAGTCCGAAGGGCAGGCTCCAGCCGAGTGCGGCGCCCTCCGCCGACGGCTCGCGGTGGCGGACCCCCGAGCCGAAGCGGCGACCGGAGCGCTCGTTGAACGCCCGGTAGCAGACGACGACGTCGGCGACGCCCGCGGCGACGGCCAGTGCCGCCTGCTGGACGGTGGCGCAGGCCGCGCCGCCCCCGTAGTGGACGCGTGAGAAGAAGGACAGCTCGCCGATGCCCGCGGCCTGGGCGACCGTGATCTCCGGGCTCGTGTCCATGGTGAAGGTGACCATGCCGTCGACGTCGGCGGGGGAGAGGCCGGCGTCGTCGAGCGCGGCCCGCACGGCCTCCACGGCGAGTTTCAGCTCGCTGCGACCGGAATCCTTGGAGAACTCCGTCGCTCCGATCCCCGCCACGGCCGCCCTGCCGCCGAGTGCGTCCTTGCCGCGGATGCTCATGCGGCGTCCTGCGGGAGAGTCACGGTCACGGTGCCCGTCACATGGG
This sequence comes from Streptomyces sp. NPDC049597, assembly GCF_040675505.1. Lineage (NCBI taxonomy): Bacteria > Bacillati > Actinomycetota > Actinomycetes > Kitasatosporales > Streptomycetaceae > Streptomyces > Streptomyces sp. NPDC049597. The sequence goes on from NZ_JBFAOY010000025.1 coordinate 49,127, forward strand.
TGCCCAGGCCGTTGACGCCGGTGACCCGCACCTCGGCGGTCGTGCCGTCGCTCGCCTCGACCGTGCCCGTCAACACCATGGTGTCGCCTGGGTAGTTGGGCACGCCGAGCCGGATCGCGACCCTGCGCAGCACGGCACGCTCCCCGAAGAAGTCGGTGACGAACCGCCCGACCAGGCCGTTCGTCGTCAGGATGTTCATGAAGACGTCCGGGGAGCCCTTCTCCCGCGCGAGCTCGGCGTCGTGGTGCACGTCCTGGTAGTCGCGCGAGGCGATGGCTCCGGCGACGATCAGCGTGCGCGTGACGGGCACGGTGAGCGGGGGCAGCTGCGCGCCCGCGCCCGGGGCCGGGCTCATACGGCCTCCCGCCGGTCCGGCTCGGCCCGGAAGACCGGCAGCTCCAGATCGTCGTCCACCCGCAGGAACTCCAGCTCCACCGGCATCCCGATGCGGACCTCGTCGTACGGGACTCCGACGACGTTGCTCACGAACCGCACGCCCTCGGCCAGCTCGATCAGCCCCACCGCGTACGGCGGGTCGAACGCGGGGAAGGGCGGATGGTGCATCACCACGTACGAGAAGACGGTGCCCGCTCCGCTCGCGGCCACCGTGTCCCAGTCGGGCGAGCCGCATGCCGCGCACCCCGGCAGCCAGGGCAGGCGCAGTGTCCCGCAGCCGCCGCAGCGCTGGATGAGCAGCCGGTGGGCGGCCACGCCCTGCCAGAACCCCTCGTTGTCCCTGTTGACCACCGGGCGCGGGCGCTCGGCCGCGGGGCGCGGGCCCTCCGCCGCGGCGGGCTGGGCGGCGCGGGCCGGGCGGGCGGGCGGCGCGTATGTGAGGATGCGGAGGCGGTGCGTGCCCGCCGGCTCGCCGCCGGCCCGCACGTCCGTCCGCGTGGTGATGAAGTACCCCGTCCCCAGCTTCGTCGTCTTGCGCGGGGAGACCGACTCGATCACCGCGTCGAAGGTGATGCGGTCACCGGGCCGCAGCGGTCGCAGGTACTCCTGCTCGCAGTCGGTCGCCACCACGGACCGGAAACCCGCCGCGTCGAGCAGAGCGAACAGCTCGTCCTGGGCGGGTGCCCGGCCACTGTGGCCCGACAGCCCGCCCATCGTCCACGCCTGCAGCATGGTGGGGGGCGCGATGGCGTCCGGCCCCCGGTACGCGGCGTTGTTGTCCCCCATCGCCTCGCACCAGTGCCTGATCATCGGCTCGTTGACCGGGTCCTTGCCCTCGCAGGAGAGGGCGGCGGGCTGCCCCTCGTACCTCTTCAGCCGTGCGTAGAGCTCGTCGGTCACCTCGTTCCCCCTCCCAGAGGATCTGACTGTCCGTCAGATTCTCTGGACTGTCAAGGCCGTGGCCGATGACCACACGTGACACACCCGCACCCCTGCCGCGACGGCCGCCAAGTGCCGTCGCGCGGCTGTTCGTTCGCCTCCTCCCCACTCCCCCTCGGGCCGGCCGCACCTGAACCGGTGCGTGATGTCGACGCCCGTTCCGCGACGTCGCCGAGAACAGAGCTGCCCACCGGATTCCCGGTGAACGCACCGGAGCCGGATGATTCGCTCGCAAGCGTGACAACACGGCGAGAAACCCCCTCGCACCCATGAAACCGGCACACGCTCGAACGCCGCCACCGACCGGAATGAGGCGTTACGCCATCCTCGCCCCACTTCTCCCCCTTCCCTTCTTCGAACATGTGTACGAACATAGAGGCATGGCCATCACTGACCGGCAGACCGCCACACTGGCCCTCGCCCACGCCCTCACCGCCGCCGAGCGCGGGCTCCCCGTCATACCCCTGTCGCCCACCAAGCTCCCGGCCCTGCGCTCTCCCCACCGGGACGAGCCGAGGCCGTCCCTGTGCCGCGGCGAGTGCGGCCTGCCCGGTCACGGCGTGCACGACGCGACCACGGACCCCGCCGCCGTACGCGCCCTGTTCGCCGCCGCGCCCTGGGCGACCGGCTACGGCATCGCCTGCGGACGCCCGCCCCACCGGCTCATCGGCATCGACCTCGACACCACGTCGCACACCGACTCCGTGGCGGAACTCCGGCACCTGGCCCTGCGCCACCTGTTCACCATCCCGGAGACGGTCACGGTGCTCACACCGAGCGGCGGCCGGCACCTGTGGCTCACCGGCCCGCCCGACGTGGTCGTCCCCAACTCCGCGGGCCGTCTCGCGCCCGGCATCGACGTGCGTGGCGCCGGCGGGTACCTCGTCGGACCGGGCTCCGTCACCGCGCACGGCGCGTACCGCCTGGCCCCCGGGACCGCGGACCTGCCCCCCGCGCCCTGCCCGCCCGCCCTCCTGCGCCTGATCGCGCCTCCCGCGCGCCCCCGCCACGCCGCGCACCCCGGCGGGAACCCGGCCGACGGGGCGGCGGGCGCGACGAGCCGGACGCACCAGGGTCAGGGACTGGTCCAGTTCGTCCTCGCCGCACAGGAGGGACAGCGCAACACCCGCCTGTTCTGGGCCGCCTGCCGTGCGTACGAGCACGGCTTCGGCGACGCGCTCGCGGACGCGCTGACCGACGCCGCGGTCCGGGCCGGCCTCCCGGAACGGGAGGCGCGCGCGACGATCGCCTCGGCGGCACGGCTCACGGCGGGACCGCGCGGATGACATGGATCACACAAGAGGGTGCGACCCCGGAGGCAACTGCGCCTTATCCATCGATTTGCCCTCCCGTCCCGCACCGACGGCCCTCCCCGGCACGTGCGTAACCTCCTTTCTTCCTCCCCATTTACGGTCATACGATCGCCGGGCAGCCGCGATGCGTGAGTGCCACCGCAGCGGCTGCCCTGTACTTGCGTTCTGACCGCGCCTCGGACCCGAGAAAAGGGCTCTCTTGAACATTCGCCGCATGCTGGCCACGGCGGTCGTCACCGCAGTGACCACCCCCGCCGTACTGCTCACCGTCACCCCCGCCTTCGCCGACGCCAAGCCCGCCGCCGGACAGTCGTCGGTGCGGCAGGCGGCGGAGGACGAGCCGACCATCGAGGAGCTGGAGGCGGCCGCCGCGGAGGCGCAGAAGGCGTACGACGCCGCCGTCGCCGCGGAGAAGGCGGCGAAGGAGGCCTTCGACTTCGCCTGCTCCGACGAGGCGCCGCACGCCGTGGCCGCCAAGGCCGCCACCGCTGAGGCCGCCGCCGCGAAGACCGCCAAGGAGGCCGCGGACCAGGCGCTCGCCGACGCCGAGGCCGAACTGGCCGGGCTTCCCGAGACCGCCACGGAGGAGGAGAAGGCCGCCGCCGAGAGGAAGGTCGCGGACGCCAAGGCCGCGGCCGACGCCGCGCAGGCGACCAAGGCCGCCGCCGACGAGAAGGCGAAGCAGGCCGCCACCGCTGCCGCCAACGCCGTCGTCGCCGCCGGGCAGGAGCTGACCAAGGCGCAGAAGGCCACGGCCGAGGCCCTCAAGGCGAAGCAGGCGGCCGACAAGGCCCTCGCCGAGGCCAAGGAGGAGGACGACAACGACGACGACGGTGACGACGAGGGCGCCTGTGTCCCCGAGAACGGACTGACCACCGTCGCCCAGGGGCTCCCCTCCAAGATCGTCGCCGGTTCCACGGTCGACTTCTCGGTCCGCGTCACCAACGGCACCGACAAGACCCTCGACGAGGTCCTGCCGTTCGTGTACTTCCACGCGACCGACAAGACCGGCTACGACGTCATCGACGAGTACTTCCACCTTCAGTGGTCCACCAAGAACGCGCCCGAGTGGAACGACATCGAAGACGGCGAGTACGCGGGCTCCATCAGCCCGCTGAAGGCCGGCGCCCACGCCGACGTCAAGCTGCGCCTGAAGGTCGACGCCAAGGCGCCGGCCGGTGACGGTATGGCCTTCGTGGCCGGTGACTACGTCAACGACGACGGCACCTGCGGCGGCAACTTCTTCACGGAGTACGAGTTCGACCTGCTGGCCGCCGGCAGCAAGCCGGGCAAGGTCGACGACTCCAAGCCCGGCAAGACCTCGAAGGCCAGGCCGGCGGTCGTCCCGCAGGGCGGCACCACCGGGACCCTGGCCAACACCGGCGCCGACTCCGCGCTGCCGCAGCTCGCGGCAGCCGCCGGCGCGGCGGTCGCGCTCGGTGCCGGCGCCATGTTCGTCGTCCGCCGCCGGAAGGCCGACTCCGCCTCCTGACGCACCGCCCGAACAGCGCCGCTCCCGCCTCTCCGGCGGGGGCGGCGCTGCCTCGTCCAGCCGCCTGTCGAACCGTGACGCCATGTTCCTGCCACGCCACAACGCGCACGTCGTCCTGGACCGCGGGCCGGGCGTGCGCGGGCCGCGCTCGGCCGGTCAAGGGCGCCTACGGAGGCGCTCCGCGCCGGCCTGCGGCCACCCTGGACAGTCCGGCCCCGGCCCTGGACCGATCGGTAAGCTCGCGTCGTCTGCTGGTGATCAAGCGGCAACGGGGGAGGACATGGGCAGGCAGGAGATGCACCGGAAAGTGCATGCCCCGCTGAAGCGGGCGGGCCTGGAGGTGCTCGAAGGCGGCGTGCCATGCACTGCCTTGCCAGTGTCCGTAATGAGCGCGATGGCCAGTTGCACCCACGAGGAGACGGGCCGGCGGGATGCTTTCGTCGGCTTCGGCGACCCCCACCTCATCGAGCAGGCCAACCGAGGCTGGTACGCATTGGCGACCTCCTTCGGCCTGTTCGACGCCGGCCGCGAGTTCCTGCTCGCCCTCCCTGCCCATCGCTACAATCCGCGGGTAGACCTGTACCAGCCTCGTATATGGCGCCGGGTGCGTCTGCTCGAGGCCTGGGACGTCATGGGCGCGGCGTGCGCGATCCGCCGGGGAAGATCCGTACTCGGATATGACGACTGTCTGCTCGGCTCGCGATCCGGACGTCCGGAATTTGCGATGCTCTCGCTCGACAGCACTGTCGCCGTGGTCGGAACAACCTGGCAGGACGGCATCGGCTCCCTGGCCGTGCCCAACCCGGGCGACACGGAGCCCGTACGCCGCCTGATCGACTGGGAGGCAACCGGAGCAGACGTGCCACGCGATCGTCGCGCCCAAGCCATCGTGTGGCTGCAGCGCGACAGGCCAGCCGCGGTAGAGCGGGCGTGACCGGTCAGGCCGGCATCTCGCCCTCGTTCGACGACAGACACCACTGCGTCCCCGATACAAGCGCCGGAGTGCTCTCGAGACTCGGCGACATCGATCCTCAGGGGGTCACAAAGCGCTCTCGCCGCTGAGCAACACCTGCTCTCGGTACTCGCCGACCAAACCACCCGCAGGCCAGCGCGCCGGGGTGGCGAAACAAGCCGAGCAGGTCTGGGGAACGCGTGAGCACCAGGTGGGGCAATTCAACGAGCCTCATCACCATGGGGCGAGCCTCGAAGATCATGGCCCCACATGGTGCTTCACGGGCAGGTCAACGGACTGCCCGACTCGCCGGAAACCTACGGGGCCGTGATCTCTCGCCCCGTGGAAGCTCCCGCCCAAAGCCGCTCCACCGACCTCTACGTTGCTGCGCTCGGTCGGCCTTCCCGAGCTCAGGCCACAACCCGCCCCACCTCGCTGCTAAAGCGGTGGCTTCCTGGCAACCAGCGGCCGCGGCCAGCTAACGCAGGCCACGAGTGCGCTGCCGTCCTCGGTGAGGAAGAGCAGGGTGAACCGTGTCCGATTCTCAGGATCGATCAGCGCTGAGCGCACAGGCCGGCCATATTCCCTGATGAGCTGCACTGCCCGCTCCAGGCCGGGAGGTTCGAATCCGCGCATCCGCATGCGCTGAAGTCGCCGACTGAAGACTCCGGCATGCGCACCCATGGGTTGTACCCGCTCCTCCACCGAGTAGGGGGCGCCGCTGCGGAGGGCGGCCAGAGCTGTCACGGACGCCTCGTCATCACCGATCAACAGCGATTCCAGCACATGCCGTTCCATGGCCACCCCGTTTGGATCGTGCGGTACAGCAGCCAGGTACCGCAACCCTCGTGACCGCCCCCGCCCGGTAGCGTCCCTCCGGGCCCGTCCAGCGGCCGGTATGACCCCCGCTGACCGATCGCGCTGCCCCCCTTCGGCGCGCCGCCCAGTCGGGACGCGCCGGGGATGGTCGTCCCGAAGCCGTGCGTCAAGCCAGCTTCTTGAGCATTTCGGCTGCGGCGGGTCCGGCGGAGGCGGGGTTCTGACCGGTGACCAGGTTGCGGTCGACGACCACGTTCGGGGCCCACGGCTCGCCCTCCTGGTAATCCGCGCCGATCTCGACCAAGCGGTCCTGGAGCAGCCACTTGGCGCCTGCAGCCAGACCGCTCTGGATCTCCTCGGCGTTGCTGAAGCCCGTGAGCCGGTAGCCGGCGAAGGCGTTGCCGCCGTCAGCCTCGGTGGCTGCCAGCAGCGCGGCCGGGGCGTGGCAGACCACGCCGAGCGGTTTGCCCGAGGCGAGGGTGTCGATGAGGAGCTTGCCGGAGGTGGCGTTGACGGCCAGGTCCTCCATCGGGCCGTGGCCACCGGGGTAGAAAACGGCGGCATAGTCGTCGAGGTTGACGTCCTCCAGCTTGATGGGGCGCTGGATCTCGCTGATCGAGGCGAGGGCGTCCGCCATCTTCTTCGCGCCCTCCTCGCCGCCGTTGAACTGCGGCGCCAGGCTTCCCTGGTCCAAGGGCGGCACGACGCCGCCCGGCGTGGCGACGACGATCTCGTGGCCGGCGGCGGTGAACGCCTGGTACGGGGTCACGGCCTCCTCGGCCCAGAAGCCGGTCGGGTGCTTGGTGCCGTCGGCGAGCGTCCAGTGGTCGGCGCCGGTCAACACGAAAAGGATCTTCGACATGGTGCGGTCTCCTAGAGCCGGGTCCAGCTGGGTCGTCATTCGGTGCCGGCCAAGGCAGCGAGGATCAGGTCGCTGACGGCCTTGGTGGACACCGGGTTCTGTCCCGTGATCAGGCGGCCGTCGCGCACGGCGTGCGGCGTCATCGGGACAGTGGAGCGCACATACTTGGCGCCCTTCGCGCGCAGTTCGTCCTCCAGGAGGAACGGCACCCTGCTCTTCACGCCGGCCAGTCGTTCCTCGACCGTCGCGAAACCGGTGACGGTGCGGTTCCTCACCAGGGGGTTTCCGTCGGTGTCGCGGAGGTTGATGAGGGCGCAGGCGCCGTGGCACACCGAGGAGACGATGCCGCCGTCGGCGTAGATGGCCTGGGCCGTTCGCTGCAGGTCGGCGCTGTCGGGGAAGTCCCACATGGTGCCGTGACCACCCGTGAAGAAGATCGTGGAGTAGTCGTCCGGATCCGTGTCGGCAACCGAAGGGGTGGCTTTCAGGGCGTCCATGAAGGCTTGGTCGTCGAGATACCCGCGAACCGTCCGGTCAACGAACAAGCGACCGAGGCTACGCGGGTCGAGCGGCACGACTCCGCCCGCCGGGCTCACCACGTCCACCGTGTGACCGGCCTTCACCGCCTTGTCGTAGAAATGGACGAGCTCGCCCAGCCACAGTCCGGTCTGGTGCTCGCTCGCCCCATAGGTGGCCTGATTGGTCACGACCGCAAGAATCTTTTTCTGTCTCACCTTGTCCTCGTCTCCTGGGCGGCCCGTGGTTTCCAAGCTAAAGCTGTGGATGTATCGGGCGCCAATGAAGAGCCCGATACCGGGTATCGAAGAACCGATGCCTGGTCCAGGGACATACGGCACCTGGCCGGCATGCCTACCTCGTAGGCTCGAAGCCGTGAGCGATCACGACATTCATGGGGCCGGTCCGCTGGACCTGAATCTGCTGCGTACCTTCCTCGCGGTGCACCGCCTGGGCTCCTTCACCGCCGCGGCGCGTCAGCTGAGCCTGTCGCAGTCCACCGTCACCACGCACATCCGGGCACTGGAGAGGCGCCTGGGCCGCGAGCTGTTCGCACGCCGGGCGCAAGGCGTCACTCCACTGCCTCATGCGGACGCACTCGCCGTCCGGCTGTCGGCGCCCCTCGACCAGTTGGCCGTCATCACCGGTGAGGAACCGAGCAGTGCCGTAGGGCCGGTCCATTTGGCGGGACCCGCCGAGTTCCTGGGCACTCTCGGCCTCACGGTGCTGGCCCAGCTGGTCGCGCAGGGCGTCCGGCTGCGGGTGGCCACCGGGCTGACCGAATCACTTCTCGAAGAACTGCGGGCCGGGCGCCACGACCTCGTCGTCGCCACCCGGCGGCCCCGTGGCCGGACGCTGTACGCCGAACTCCTCGGCGACGAGGAGTTCGTCCTCGTCGCCGCGCCGGTATGGGCAGAACGGCTCGAGGGGCAGGAGCTGCCCACTGCCCTGGAGAGCCTTCCGCTGATCGCCTACGCCGAGGATCTGCCCATCGCCCGCCGCTACTGGCGCCACGTCTTCGACCGCCGCCTGCACGCCCAGGCCGCCATCACAGTCCCCGACCTGCGCAGCGTCCTCACCGCCGTCAGCGTCGGCGCCGGCTGGAGCGTCCTGCCCAGCTATCTGTGCCGCACCGAACTCGCCTCCGGCGTCCTGCGTCTGCTGCACCAGCCCGAGGACCCGCCGATCAACACCTCCTACCTCGTCCAGCGCCCGGGCAGCTCCACCAACCCACACGTGACACTCGTCCGCGAGCACCTGCTGGCCGCCGCGAAAACCTGGTGAGCCGACCCAGCGGCACCGTGGCCTGACTGTCCAAGCCCCCGTGGACCCGGGATCCCAGCAGCACCAGGCAGCGCTCCGGTCGGTCGAGGACCGCACCGCAATCCAGTGACGTACTGGTCGTACCTGCCGACCGCGATGCAGGCCGCCCACGACCAGGCGGCCATCGACCAGGCCGACGCCGGCCGGGGCAGCCCATGCCCGACTCCCGACCACCCCACGAGGAGGTGAGCATCAGGACCATCCCCCACCCTGGTTGCGACCACTGTGGTGCTCACCGCCATATGTGCCCACCGTCCCCGTACGACGGACCGCACGCCGAAACGGCGAAGGGTTGACGGTGGAGCAGGCCCGCTGTGCCTGGGGCGGTCGCAGAGGGTTTCTAGATGTCTCCGCGTAGCAACGTCTCCTCTTCCTTGGAGTCACGTAGAGCGTACGAGATGTTGCGGACAGTGATCAGCGAGGTGAAGCTGAGCGGGATGCACCGGATCCCAGCGAGCGCGGACAGAACCGCGCAGGTCGCGGTGCGCGAGGAGAGCGTGCGATGCGGATGATGATGAAGGCCCGCATGGACACCAAGATGTCGAATCAGGTGACGAAGGGCGGAGCGATGCCCGAGTCGCTGAAGTCAACCATCGAGCGGCTGAAGCCGGAGGCCGCCTACTTCACCCCTGAGGGTGGGCGCTCCATGATTCTCGTATTCGACATGCAGGACAGCTCGCAGTTGCCCTCCATCGCCGATCCGTTCTTCCAGGAGATGGGCGCGGAGGTCACATTTGAGCCGGTCATGAACCTCGACGATTTGCAGAAGGGCCTTGCTGCCCTGAAGTAGCAGATCTGATCTCAGCGACCGCATGATGAAGGCCCTCTGTGGTCGGGCCGTACAGCAGTGAAATACCGCAACCCCAGCAACCGCCCCCCTCCGCTACCGTCCCTCCCGGGCCTCGTGGCGGCCGGTATGGCCGTCGCTGACCGATCCGGCAAAAGCTACGGATCAGAACGTGTTGACCGTGCCCCTGTCGTGCCCGATCGCTCGGGAACTGGCGGGCAACCACGGTGGTCGACGGACAGCGCGCATGAGAACGGCCCCCGACCGATTCACCTGGTCAGGGGCCTTTCACCTGCGGTGGGTGTGGGATTTGAACCCACGGTGACTCGCGCCACGACGGTTTTCAAGACCGTTCCCTTAGGCCGCTCGGGCAACCCACCAGCGCCCCGGTCACCTGCGCCGGAGCGGGCTACAGACTACCGGGCCGGGCCCACCGGGTGCAGCAGCGTTCTCCGGGACTCAGCTGTCGCCCTCGCGTTCGCCCAGAACCACCTCGGCCTTGTGCTCCTTGCCGTCGCGCTCGTACGTCAGCGTGACCCTGTCTCCCGGCTTGTGGTTCCAGATCTCGCTGATCAGCGTCGGGCCGCTGTCGATCGCCTTGTCGCCGAAGCCGGTGATCACGTCGCCCGGCTTCAGACCCGCCTTGGCCGCGGGGCCGTTGGGGGTCACCGCATCCGTGCCGCCCGCGCCCTCGGAGGCGATCTTGGCGCCCGTACCCTCGCCCGCCATGTCCACCGTCGCGCCGATCACCGCGTAGACCGGCCGACCGGTTTTGATCAGCTGCTCGGCGACCGTCTTCGCCTGGTTGATCGGGATCGCGAAACCGAGGCCGATCGAACCTGCCTGGGACTGGCCGAGGCCGTTGCCCGCCGACTGGATGGCCGAGTTGATGCCGATGACCGCACCGCTGGAGTCGAGCAGCGGGCCGCCCGAGTTGCCGGGGTTGATCGAGGCGTCGGTCTGCAGCGCGCTCATGTAGGAGTTCTTGCCGCTGGAGCCGTCGCCCGACGCCACCGGACGGTTCTTGGCGCTGATGATGCCCGTGGTGACCGTGTTGGACAGACCGAAGGGGGCGCCGATCGCGATGGTCGAGTCGCCGACCACGACCTTGTCCGAGTTGCCGAGGGGCAGCGGGGCGAGTCCGGAGGGCGCGTTCTTCAGCTTCAGGACGGCGACGTCGTAGCCCTGGGCCCGGCCGACGACCTCGGCGTCGTACTTCTTGCCGTTCGAGAAGATCACCGACAGCGCGCCGCCGTCGGCCGCGGAGGCCACCACGTGGTTGTTGGTGAGGATGTGGCCTTCCCTGTCGTAGACGAAGCCGGTGCCCGTGCCGGCCTCGCCGCCGCCCTCGGAGCCCTCCAGCCCGCCGGCGCCCGACTTCGCCTCGACGGTCACCACGCTCGGCAGCGCCTTGGCCGCGACCGCGGCGACCGTGCCCGGCTCGCGCTTGAGGTCCTGCGGCGAGACGGCCGAGACCGTGGTGGAGCCGGGGACGCCGTCGTTGCGCTCGGCGGCCCAGTAGCCGATGCCCCCGCCGACACCGCCCGCGGCCAGGGCCGCGACGAGCACGGCCGCCACGAGCCCGCCCGCACGCCTGCGCCGGGGCTCGGCCGCCGGGACCGGCGCTCCCCACGCGGGACCGCCGCTGCCTCCGCCCCCGTAGGAGGGCAGCGGGGGCGGCGGCCATGCGGCGCCGGGGTGCTGCGCGGGGGCGTGCCCCGGCTGGGGGGACTGCCAGGGCCGCTCCGCCGCGGTCGCCGCCTCCGGTGCCTGCGCCGCCTGCGGGCCCAGGGTCCCGGGGCCGACAGGGGAGGGGCCGGGCGAAGAACCCTCGGGAGCGGTGTCCGGCCGAGGAGGTACGGACGGGGCGGCCGGAACCGCGTTGCCCTCGTTCTCGGTGCTCACAGCTCTGTCTCCTCAGATTCCACGTCGGTGTCGGTTCGTTCTGCTCTGTCGGCACGATCCGTCCGCAGACAGCTTTTCCCACAGCACGTCAGACCACTGTAAGCAGGAGCTGTGCGTATCCCGGCAATCCTTTACTTCCGACAAAACGGACGCATCCCGAGTGCGTCCGACCGGTTGCGCGGAGCCGCCTGACGGAACGGCCCGAGACGGACAGGAACAGTGCGTTCCGCCACACTCCTGCATCCGTATACCCCGTCCCGGTGACACCATGACGCGGTGACCCAAGCACGGCAGCAGCACCAGATCCAGGTCGTCGCCCACCGAGGAGCCTCCGAGGACGCGCCCGAACACACGCTGGCCGCCTACCGCAAGGCGATCGAGGACGGCGCGGACGCCCTCGAGTGCGATGTGCGCCTCACCGCCGACGGGCATCTCGTCTGCGTCCACGACCGCCGCGTCAACCGCACATCCAACGGCCGCGGCGCGGTCTCGGCCCTGGAGCTCGCGGATCTGGCCGCCCTCGACTTCGGCTCCTGGAAGGACGCCCCCGAGAGCCCGGACTGGCGGGACCCGTCCCTCACCTCCGTGCTGACCCTGGAACGACTGCTGGAACTGGTCGCCGACTCCGGGCGCCACATCGAGCTCGCCATCGAGACCAAGCACCCCACCCGCTGGGCCGGTCAGGTCGAGGAGCGGCTGCTGAAGCTGCTCGGGCGCTTCGGCCTGGACGCGCCGCCGTCCGCCGACGAGTCGCAGGTGCGGGTGATGAGCTTCTCGGCCCGCTCCCTGCACCGGATCGCGGTCGGCGCCCCCGGCCTGCCCACGGTGTATCTCACGCAGTTCATGACTCCGCGGCTGCGCGACGGGCGGCTTCCCGGCGGCGCGCGGATCGCGGGCCCGGGGATCCGGGTCGTGCGCGGCCATCCCGGCTACGTGGCCCGGCTGCACCAGGCGGGCCATCGCGTCCACGTGTGGACGGTGGACGAACCGGAGGACGTCGAACTCTGCGTCCGCCTCGGTGTTGACGCAATCATCACCAATCGCCCCAAACAGGTCTTGTCCCAACTGGGCCGGGCGTAACTGTCGTTACAGGGAGTGCTCCGGCGCGTTCGGTGCGTATCCGGGCGTGTCGAGTGCGTCACTCGTCCCTGGTTGGCCGGTTTCCGGTCCAGGCCATTGGGGCATTCACACCGTGGCGTGGGGCAAAGGAGGTCTCGGGGGTGGCGTTGGTGGTGGCACAGGAGGTGCCCACGTCGTCGAGCATGGCCGTACCCCATGGCCCTGCGGGCGTGGGTGAGGCGCGACACCGGATGCGTGAGCAGCTGAGCCGCAGCGGCGTGTCCGAAGCGGTCGTCGACGATGCAGTTCTCATCCTTTCCGAACTTCTCAGCAACGCGTGTCGCCACGGCAGACCCTTGGGGCGCGCCGACGTGGGCGACGGCGACATCCGCGCCGCCTGGCGCGTGGACGAGGCGGGCAGGCTCACGGTCGAGGTGACGGACGGGGGCGGTCCGACCCGCCCGGTTCCGGCCACGCCCTCGGTCACCGCACGCGGCGGCCGCGGGCTGAACATCATCTCGGCACTGGCCCAGGAGTGGGGCGTGCGGGACGGCATGTCCGGTGAGGTCACCGTGTGGGTGATCGTCACGGAGGGGCATCGCCGCGAGGACTTCGCCACGCGTGTCGCGGGGCCGTCCTTCGATTTCGCCGACTCCTTCGACGATCTGGACTGATCCGGCCCCTGTACGGGGACGGTGCCGACGGTCCGTCACACCCTCCTTCCGGCACACCGCCGCACCCGGTGCGTCACCGCTCCCCCACGAGGGCGGCATACGGCTAGGCTCGCGCCCGACACAGCACCGCCGCATTCGGGAGAAAGCCACACCATGGCCAAGAAGCGCCCCCAGACGAAGGCGACGAAGCCTCAGACCAAGGCCGGGGCCACAGGCGTCAACGAGCCCGTGCCGGTCGTGGGCGCGCGCGAGCCCTGCCCGTGCGGTTCGGGCCGTCGCTACAAGGCCTGTCACGGCCGGGCCGCCGCGCACGCCGTGACCGAACTGGTCCAGCGGCCCTTCGAGGGACTGCCGGGCGAGTGCGACTGGGTGGCCCTGCGCGAACTCGTGCCCGCCGCCACCGTCGAGCTGACCCTGAAGGGCGGACTGCCCGAAGGCGTGCCGTCCGTGACGCTCGCCACCGTCCTGCCGATGGCGTGGCCCGCGCTGCGCCGTGACGACGGTTCCGTTCTGCTCGGCCTGCAGAACGACACGCCCTCCGGCGACCTCAGCCGCGACCTCGCCGGCACCCTGCGAAAGGCACTCGCCGCCCAGCCGGGCACGCCCGTCACCGGCAGCGACCCGGCCTCGGACGTACGTCTGCAGGATCTGCTCGACCCGGACGCCGACTTCGTGCCGCAGGTGCACTCCGGCTTCGAGTTCTGGGTTCCGGACTCGGCCGAACAGGCGTCGGGAGAGGTGGCCGCCTCCCTGGAGCGCGCGAACGCCGCGGCGATCCCGACCGTGAAGCTCTCCGGTGTCGACGCCGCCTACTGGTGCGAGACGCCGGAGAAGAACCACCTGCGCTGGGTCATGCCGCACCCCGAGGAGCGGCTGCTCGACGCACTGGCCCGGCTGCACGCGGCCGGCACGTCCTCGCTCGGCGAAGGCACCCGGCTCGTCGGCTCCTTCCGTGCCCACGGGCTGATGGTCCCGGTCTGGGACCTGCCCAGCTCCATGGGGGCCAAGGAGTGCGAGACGCCCGCGGCGGAGTTCGCCGAGCGGCTCGCGGCGGCCCTGGAGAAGGACGCACCGCTGACCCCCGAGGAGCGCCGGGCCCGCGGCGGCCTCACCAACCGCCAGGTCACCCTCAGCTGAGAGTGACGAATTCCGGGGTCTTCCGAGTGACGCCAGTCACAACTCGCTCTATCGCGAGCTAAATCCCTGTCCGAATACCAGAGATCGAATTTGCGAACCGCAGATCTCTTGTTACCGTTCTAGAAGCCCGGTCGCTGGTGCATCCCCCGTCGCCAGCGACCGGGCGCTTCCATTTCCCGGAGCGTTCCGCTTCTCAACTACCCATGTTCCTATGGGAGTTGCTGCCGGACCGCAGCAGCAGCGCCGCGTCGGCGCCGGCCCACGCGGCGGCGAACTCCGCGACGGCGGAGTAGTGCGAGGCAGCCCCCAGCGAACGGTCCCGAGCGGTCTCGCAGGTGCCCGGCTCGTCGCCCTCCTCGATCGGGCAGTTCGTCTGCCAGGTACGCCCGCCGGGCCCCATCAGGGTCAGCACGGACGTCAATTCGTCACCCGTCGCATTCCGGTAATACGTACGCGCCCAGGTCCGGCCGCCGTCGGTCAGGACGCATGTCTGCGCCTCGACACCGTCGGGGGAGGCGAGTTCCGGCCCACATCGCTCGGAGGCGTGCGCTGGGGCCCGCTCGCCGGTTCCAGTACCATGCGCCCCTTCGCTCCCGGCCGCTCCGTCGGATGCGCCGAGCCCGGGCAGCAGCCCGACGGCCGGCGCCTCAGCGGCTTCGCCGGTACCGGCACCGTCCTTCGCACCGCTCTCCACCTCCTCGGACGACGACGATCCGGAAGCGGGGGCCCCGGCCGTTCCGGCCGACGCGGCGAGGGGGGCCAGCGTGGCGACGGCCACCACGGCGGCGAGCCCGATCATGCGGAGATTCATGGGCCACCTGCCGACTGGGCGGAAATTCCTGACGGTTGCCCGAAGATATCCGTGAAATGCGGACGCCCCGGACGGCGCGCACCCAATTCCGTGACAAGTCGGCCCTGCTGTTACCCGTAAGAGTGACGGCGGCCGAGCAGGGCATCCCGCGCGGGCCCGGCCGGGGCCGGGCCCATGGAGGGACGGCGCTCAGTAGGCGAGCCGGCTGCTTCCGCCCGCGTCCGGCGGATAGAGACCGCTCTCGGGGGCGCTGCTCGCGGTCGCCTCGACCAGTGCGTCCACGACCGCCTCCACGTCCGGCAGCCACGGTGCGGCGGACCCGGGCAGGGGCGCCCGCTCCCAGCGCACCTGCCCGGCCCCCGTCTCCGAGGGGGGCAGCACCAGATAGCCCCCCTCGCCGTGGAAGCGCAGCGAACTGGGCACGCAGTCCTTGACGAAGAGCAGCTCGCCGAGCTGCTCCAGGGTGTACGGGGCGACCAGCAGCGACCAGCGGGTGGGCGTGGCGACGACGGGCCCGAGCCGCATGTCCATCCGGTCGAGCACGGCCAGGGCCCGGGCCGCCGGGACCGCGGGCAGGCTCAGCGCGCAGGGCGCCCGCTCGCCCGTGGCCAGCACGAGCGGGGCGCCGGGCCGGTTGGTCCACCACCAGCGGATCATCCGCTCGTCGGTGGTCGCCGCCAGGATTCCCGGGTCGAAGGGGTGCGCACCGGGAACGACGCACTCGGGGTCGGGACAGGCGCAGCCGCGCCCGCGGTCACCGCCGCTTCTTCCGGAGCCGTCCGGGGAGTTGCCGCCCGCGGCCTTCAGTCCCACACCGGGGAGCACGGGCCAGCCCCACCCGGTGGCGCAGGTGAGCGCCGCTTCGAGCTGGATCGGCCCCTTCTTGCGCCGGTACCGAAGCCTGCGTCGCCTTCCGAGGATCTCGCGCATGAGCGCTCGTTCCTTTCCGTTGAACGCCGGGGTCCACATCACAAACGTGCACATGACTTCACTGTGCGTACAAATGCGTACTGATCGGCGCGTCACCGCCCATGCCGCCGGCATGGGCGCCCCCTGCGTACCGGCGGCAGGATCGCCGCCCGGGGGCCGAACGTCGGCTGTAGTCCATTAAACGTGTGGCGAGGGGTGGCGCGCGCGTGGCGCTTGCTGTCCCGCTCCGACTTTCCCGCCACTCGAGGATGGGGCGCGGCCTTTGGCATTGAGACGCTCGGGCCCGCTGCCAGGTTCCGGGGGCGGTCCAACTGCCCCTGGCCATCACCGTCTACGTACACGTACCCAGCACGCTTGCAATGACGCTTCCCCTGGAGCCTGCACCCCGGGGTCCCCCTGCCGAACGCCCTCAGTCGATCGCAGACATCCGCCATCGGGTGCTTTTTTCGGCCAAGTTAACCGTCCCGCAGACACCATCAATCCCACCGGGACAATGCTGGACATCACCTTGCGTGTGCGTGTACATGTGGATGCATGGGTAGCGGCGCAGATGGACATGGGGGTTTGCGATGCTATTGAGCGAAACGCACCTGCCGGAAAGCCGGCAGCCGTGAGCGCCCCGCACCTGCCGAAAGTGGCCGGAATCGATTCAACAGTTCCCGCGCCCGCGCACACTGCCCCGTTGCCCCCCGTCCCCGCCCCGCCGCCCGCCCCGGGCATGGTGATCCAGGACCGGCTGGCCGGATGGGTCTCCGACCTCACCACCCTCCACGAGCTCACCGAGCGGCTGATCCGGACCGCCTCGCTCGACGACGCGCTCGACGAACTGCTGCGCGCCGGCGCCGCGCTGGTCGGCGCCCGCCGCGGGATGGTCGTCCTCGAACCCCCCGACGCCCCCGCGGGCGACGGCGTGTTCGCCGCCGGCAGCGGCCCCGCGCGCACCAAGGGCCTCGGCCTCAGCCGGGCCGACCTCGGCCACATCGAGACCGTGCCGCGCGAGGTCACGGCGTACGGATCGATCCTGGAGGGCCGACGGCGCGGCGGCCCCGTGCCGTCCGTTCCGCGACCGGTCGCGCACCCCGATCTGCTCGCCGACGACGCGCTGCACCCGCTGCACCGCGAGGTCGCAGTCCGCCTCGGCTACGCCGCCAGCTACACGTCCCCCCTGGCCACCGAGGAGTCCGGAACGCTCGGCGCGGCCGTGTGGTTCTACGACGAACCGGCCGCACCCGTCGAGCGGCAGACCCATCTGGTCGGCCTCTACACGCGCTACGCCACCGAGCACGTCGCCCGCCTCCTGGAGCTCGAACGCGCCCGTGCCACGGTCGCGACCGTGGCCGAGGAGCTGCTGCCCAGCCGGCTGCCCCGCGTGCCCGGCGTCCGGCTCGCCGCCCGGCACAGCGCCGGACCGCGCGGTGGCGGCGACTGGTACGACGCACTGCCGCTGCCCGAAGGCGCGCTCGGCCTGGCGGTCGGCTCGGTCAGCGGATCGGGTCCGAGCGCGCTCGCCGCGATGGGCCGCCTGCGCGCGTCCCTGCGGGCGTACGCCGTGATGGAGGGCGAGGACCCGGTCGCCGTCCTCTCCGACCTGGAGCTGCTGCTGCGCCTGACCGAGCCGGCGCGCACCGCGACAGCCCTGTTCGCGTACGCCGAGCCGGCCGTCCGCAAGATCGTTTTGGCCGGGGCCGGGCACACCCCGCCGCTGGTGATCGGGGACCAGCGCACGGAGTTCGTCGAGACCTCGCTGTCTGCGCCGCTGGGCATGCTCGCCTGCTGGGAGGCGCCCAGTGTGGAGCTGTCGGCGCAGCCAGGAGAAACGGTGCTGCTGTACACCGACGGACTGCTCCGGCGCACCGGCGACCCGATGGACCGGGCCTTCGCCCGCCTGCACTCGGCAGCGGCGAGCGTGCCGAAGGCCGCCAGGAACGATCCCGCGGCGATCGCCGACCACGTGCTGCACACGATGCTGCCCAAGGGGCTGGACCGGGCGGACGGCGACGAGGACGTCGTGCTGCTCGCCGCCCGTTTCGACTGATTCGCCGCATCTCACAGGGCCGCCCCGGTCCGCCCGCCTCGCACATACGATGGATACGCCCCACGCTGCCGGAACGGCGGCGGGGGCCCTATGTCGTATCGCGAAGGCCGACAGGCCCAGGAGGCAGACGTGGCGGAGGAGCTCACCCCGGAGACCCCGGAAGAGGACGAGCAGCCGATCAAGCAGCGCAAGAACGGCCTGTACCCGGGCGTGTCCGACGAGCTGGCCGAGAACATGACGACCGGCTGGGCGGACACGGAGCTGCGGGACCTCGCGCCCGTCCCGCAGGCCGCACGGACCGCCGCCCGCCGCGCGGCGCTGTCCGCCCGGTTCCCCGGCGAGCGCCTGGTGATCCCCGCGGGCAACCTGAAGACCCGGTCGAACGACACCGAGTACAGCTTCCGCGCCTCCACCGAGTACGCGTACCTGACCGGTGACCAGACGGAGGACGGCGTCCTGGTCCTGGAGCCCGAGGGCGAGGGCCACCGGGCCACGATGCACCTCCTGCCGCGCTCCAACCGTGAGAACGGCGAGTTCTGGCTGTCCGGCCAGGGCGAGCTGTGGGTCGGCCGCCGCCACTCGCTGACCGAGGCCGAGCAGCTCTACGGCGTTCCCGCCTCCGACGTGCGCGAGCTGCCCGACCGCCTGCGCGAGGCCACCGGCCCGGTCCGCGTCGTGCGCGGTCACGACGCCGGCATCGAGGCCGCCCTGACAGACAAGGTCACCGCCGAGCGCGACGAGGAACTGCGCGTCTTCCTGTCCGAAGCCCGTCTGGTCAAGGACGACTTCGAGATCGGCGAGCTGCAGAAGGCGTGCGACGCGACCGCCCGCGGCTTCGAGGACGTCGTCAAGGTCCTCGACAAGGCCCAGGCCACCAGCGAGCGCTACATCGAGGGCACCTTCTTCCTGCGCGCCCGCGTCGAGGGCAACGACGTCGGCTACGGCACCATCGCCGCCGCCGGCCCCCACGCCTGCACCCTGCACTGGGTCCGCAACGACGGTCCCGTGCGCTCCGGCGACCTGCTCCTGCTCGACGCCGGTGTGGAGACCACCACCCTCTACACCGCCGACGTCACCCGCACCCTGCCGGTCAACGGCCGCTACACCGACATCCAGCGCAAGATCTACGACGCCGTGTACGAGGCCCAGGAGGCCGGCATCGCCGCGGTCAGGCCCGGTGCCAAGTACCGCGACTTCCACGACGCCGCCCAGCACGTCCTGGCCGAGAAGCTCGTCGAATGGGGCCTGGTCGACGGCCCCGTCGAGCGCGTCCTGGAGCTCGGCCTCCAGCGCCGCTGGACCCTCCACGGGACCGGCCACATGCTCGGCATGGACGTCCACGACTGCGCCGCCGCGCGCACCGAGAGCTATGTGGACGGCACCCTGGAGCCCGGCATGTGCCTGACCGTCGAGCCCGGCCTGTACTTCCAGGCGGACGACCTCACCGTGCCCGAGGAGTACCGCGGCATCGGCGTCCGCATCGAAGACGACATCCTCGTCACCGAGGACGGCAACCGGAACCTCTCCGCCGCCCTCCCCCGCCGGGCCGACGAGGTCGAGGCCTGGATGGCCGGCCTGCAGGGCTGACCCCGGACCGGCACCGAGGGCGCGCCGCTCAGGAGACTCCGAGCAGCGCGCCCTCGCGCCATTTCAGGATCTTGTCGAAGCTCACCACCGCGCCACGGCCCGGCCGGCTGCGCACATGGACATGGTCCGCGAGCTGCTCGATCAGACAGAGCCCCCGGCCGCTCTCCGCGGTGGACGGTGCGGGGTGCCCGCACAGCGAACCGCGCCGCGGGACGAACCCCGGCCCCGAATCCGCCACCTCGATACGGCACTTCTCGCCGTCCAGGAAGGCGGTCACCCGGTATCCCGCCGACGCGCCGCGCCCGTCGGCGCCGCCGCCGTGCTCCACGGCGTTCGCACACGCCTCGGTCAGGGCCACCGACAGGTCGTAGGAGACGTCCGGGTCGACACCGGCGGTCTCCATGGCGCCGAGCAGCAGACGGCGGGCGAGCGGCACGCTCGCAGCCTCGCGCCGCAGATGGAGGGACCACCAGATGCTCATGCTCAGCCTCCTGGCTGCGGCTCGACATACCGATACGTATTGCCCGCGGGCACGCTCGGTAAGCACTGGGTCGCCGTGACAGCCCTCGTTCGGCGGATGCGCGGTCGCGCTCCGCGGTGTATGCCGACGACCCGGTCCGCAAAGGGGATCTTCCGGACCTGCCGTACGGACGCGAACGGCGCAGTGCGATGATGACCCGGCCATGTCGTCCACGCACCACGCACGTGCCGGAGCCGGTCTGAGGCTCCTGAGGGCCGCGGTGTTCACCGCGGTCTGCGTCGTGCTGTCCGCGATCGGGCATGTGCTCGCCGCCTGCGAGACGGTCGCGCCGTGGACGCTCGTGGCCGGGAGCGCCGGGGTCTTCGCGCTGGTCGTGCCGTTCGCGGGGCGGGAGCGTTCGCTGCCGGCCATCGCGGCCGTACTGACCGCCGGACAACTCGGGCTGCACTCCCTGTTCGGCGTCGGACAGAGCAGGCTGCACCTCGCGCAGACCGCCGACGAGGCGCTGATCAGGACGGCCGCCAAGCTGGTGTGCGGTGCGGGCGCCGCCTCCCTCAGTGCCTCCGACGCGCGGCGCATCGTCACCATGGCGGGCATCGCCCCGGACGCGCACACCGGTCACGCGCATCTCGCCGAAGCGGCGGCCACGGGGCCCGAGGCGCCCTCGCTGGCCATGGTGCTCGGGCACCTGCTGGCCGGGATCGCGACCGGACTGCTGCTGCGGCGCGGGGACGCGGCACTGCTGCGGCTCACGCGGATCTCCGCCGACTCGGCCCACGAGGTGGCCGGTGCGGCACGGCTGCGCGCCCTGCGGGCGGCCGTCGTCCTGGTACGGGCCCTGCGCGCCGGTCTGCCGGGCACGCCGGAGCGCCTGCCCCGCCCGTCGGCGCACACGGCACAACCGCCTCCGCCGGCCGCCGGCGAGGTTCTTCAGCACACGGTGATCAGGCGCGGGCCGCCGCGCGTATTCGTCCTCAGCGCCTGATCGCGGCTCGCTCGACGGGAGCGGAGCCGCCGTGCCCGCGCACGCCCGTGCGCCGGCGCACCTCGTCTCTCCTTCACCGTGGAGTGTTTGCCAGCATGAACGTCTACCGCGCTGCCGCCGCTGCCGTCGTCGCCGCCACCTCCGTCGTCGTCTTCTCGGGCGCAGCCTTCGCGCACGTCAGCGTGCAGCCGCAGGGCGAGGCCGCCAAGGGCGGCTACGCGACCGTCAACTTCAAGGTCCCCAACGAGCGCGACAACGCCTCGACCGTCAAGCTCGAGGTCTCCCTGCCCACCGAGCACCCGCTGGCGTCCGTCATGCCGCAGCCGGTGCCCGGCTGGAAGGTCGAGGTCACCAAGGCGAAGCTCGACAAGCCGCTCGAGGTGCACGGCAAGCAGATCATCGAGGCCGTCTCCAAGGTCACCTGGACCGCGGACGGCTCGAAGATCGGCCCCGGGCAGTTCCAGCAGTTCCCCCTCTCCCTCGGCCGGCTGCCCGAGGACACCGACGAGATGGTCTTCAAGGCGCTCCAGACGTACGACAACAAGGAGGTCGTGCGTTGGATCGAGGAGCCGAAGGAGGGCGGCGAGGAGCCCGAGTCCCCCGCTCCCGTGCTGAAGCTGTCCGCGGCGACCGAGGACCACCACGGCACGGGCGCGACGGGCGCCACGGCCGAGGACAAGAACGGCGGCCACGACGACGAGGGGGCGCACAGCGAGTCCGCGGCGTCCTCCTCGTCCGACGGCAGCGACTCCACGGCCCGCGTCCTGGGCGTCGTCGGCATCGTCGTCGGCGCCGCGGGCGTCGCCTTCGCAGTCCTCGCCGGCCGCCGCCGCAGCTCCTGAAACCCCGCCCACCACGTCTGGAACCTGCTCAATGCGTAAGAAGACCTCGCTCGCGGCCGCGCTCGTCGTGGCCGCCGGGCTCACCCTGTCCGCCTGCGCCACCGGCGACGGAGGGGCCGCTGCCAAGCCCAACTTCGACGTCTCGGCACAGGAGAGGACCGAGGCCGCGACGGCGCTCCACACGCCGTACGTCAAGCCGGACCTCGTCCTGACCGACACCCGTGGCAAGACGTTCGACCTGCGGGAGCGGACCAAGGGCAAGCCGACCCTGATCTACTTCGGCTACACCCACTGCCCCGACGTCTGCCCGCTGACGATGAGCAACATCGCCATCGCCATGAAGCAGCTGCCCAAGGAGGACCAGGACAAGCTCCAGGTCGTCTTCGTCACCACCGACCCGGAGCGCGACACCCCCGCCGAGCTCGGCAAGTGGCTGCCGAGCGCGGGCGACCCGTCCTTCATCGGCCTGACCGGCGAGTTCCCGGCCATCCAGGCGGGCGCGCGCGCCATCGGCATCGGCATCGACCCGCCGAAGAAGGAGAAGGACGGCACCGTCGTCTCCATGCACGGCGCCCAGGTCATCGCCTTCTCGCCGAAGACCGACAAGGGCTACGTCCTGTACGGCGAGGACACCACGGCCGACGAGTGGGCGAAGGACCTGCCCGCGCTGATCAAGGGCGAGAAGCCGTGATCCGCCGGCGTACGTCCCTGGCCGTCGCCGTCGCCGTGGGCGCCGGTCTGGCGCTGTCGGGCTGCTCGGCGCAGGCCGGGCCGAAGCTGTCGGTCAGCGGCGCCTTCATGCCGCAGCCCGTCGACGACATGGCCGCCGGGTTCCTCACCGTCGAGAACAGCGGGGGGAGTGCGGACACGCTCACCTCGGTCACCAGCGACATCTCGGACGACGTCACGATCCACAGGACGACGAACCGGACGATGCGCGAGGTGGATTCGTTCGACATCCCCGCGGACGGCACGCTCGATCTCGAACGCGGCGGCAGCCACCTGATGTTCATGGCGCTCAAGCAGCGGCCGAAGCAGGGCGACAAGGTCGCGGTCGAGCTGCACTTCGAGAAGTCGGACCCGATCACGGTGGAGGTCCCCGTCAAGGAGACCACCTACAACCCGCAGAAGCAGTGAGGGACTGATCGCATGATGACAGCCACCGCCCCGCGCTTCGGCCCGTCCCCGCTGCGACGACTGCTCGCCGCGGTCGTCCTCGCCGGCACGCTCGTCGGCGCTCTGCTGGCCGGTGCGGGCCCCGCGTCGGCGCACGCCGCGCTGATCACGAGCGACCCGAAGGACGGGGCGGTGGTGCCCACCGCGCCCAAGGAGGTCACGCTCACCTTCTCCGAGCAGATCGCCATGGGCGACGACTCGATCCGCGTGCTCGAACCGAGCGGCAAGCGCGCCGACACGGCCGAGATCCGCGACCTCGGCTCCGGCGGCACCGTCAAGTACGGCGTCGCCCTTCACGCGGGTCTTCCGAACGGCACGTACACCGTGGCCTGGCAGGCGGTCTCCGCCGACAGCCACCCGGTCTCCGGCGCCTTCACCTTCTCCATCGGCGCGCCGTCGAAGACCACCGTCGCGCTGCCCGACCAGCAGGCCGGCGGCGGAGTCGTCGGCGTGCTGTACGGGATCGCGCGCTACGCCGCCTACGCGGGCTTCGTCCTGCTCACGGGCGGCGCGGCCTTCGTGCTCCTGTGCTGGCGGCGCGGTGCGTCGGTGCGGCCCGTGCAGCGTCTCGTCGCCCACGGGTGGGTGACGCTGACCGGGGCCACGCTGGCGATGCTGCTGCTGCGTTCGCCGTACACCGGCTCGGGCGAGCTCGCGGACGCGCTCGACCTCGGCGGGCTCGGGGACGTCCTCGAGACGAAGACCGGCGCCGCGCTCGTCTCCCGGCTGCTGCTGCTCGGAGCGGCCGCGCTGTTCGTCGCGGTGCTCTTCGGCGCGTATGCCCGGCGCGAGGACGAGGAGGAACGCAAGGACCTCACCATCGGGCTCGCCCTGGGGGGCTCAGTCGTCGCGGCCGGGATCGCCGCGACCTGGGCGCTGTCGGAGCACGCGTCCACCGGCATCCAGCCGGGGATCGCGATGCCCGTGGACGTCCTGCACCTGCTGGCCGTCGCGGTCTGGCTCGGCGGTCTGGCCACCCTGCTGACCGCGCTGTACCGCGCGCCGTCCGTGGAGCGCGAGGCCGTACGGCGGTTCTCCACGGCCGCGCTCGTCAGCGTCGCGGTGCTGGCGGCGACCGGGCTCTACCAGTCGTGGCGGCAGGTCGGCACGTGGTCGGCGCTCACCGGGACGCGGTACGGACAGCTGCTCCTGCTCAAGATCGGCCTCGTGGTGGTGCTGGTCGCCGTCGCGTGTATCTCGCGGCGCTGGACCGCGCGCCTGTCCGAGGTCGCTGCGTCCGGGCCCGCCGAGGACGCGACGACCGCGGACGACGAACCCGCCGAGGACGCGACGACCCCGGAGGTCGAACCCCCCGAGGACGCCGGCGCCGAGCCGGCCGACCCCGTCCGCGCCGCTCAACTCGCGCGGCAGAAGGCCGCGATCGCCACCGCCGAACGCAGGCGCACCAGGGACGCCGACGCCGAGCGCTCCGGACTGCGCCGTACCGTGCTGGCCGAGACCGCGGTCGCGGTCGTCCTGCTGGCCGTGACGACCGTGCTCACCTCGACCGAGCCGGGGCGTACGGAGGAGGAGGCCGCGCGCGGCGGCGAGCGGTCGGCCGCTCCCGCGGCCACCGGGCCCGCGGAGTTCGAGCTGCCCTTCGACACGGGCGGCGCACAGGGCAAGGGCACGGTACGGCTCAGCCTCGCCCCCGCGCAGCCCGGCGGGAACGAGATGCACGTGTGGACCGAGACGCAGGACGGCACACCGCTGGACGCCCCCGAGCTGAAGGTCTCGTTCACCCTGGAGGCCAAGGAGATCGGCCCGCTGCCCATCACGCCGGACCGGGTGACGGCGGGACACTGGAGCGCGCGTGCGGTCCAGATCCCCATGCCCGGCGACTGGCGGGTCAAGGTGACCGTGCGCACCTCCGACATCGACCAGACCACCGTCGACAAGAACATCAGGATCGGCTGAACCCCCGTGAACGACAACGACATCTCCAGGCGGCGGCTGCTCAGCGCCGCCGGCGCCGCGGGCGCGACCGGGCTCGTGCTCGGCGCCGCGGGCGGCGCCGCCGCGTACGCCGCCTCGTCGGACGCCCCGACGCCGCTGACCTCGGTCGGCGCCACCGGCGTCGCCTTCCACGGCACGCACCAGGCGGGGATCACCGACCCGCAGCAGGCCCACGGGCATCTGGTCGCCTTCGACCTCGTGCCCGGTGCCGGGCGCAAGGAGGCGGCCTCGCTGATGAGGCGCTGGTCGGCCCTGGCGGCGGAGCTCATGGCGGGGCGGCCCGCGGGAGACGGTGACACCGGCGTCGCGCTCGACGCCGGGCCGTCGTCGCTGACCGTCACCTTCGGGTTCGGCCGCACCTTCTTCGACCGTACGTCCCTGATCGCGGAACGCCCCGTGCAACTGGACCCGTTGCCGGCCTTCTCCTCGGACCGCCTCGACCCGAAGCGCTCCGACGGCGATCTGTGGGTGCAGATCGGCGCGGACGACGCGCTCGTCGCCTTCCACGCGCTGCGCGCGATCCAGAAGTCGGCGGGCGGGGCCGCGCGGGTGCGTTGGCAGATGAACGGCTTCAACCGCGCCCCGGGCGCGACCGCGAAGCCGATGACCGCCCGCAACCTGATGGGCCAGGTCGACGGCACCGGCAACCCCAAGCCGTCCGAACCGGACTTCCGGCAGCGGGTCTTCGTGCCGCAGGCGACCGAGCACGCCTGGATGGCAGGCGGTTCCTACGCCGTCGTGCGCCGTATCCGGATGCTGCTCGACGACTGGGACAAGCTGTCGCTGAGCAAGCAGGAGCAGGTCATCGGCCGCCGCAAGTCCGACGGCGCCCCGCTGACGGGCGGTACGGAGACGACGGAACTCGCCCTCGACGAGACCGGGCCCGACGGAAGGCTCGTGATCCCCGGCAACGCGCACGCGCGCATCTCCGCGCCCGAGCAGAACGGCGGTGCCGCGATGCTGCGGCGGCCCTTCTCCTTCCACGACGGGATCGACGCCGACGGGACCCCCGACGCGGGGCTGCTCTTCGTCTGCTGGCAGGCCGATCCGCTGCGCGGCTTCGTGCCGGTGCAGCGCAAGCTCGACCGCGGTGACGCGCTGTCCCCGTTCATCCGGCACGAGGCGAGCGGACTGTTCGCGGTGCCGGGCGGGCCGGCGAAGGGCGAGTACGTGGGGCAGCGACTGCTGGAGGGCTGAGCCGAGGCGGCGTACGGGCGGTCCGCGGCGCATTAGGGTGACCGTATGTCGGCCACGCGCTACACGTATCTCGGTCCCGAGGGCACCTTCACGGAGGCCGCCCTGCGTACCCTGCCGGAAGCCGCGACCCGGGAGCTGGTCCCGATGGTCTCGGTGCCTGCCGCACTCGACGCCGTACGGGCGGGTGAGGCCGCGGCGGCGCTCGTGCCGATCGAGAACTCCGTGGAGGGCGGCGTCACGGCCACCCTCGACGAACTGGCGTCGGGCGAGCCGCTGATGATCTACCGCGAGGTCGTCCTGCCCATCGCCTTCGCCCTGCTCGTGCGCCCGGGCACCAGTCTTTCCGAGATCAAGACGGTGACCGGCCACCCGGTGGCCCAGCCCCAGGTGCGCAACTGGCTGCGCGCGCATCTGCCGGACGCGCTGTGGGAATCGGCCGCGTCCAACGCGGACGGCGCGCGGCTCGTCCAGGAGGGACGGTTCGACGCCGCCTTCGCGGGCGCGTTCGCCGCGGCGACGTACGGGCTGGAGGCGCTGGTCACCGAGATCCACGACGCCGAGAACGCCGAGACGCGGTTCGTGCTGGTGGGCCGGCCGGCCAGGCCGGCGGCCCCGACGGGCGCGGACAAGACGTCGGTGGTGATCTGGCAGCGCGAGGACCATCCGGGTGCGCTGATGGAGCTGCTCCAGGAGTTCGCCGTACGCGGGGTCAACCTGATGCTGCTCCAGTCGCGTCCGACCGGGGCGGGCATCGGGAACTACTGCTTCGCCATCGACGCCGAGGGCCATGTCTCCGACCGCCGGGTGGGCGAGGCGCTGATGGGCCTGAAGCGGATCTGCCAGGAGGTCCGGTTCCTCGGCTCGTACCCGAGGGCGGGGGTGGCGCCCGAGCGGGTGCGTCCGCTGCGCCCGGGGACGTCGGACGCCGAGTTCACCGCGGCGTCCGACTGGCTGGCGCGCTGCCAGGACGGCCGCGCACAGGACTGAGTCGTAAGGGCAGATTTTCGTTGTCCACAGAACTTATCCACAGGCGCGCTTCTCGACCTGGGGACAAGTCGACAACACATCGCCACATCGTCGACAAATCGGCCCAGGTCTCCCCCTTCCTTCCACAGAGCGCCGGGTCGGCCCCTGTCACCCTCATTCCATTGATCAACTCTTCAGAGCGAGGAATTCCCACCCGAATGAGTGCGTGGGGGCGATTTGATCAGGGAATCCCGGGGCACGCACAGACCTTTCGGAATGATCAATTCCATAGTCCACAGACCGCTCGGACACCCTGTGGATAACTCCGCTCCCCGCCGAACACCTGTGGACAAGCGGTCCACGATCCGGACAGGTCCTGGAGAATGGCGGCCCGGATCGGGGAATTGCCCCCGCCTTTATTGATTCCGGCAATTCGGTCAAAGTGACACGCAAGGCAATATCGGGTGGGGTGGCCCGAGTCGGCACCGGTAGCCTGGTGGGGTGATTGACCTTCGCCTGCTCCGTGAGGACCCCGACCGTGTTCGCGCCTCCCAGCGCGCCCGTGGAGAGGATGTCGACCTCGTCGACGCGCTTCTCTCCGCCGATGAGCGGCGAAGGTCCTCGGGCCTCCGCTTCGACGAGCTGCGTTCCGAGCAGAAGTCGCTCGGCAAGCTCGTCTCCAAGGCCTCTCCCGAGGAGCGCGCCGAGCTCCTGAAGAAGGCCGAGCAGCTCAAGACCGACGTCAAGGCCGCCGAGGCCGCCCAGAACGACGCCGACGAGGAGACCAGGCAGCTCCTGCTCAAGCTCGGCAACATCGTCCACCCGGACGTTCCGGTCGGCGGCGAGGAGGACTTCGTCGTCCTGGAGACGCACGGCACGATCCGCGACTTCGCCGCCGAGGGCTTCGAGCCCAAGGACCACCTGGAGCTCGGCGAGGCGCTCGGCGCCATCGACGTCGAGCGCGGCGCCAAGGTCTCCGGCTCGCGCTTCTACTACCTGACCGGCGTCGGCGCCCTCCTGGAGCTCGCCCTCGTCAACGCCGCGATCGCCCAGGCGACCGAGGCGGGCTTCATCCCGATGCTCACCCCCGCGCTGGTCCGCCCGCGCGCCATGGAGGGCACCGGCTTCCTCGGCCAGGCCGCGGAGAACGTGTACCACCTGGAGAAGGACGACTACTACCTGGTCGGCACCTCCGAGGTCCCGCTCGCCGCGTACCACATGGACGAGATCATCGACGGCGACAAGCTGCCGCTGCGGTACGCGGGCTTCTCTCCCTGCTTCCGCCGCGAGGCCGGCACGTACGGCAAGGACACCCGCGGCATCTTCCGGGTCCACCAGTTCGACAAGGTCGAGATGTTCTCGTACGTCGCTCCGGAGGACGCCGAGGCCGAGCACAAGCGGCTGCTGGAGTGGGAGAAGCAGTGGCTGACCGGCCTGGAGCTGCCGTTCCAGGTGATCGATGTCGCCACCGGTGACCTCGGCGCCTCCGCCTCGCGCAAGTACGACTGCGAGGCGTGGATCCCGACCCAGGGCAAGTACCGCGAGCTGACCTCCGCGTCGAACTGCGACGAGTTCCAGGCGCGCCGCCTGTCCGTCCGCATGCGCGACGGCAAGAAGGTGCAGCCGCTGGCGACGCTGAACGGCACGCTGTGCGCCGTGCCGCGCACCATCGTGGCGATCCTGGAGAACCACCAGCTGGCCGACGGTTCGGTGCGCGTCCCCGAGGTGCTGCGTCCCTACCTCGGCGGCCGTGAGGTGCTGGAGCCGGTCTCCAAGTGAGTTCCGCCCCCTTCCCGTACAAGCTCGTCGCGACGGACCTGGACGGCACGCTTCTGCGCGGCGACGAGACCGTCTCGGAGCGCACGCGTGACGCGCTCGCCGCGGCCACCGCGGCGGGCGCCGCGCACATCGTCGTCACCGGGCGCGCGGTGCCGTGGACGCGGCACATCCTGGACGACCTCGGTTACGACGGCCTGGCGGTGTGCGGGCAGGGGGCGCAGGTCTACCACGCGGGCGAACACCGGCTGCTGACGTCGGTCACCCTGGACCGGCAGCTGGCCGGGCTCGCCCTCTCCAAGATCGAGGCGGAGGTCGGCCCGCTGCTGCTGGCGGCGAGCCGGGACGGGCTCGACGGCGACGTGCTGATCGGCGAGGGCTACCGCGTGCAGGAAGGCCCGCTGCCGTACGTGCCGATGAAGGAGCCGGCCGACCTGTGGGCCGCTCCGCTGAACAAGGTCTACATCCAGCATCCGACGCTGGACGACGACGAACTGGCCGCGGTGGCCAGGGCGACGGTCGGCAGTCTCGTGGACGTGGTCATGGCGGGCGCCGGGATCGTGGAGATCCTCCCGCTGGGCCTGAGCAAGGCCACGGGCCTGTCGCTGGCCGCGCGCCGGCTGGGCGTGCGGGGCGCGGACACGATCGCCTTCGGCGACATGCCGAACGACATCCCGATGTTCGGCTGGGCGGCGCACGGCGTGGCGATGGCGAACGCGCACGACGAACTCAAGGCGGTGGCCCACGAGATCACGGCGTCCAACGAGAACGACGGCATCGCGGTGGTGCTGGAGCACCTGCTCCGGGGCTGACGGCGGAGGATGCGCGGATCGAACGCGCGCAGGGTCGGAGCCCTGACCACGGCTTAGCAAGCCGCTGCCTTACCACTCGGCCAATCCTCCGGGAGGGGGGCGGCCCGCGCGGATGCGCGCTCGAAGCGGCCGCCCCCTGGGCAGCCGCTCCGGGCGGCCGTGCGGAGGGTGATGACTACTCCGCGGCCTGCCCGGTGCCGCCCCGACGGGAGCACAACGGACTTCGACTCGAACTCTCGGTCATCGCCGCACTCCTCTCCCGGTCGGTGGCACCGGCACTCGCACGCGTGTGCGGTACCGGCTTCAACCACTCTGCCCGGCAAGGGCGTTCGGCGCCACTGGTTTTCGCGTCAGCGGGCCCGCAGGACCTCGACGTTGAAGACGTGCGCACCGAGCGCGGTGGCCACCCCCACGAACAGCAGCGCGAAGTGCTCCTGGCCCCGGGCCGTGGCGATGCCGCCGAGGTCGAGCCGGGACGCGGCCGGCCAGCCGAAGTCCTCCAGCAGGTCGCCGACGCGCTCCTTTGCACCGGCGTCGTCCCCGGACAGGAAGACCGTGCCGGGCGGGGTCAGCAGGTCGGGACGGATCATGACCGAGGCGTCCATGGTGGACAGCGTCTTGACGACCGCCGTGTCCGGCAGCGCCCGCTGGAGGATCTCGCCCACGCTCTCGTTGTGGTGCACCAGCTCCATGGCGGGCGTCAGGGCGACGGTGACGTCGAGCAGCACCTTGCCGGCCAGCTGCGGCCGCACCGAGGCGAGCAGTTCGACGCTCTCGGAGGTCCCCGGCGTGGCGTTGACGACGATGTCCCCGTGTGCGGCCGCCTCGGCGACGGTGACCACGGGGTGGTCCAGGTCCTTCCTGTTCTGAGGGTCGCGGGAGCCGAGCACCACGTCGTGCCCGGCGCGCACGGCCCCGGCCGCGAGTGTTCTGGCGACGTTTCCTGTGCCGATGATCGCGAGGTTCGTCATGGGGGTGACGCTAGGCGGGAGGGCGGTGCGCCCGTATCGGCCGGGGGAACCAGAAGGCGACTGGGCTCCCGCCCTAGGTCGGGGGAACGAGGCCCCCCACCTCCACCGTTCCCGAAAGGCGGTCGCTTTGCCGCGCCCGGACACAGCCCCGCAGGCCCCCTCCTGCTTCCCGCCACCGAGGCCGACGTGCCGTCCCGCCCCGGGGGCACAGCACGCGGCGGGCCCTGGTCGCGCGTCCCCTCGTACTCCTGACCGGCATCGTGCCGGCCTCGCTCAACATGCGGGCGGTGTTCGCGAGCGTCTCGCCGCTCGTCGGCGAGATCGGTGCGTCGTTCGGCCTCTCGTCGGCCGCGAGCAGCCTGATCACCTCGGTCCCCGTGGTCTTCCTCGGGGTCGGCGCGCTTGTCTCACCTTGGCCGGGCCGCCGCTTCGGCACGGAACGGGTGCTGTTCGCCGCCCTGTTGCTCCTCGCCCCGGGCATCGCGGTCCGCGTGCTGCCGTCGGTCGTCGCCCTGTACGGCGGCGGCGTGCTGGTCGGCACCGCGATCGCTCTGCTCAACGTGCTGATGCCCGGGCTGATCAAGTGGGACTTCCCGGATCGCGCCGCCTCGATGACCTCGGTCTGCACCGGGGCCGTGATCGCGGGGGCGACGCCGGCCGCGGCCTGGTCCGTACCGCTGGAGCGGTTGCTGGGCGGCGGGTGGCAGGCGTCGCTCGCGTCGTGGGCGCTGTCGGCGCTCGCCTGGCAGGTCACCCTGTTCATGGGCCTGCAGTCCCTGTGGTCGTACGTGCTGATCGCCTGGATGCCGACCGTTCTCACCGACCACGGCATGGCCGCCTCCACAGCACGGTCTGGTGTTCGCGTCAACAACCTGATCCAGGTCGCCGGCGCCTTCGCGCTGCCCCCGCTCGCCGGGAGGACGCGGAGCCAGCGCCCGCTGATCGTTCTCGCGACCGCCACCGTGGCCGCGGGTTTCGCCGGGCTGATGGCCCCCCGGCGGACGGGGCCTGGCTGTGGGTGGCCGTTCTCGGCGGCGGCCAAGGCGGCGCTCTGAGCCTCGCCCTGACGTTCATCGTTCTGCGTACGGACGAGGCCGCGACGGCGGCGGCCCGGCTGTCGGGGATGGCACAGGCGGTGGGACATCTCGCGGCCACCGGACCGTTGGCGGCGGGCGCCGTCCATCAGGCGACGGGCACCTGGTCCCTGCCGCCGGCGACGCTGATGCTCGGGGTGTGTGCGGTCGCGACCGTCGCGGGCGTCCTCGCCGCCCGCGACCGCACCGTGTGACGCCTGCGTGGCCGGGCCGCGCCCGTCACTCCTCGCCGGCGAGCTTGAGCACCCGCAGCTTCTGGCCCGCGTACCAGGTCGCCGCCACGGTCACCCCCGCGAGCAGCGCCACCGCGGCGGGCAGGCCGACGTCCGAGCCGATCATTCCCTCGCCGCCGATCTTCTCGGCCAGCGACAGGGACCACTGCTGGACGCTGAGCGTCCGCGCCCCGGGGACCAGGCTGCCGAACAGCGTCTCCCACACCAGGGCATAGACGAGCCCGATGACCACCGCGTGCCGGCTGACCGTGCCCAGCAGCAGGAAGAGGGCGCTGTACGCGATGGAGGCGACCAGGGCCGCGACCGTGCAGGCGATCGCGATCTGCTGCCCGTTGCCGTTGAGGATGAAGCCCGCGACGAACGTGGGGACGGCCGAGAAGGCCATGGTCACGGCGATCGCCACGATCAGCTTGGTGAAGATGATCGTCGGCCGTTTCACCGGCTTGGCCAGCAGGTAGACGATCGAGCCGTCGTCGATCTCGGGGCCGATCGCGCCCGTTCCCGCGATCACACCGATCAGCGGCACCATCGTGGCGAGGGCGAACCCGCTCAGGACGTCGGCCGCGACCTGGTCGTCCGCGCCGTTGAACGTTCGCACGGCGGCGGCGATCAGCAGCAGCAGAGCGGGCAGCACGAACAGGATGGCGGCGCGCCGCCTGCCGAGCAGGGCCCGATAGGTGAGCCGGGCGACTGTGGGGTTGTACATGGACGTCACAGCTCCTTTCAGGCCGCTACGAGGTAGGAGAAGACCGATTCGAGGGACTCGTCGGACGGCGAGACCGTGAGCAGCCGGATGCCGTGCTCCCGCGCGACCCTCGGCAGCAGCTCGGTGAAGCGGCCGAAGTCGACGGCCTGGATGCGCAGCGCCCCCTCGCCGAGGTCGACCTCGATGCCGGCTGTGGACGGGTCGGCGATCAGGGCGGCGGCGAGCGCCCGGTCGTCGCTGGAGCGGACCAGGTAGCGGTGCGGGCGGTCGGTCATCAGGCGGCGGATCCGGCGGAAGTCACCGCTGGCCGCGTGCCGCCCGGCGACGATCACCTCGATGTGGGAGGCCAGTTGCTCGACCTCCTCCAGGATGTGCGAGGAGAACAGCACGGTCCGGCCGTCCGCGCCCATGCGGCGCAGCAGGTCCATGAGCTGCATGCGCTGGCGCGGGTCCATGCCGTTGAAGGGCTCGTCCAGCAGCAGCACGGACGGGTCGTGGACCAGCGCGGAGGCCATCTTCACGCGCTGGCGCATGCCCTTGCTGTACGTCGCGATCTTGCGGTCCTGGGCGTACTCCATCTCGACCGTGGCGAGCGCCCGTGCCGCCTCGCGGTCGCCCAGGCCGTGCAGTTCGGCGTTGGCGACGACGAACTCGCGGCCCGTGAGGAAGTCGTACATCGCCTCCCGCTCGGGGACGACGCCGATCTGCCGGTAGACCGACTCGTTGCGCCAGATCGGCCGGCCGTCGAGGGTGACGGTGCCGGTGGAGGGGGCGAGGAAGCCGCCCATCATGTTGATGAGGGTGGACTTCCCTGCGCCGTTGGGGCCGAGGAGACCGGTGACGCCGGGGCCGATCGCCATGGTGACGTCGTTGACGGCCACCACGTTGCCGAACCAGCGCGACGCGTGCTCGATGTTGACCGTTGTCACAGGCCGACCTTCCGGTAGCGGCGCATCAGCACGGCGTACGAGCCGGCGACGAGCGCGAGGACGACGAGGAGGTAGACGACGCCGGCACCGGCTCCCGGGCCTTCGCCGCCCGGGAAGGCGGACGTGGCGCCGAGGAACGCGGTCTGCACCCCGTCGATGAGCGTGACCGGCGAGAACACGCCGAGCCACGGGACGGCACCGGCCGAGCCTGTCTCCCAGGCGATGGCCTGGACCGTGGACACGGCGCCGTAGGTGATGGTGAACGTGGCGATCACGGCGGCGACGCCGAAGCCGCGCCGCGGGGTGAAGGCGGCGAGCACGAGGCCGATGCCGCCGAAGAGGACGGAGAGGAGAGCCACGGAGACCATGCCCTGCGCGAAGCCCTTCGTCTGGTCGGCGAAGTCGAACTTCGCCAGCAGCGCGCCCAGATAGAGGATGACCAGCGGCGTTGCCGTGAGGACGAAGAGCGCGGAGGCCATCGCCGCGAACTTGGCGACCACGTAGTCGACGCGCTCGATGGGACGCGAGAAATACAGCGGGACCGACTTGAACCGCAGGTCGCGGGAGACGGACTGGGGTGCCTGTGCCGCCAGGAACAGGGCGATCAGCGCCTGCATGATGATCGCGAAGCGGGTGTACTCCACCGGCAGGTCCGACATCGTCGGCACCGAGATCGCGACGGCCACCATGATCGCCGCCACGAGGCACATGATGCCGAGCAGGATCATCGGCAGGACCTTGGACTTGGCCGAGCGGCCGAGGCCGTACGCGCCGCGCAGCGACTGCGAGTAGAGCGAGCGGCGCGCGTAGGCGCGGCCGAGGCGGGGACCGTCGTAGGTGCGGTACCCGATGTTGTGGATCCGCGTGGTCTCCGGGGCTCCGGGGGTCTGCGTGCTCACCGGGCCTGCACCTCCATGGGCCGGTCGGCCGTCTCCGGGCGGAAGACCTCCGCGATGTGGTGACGGCGCTGTTCCATCCGGACGAGGCCGAGGCCGAGGTCGGCGACGGTGTCCCGGACGATGTCGTACGTCTCCTCGCCGGCGGCCTCGAGCAGCAGGATGTGGCCGGCGCCGGGCAGGCCCTCCTCCGTCCGCTCGTGCAGCGTCACTCCGGCCGCGGCGAGCGCGGCCCGCAGCGCGGCGGTGCCGTCGGGATGCGTCTCGGAGTCGGTGACCTCGACCGCGAGCGTGGTCGTGGTCTGGGTGAAGTCCTTCGTGGAGCTGGAGCGCAGCAGCGTGCCGCCGTCGATGACGACGACGTGGTCGCAGGTGCGCTCCAGTTCGCCGAGGAGGTGGGACGTGACCAGGACTGAGATGCCGAAGTCGGTGTGGACGCGGCGAATCAGGCCGAGCATCTCGTCGCGGCCGACCGGGTCGAGCCCGTTCGTCGGCTCGTCGAGGAGGACGAGCTGCGGGTCGTGGACGAGGGCCTGCGCCAGCTTCACGCGCTGCTTCATGCCGGTCGAGTAGCCGCCGATGGGGCGGTAGCGCTCCTCGTACAGGCCGACGTGGCGCAGCGTGTCGGCGGTGCGCTCGCGGGCGGCCGTCGGCGGCAGTCCCGACATGCGCGCCATGTGGACGACGAACTCGGTGGCCGAGACGTCGGGCGGCAGGCAGTCGTGTTCGGGCATGTAGCCGACGCGCTCGCGGATCTGCGCTCCGCTCGTGGCCACGTCGAGTCCGAGCACGGCGGCACGGCCCTCGGTGGCGGGGGACAGACCCAGCAGGATCTTGATCAACGTGGACTTGCCGGCTCCGTTGGCGCCCACCAGGCCGGTCACACCGGGGCCGATGTCCAACGAGAGCCGGTCAAGCGCGGTCACCCTCGGGAACCGCTTGCTCAGGCTTTCGGTCGCGATCACAGTCACACTTCGACGGTAGTGGCGTCCGCCACACCTGACGTCAGCCTCGCGGCCCGGTCTGCGTCCGACTCGAGAGGTACGGACCCGTAGGGGCGATGCGACCTGAGGAGGCGGCTGCGGCGGAGCGCGGATCTCGTCGACCGCGTCGCACGCCGGCATCGGTCGAGGCGGTGCCGGGTGCGTGGGACGCGGGGTGCGGCCTGGACGGGGTGCTCGGCGCACTGGAACGGATTCCGGTGCGAGGAGGACGAGTTCCTGGTGCGGAACCCGCAAAATCCAGACATGACAGGGGAGTTGTGTTCCGCTGGTGTTCCAGGTCGCAATCTCCAGGTGCCACACGGAGTTTCAGGGGCCAGGTCGGGCACATTGCGGCACGCTCCCCGGAGTTCACCTCCGCACACGCCTCCGTCCGGCACTTCGGTCGTCGGAAGCCTGCCTACGCCAAACCGGCGTGTCGTCCGGCGTCCTCGCCGGGCTGGCTCAACAAATGGTCACGCCGCAACTCGCCCCGCGAGACAGGGGCTTCACGATCCGGCGTACACGTTGGGCGGCGTCCTGGATCATGCCGCTCAGAGCACTGTCGGTGGTGCTTCTCCGCGCACAAGGGATGCGGAGCGGCAGCTTGTTGGCAAGGCGCCTGCCGCCGCTGTGCATCGCAGTGACGTCCGAACACGGGTATGCACGAGGGGAGTTGGACTCGTCCACCACAACGTCCATCGGCCGAAGAGGATTTGACCAAATGGCGCAAATCTCCTGAGCGTTGTCCACAAGTTCGCCAATTCTCCTGTGGATAAGTGAAGTTGGTTGTGGACCAAACATCTGGGCGGAAATTTTTCCAGTGGCGTGGCCGACATCGTGGAGGCACGCTGGAGGTATGAACGCAAGACCCGTCGGCGCCTCCCCGGACGACCGGCGCACCGTCAAGGTGTCGAAGTACCTCTCGAAGCATCTGAGGCACCAGCCGGAGCGGATCGGCATCACCCTCGACGCGAACGGCTGGGTACCGATCGACGAGCTGATGCGCGCGGCAGCGGAGCACGGCTTCCCCTTCACCCGCGCCGAGCTCGACCATGTCGTGGCCGTCAACGACAAGAGGCGCTTCACCGTCGACGGAGCCCGTATCCGCGCCAACCAGGGCCACACGGTGGACGTCGATCTCGGGCTCCCTGCGGCCGAACCGCCCGAGTACCTGTACCACGGCACCGTCGCGCGCAGCCTGGACGCGATCCGCGCCGAGGGACTGCGCGCGATGAGCCGACACGACGTCCACCTCTCGCCCGACCGGGGGACCGCCACCCGCGTCGGCGCCCGCCGGGGGCGGCCCGTGGTGCTGGCCGTCCACGCGGGCGCGCTGCACCGGGCGGGCCATGTCTTCCGGGTCAGCGCCAACGGCGTGTGGCTGACGGCCTCGGTGCCCCCGGAGTTCATCCGCTTCCCAGGTGCCTAGCACCCCCGCTCGCCCCGCTCTCCTCGAAACCGCCCTGAGCCGCCGGCGGCGCGACCGGTCGCGTGTACGCGGCGTGTGACGCCGCACCGGTCAGCGGCCGAGCTGTCCCAGGGCCTCCGTCGCGATCTGCTCGAAGACGGCCTGGTCGGCGGCGAAGACCGAGTCGGGGATGGGCGCGTGGATGACGATCTCGTCGAAACCGAGGGCGGCGTGCCGGCCCGCGAAGTCGACGAACGCGTCCAGCGATTCCAGCGGCCGCCCCCGGTCGGGGGTGAACCCGGTCAGCAGGATCTTCTCCAGCTCGGCTTCGTCCCGGCCGGCCTCGGCGCATGCCTTCGACAGCCCGTCCATCTGCCCGCGGATGGCCTCGACCGACTGCTCGGGCGTCCCCGTCTCGAACAGCTTCGGGTCGCCGGTCGTCACCCACGCCTGCCCGTACGCGGCGGCGAGCCTCAGCCCCCGCGGCCCGGTGGCGGCGACGGCGAACGGCAGCCGCGGGCGCTGGACACAGCCGGGGATGTTGCGTGCCTCGACAGCCGAGTAGAAGGTCCCCTCGTGGGTGACGGCCTCCTCGGTCAGCAGCCTGTCGAGCAGCTGCACGAACTCGGCGAACCGGTCGGCCCGCTCCCGCGGCGTCCACGCCTCCTGTCCGAGCGCCGTGGCGTCGAAGCCGACACCGCCCGAGCCGATACCGAGCGTGATCCGCCCGCCGGAGACGTCGTCCAGGGAGATCAGCTCCTTGGCGAGGGTCACCGGGTGCCGGAAATTGGGAGAGGTCACCAGCGTGCCCAGCCGCATCCGTGCGGTCGCGGCCGCCGCGGCGGTCAACGTCGGCACGGCGCCGTACCAGGGCCCGTCCCGGAAGGTCCGCCACGACAGGTGGTCGTAGGTGTACGCGGCGTGGAAGCCGAGCTGCTCGGCACGCAGCCACTGGTCGCGGCCGCCGTCGTGCCAGGGTCGTACGGGAAGGATCACGGTGCTCAAACGCATGCGTCGAGCGTACGGGGCGGCGCACGGGAAAGCCGCCCCCCTCAGATGTGCGCCCTCCCGCACGGCCGTGCACCCGGTACGGGAGAATGTGACGGTGACCTCAGCTACCGATCCCCGCCACCTGCCCGCGACGCCCCGGCTGATCGCCACCGACCTCGACGGCACACTGCTGCGCGACGACAAGTCCCTCTCGGACCGGACGATCGCCGCGCTCGCCGCCGCCGAGGAGGCCGGGATCGAGGTCTTCTTCGTCACCGGCCGCCCGGCCCGCTGGATGGACGTCGTGAGCGACCACGTCCACGGCCACGGCCTCGCGATCTGCGCGAACGGCGCGGCCGTCGTGGATCTGCACTCCGGCGGGCAGCTGCTCAAGGTCCGTGACCTGCCGAGGGCGAACGCGCTCGACGTGGTGACCGCCCTGCGGGCCGCGGCTCCCGGCACCTCGTTCGCCGTCGAACTGGCCACCGGCATCCACTACGAGCCCGACTACCCGCCCTTCCACCTCGACCCGGGCGCGACCGTCGCCACGGCCGAGAAGCTGCTCCACGAACCGCGGCCCGGCGAGGGCGCCCCCGTGCTCAAGCTGCTGGCCCACCACTCCGAGCTGACCCCCGACGGGTTCCTCGCGCTGGCCCGCGCGGCCACCGGGAATCTCGCCTCCGTCACCCGTTCCAGCCCCACCGCGCTGCTGGAGATCAGCGGCCTGGGCGTGAGCAAGGCCAGCACGCTCGCCCTGTGCTGCGCGGAGCGCGGGATCTCGGCCGACGAGGTCGTGGCCTTCGGGGACATGCCGAACGACGTGGAGATGCTGACCTGGGCAGGCACCTCGTTCGCGATGGGCAACGCCCATCCGGACGTCGTCGCCGCCGCGTCCGGGCGGACCGTCGCCAACAACGACGACGGCGTCGCCGTCGTGATCGAGCAGATCCTCACCCGGCATGCCCGGGCGCGGGGCTGACCCGGCGCCGCCCCCGGCCGGTCTGACGTCCGCCGGGGGCTTGGCTGCCGTTCGCCGGCCCGCTACACGGGGACGCCGTGCTCCCGCAGCCAGGCCAGCGGTTCGACCCCCGACCCCAGGTAGGGCGTGAGCCGCACCTCGAAGTGCAGGTGCGGACCCGTCGAGTTGCCCGAGGTACCGGCCTGGCCGATCCACTGGCCGGTGCGCACCCGCTCGCCCTGGTCCACGGTCACCGCGGCCAGGTGCGCGTACTGCGAGTAGTAGCCGCCCGGGTGCTCGACGACGACCTCGATGCCGAAGCCGCCGCCGCAGGACACCGAGACCACCCGGCCCGCCCCGATCGAGCGCACCGGCGCGCCGATGCCGACGGCGAAGTCCTGCCCGGTGTGCCGCCGTGCCCAGCGCTCGCCGACGCTGTCGAACCCGGCGGACAGGCTGTAGTCCTCCACGGGTGCGACCCACTCGGGTCCCCCTTCAGGCAGCTCGGGCTGCTCGAGGCGGACGGCGCCCGCGCAGGCGCCCGCCGCCACGCTGGCGTCTGCCTCACCCTGCAGCTGCCACTGCGCGGTCTCCAGTTTCGCCTCGATACCCCGCTTGACCACCGCGAGCTGCGCCTGGCGCG
This sequence comes from Streptomyces sp. NPDC049597, assembly GCF_040675505.1. Taxonomy (NCBI): domain Bacteria; kingdom Bacillati; phylum Actinomycetota; class Actinomycetes; order Kitasatosporales; family Streptomycetaceae; genus Streptomyces; species Streptomyces sp. NPDC049597. Next base: position 88,666 of record NZ_JBFAOY010000025.1, read on the forward strand.
TGGCGAGGTTCCGCCAGGCGGCCTGCGCCTTCTGCTCGGCACGCCCGAGCCGCCGCTCGGCCAGACTGGCCCGCTCCAGCAGCAGGTTCACCGCCCGCTCCGTCTTCGCCGCGACACTGTAGCCGCGCAGCAACGCGTCGGGGTTGTCTGCGAGCAGCAGCCGTGCGGCGTGGGCGAGGGAACCGCCCGTGCGGTACTGCTCGCGCGCGACGCCGCCGATCGAGTCGTGGATGGCCGCGAGCTCCGCCTTCCGCTCCGCCAGTCGGGACTGGAGATTCTCCGCCACGACGCGCTGCACGTCCGCCGCACGCCTGCTCCGCTCGTACGCCGCGGTGGCCTTGGCCGCCTCGGAGAACAGCCGTGCCACTTCGACGGCGACCGGGGGCGCGGGCTGGTCGGCGCTCGGGGCGAGGGGGGCGGGCCGGTCGAGTACCGGCAGCGCGGGCTGGTCGGGGAGGGGCGGCTCGGGCTGATCAAGGACGGGCTGCAGCGCGGCAGCGACGGCCGACGGCTTCGGCTCCCCGGCCGCCGCGGCGGATGCCGGCGCACCGAGGAGCGTGCACAGCACCACCGGAACGATCATCAGCCGGTCACGGTGTCTCAAGCACATTCCGCGATCGTCGCCCGGCTTCGCCGCCAAGTCGGGCAGCGGTGCGGTGTCGTACGGCCACCTGGCCCAGCAGGCACCGCGCTCGGGCGACAGACGCCCGCCGAACGGCCCCGCGGTACTGCAGCGATGCCTCCCGAAAGGCCGTCGTACCCGCGCTGCCGCCCCGACGCCCGGTCCGGCGCCGCTCGATCCGCCCCCTGCCCCGGCCCGGTACGCGGGATTACGCAGCCCGTTGGACCAGGGGCCGCAGGCCCCCGGTGCGCGGCGTCGGACGGCTTCCCCGCGAGGGCACGGCCCTGCTGCCGAGGCTAGCGAGGCAGGTGGGAGGCAGAGAGCCGGGAGCCGTGGGCGTCGGCGGCCCGCTCCCGCTCCAGCAGCGACCGCAACGGCCCCTCCACCAGGGCGAGCGCGTCGTACGGGCCGCGCTGCACGACGCGCCCCGCCTCCAGCACCACGACCTCGTCGACGGCCTCCAGACCGCGCAGACGATGCGTGATCAGTACGGTCGCCGGACCCGCGCCGCTCCGCTTCTCGGCGGCCGCGAGCAGGTCGGCGGTGAGTGCGTCGGCGGTCGCCAGGTCGAGATGCTCGGCCGGCTCGTCCAGGACGAGCACCGGGAAGTCCGCGAGCAGTGCCCGTGCCAGGGCGAGCCGCTGGCGCTGGCCGCCCGAGAGGCGGGCTCCGTGTTCCCCCACGAGCGTGTCGAGCCCCTCGGGCAGCGCGTCGGCCCAGTCCAGCAGGCGCGCCTCGCCGAGCGCCCGCCTGAGGTCGTCCTCCGTGGCCTCCGGTCGTGCCAGGCGCAGGTTCTCCCGCAGCGTGCTGTCGAAGATGTGGGCGTCCTGGGCGCACAGCCCCACGAGACGCCGTACCGCATCGCCCTCCAGGGCCTCGGCCGGGACGCCGCCGAGCGTGTACGTCCCCGAGGCGGCGTCAAGAAAACGGAGCAGCACGTGGGCGAGCGTCGTCTTCCCCGACCCGGAGGCGCCGACGACGGCCACCCGGCGGCCTGCCGTGAGGGTCAGGTCGACGCCGCTCAGCGCGTCCGCCTCCTGCCCCGCGTACCGGGCGCCGATCCCGCGCAGTTCCAGCGGGAAGGCGGTGGCGGGCGGTGCTGCCGGGTGCGAGGGCTCGTGCACCGGCACGGGCGCGTCCAGCACCTCGTGCACCCGCTCGGCGCTGCGCTCGACCCGGCGGCGGTACTGCACGGCGAGCGGCAGTCCGAGGACCGTCTCGAAGGCGGCGAGCGGTGTGAGGACGACGACCGCGAGGCTCACGCCGGCGAGCCGGCCGTCGTGCACCGCCTGGACGCCGGTGAACGCGGCGCCCACGACGGTCAGGCCGCAGATCAGCGACGAGAGCCCGCCGCCGAGTGCGGTGGCGGCCGCTCCGCGCGCGGCGATGCCGGTCAGGTTCCGGTCCGCGTCCCGCGCAGCGGCGAGCCGCCGCGGCAGCGCCCCGGCCACGGCCAGTTCGGCCGTTCCGCGCAGCAGGTCGGCCACCGTGGTGGCGAGCACTCCGCGCGCCGGCGCCAGCTGCCGCTCCGCCCGCCGGGCGACGGCCCCGCTCAGCAGCGGCACGCCCACGCCCGCGGCCAGCAGGCCGGCGGCGAGGACGGCCCCCGCCGCGGGCAGCAGCCAGGCGGTGAACCCGACGGAGGCCGCGCCGACGACGACGGCCGCGCCCGCGGGAAGCATCCAGCGCAGCCAGTAGTCCTGGAGGGCGTCCACGTCGGCGACCAGCCGCGAGAGGAGATCCCCGCGCCGGGTCCGGCGCAGCCCGGCGGGCGCGATCCGCTCCAGCCGCCGGTAGACCGCGACCCGTGTCTCGGCGAGCATGCGGAGCACCGCGTCGTGCGAGACCAGTCGCTCCGCGTACCGGAATACGGCCCGTCCGATGCCGAAGGCACGGGTGGCCGTGACCGCCACCATCAGGTAGAGCACCGGCGGCTGTTGGGACGCCCGGGATATCAGCCATCCGGACACGGCCATCAGCCCGACCGCCGATCCGAGGGCGAGGCTTCCCAGCAGAAGGGCCAGGGCGAGCCTGCCGCGCAGTCCGTCCGCCGCCGCACGGACCCTCAGCAACGGAGACCGCACAGCGTCCGGGACGAGGGCGCGTACGCCGGACGGCTCCGCGCCGGCCTCCTCGTCCGGCCGGACCACCTCGGGCGCCGGTGCCGGTCCGGCGGAGGCGTGCGCCGCGACGGAATCGCCACCGGTGCTGGTGAGCGTGACCACCCGGTCCGCCACGGCCAGCAGGGCCGGGCGGTGGACCACGAGCAGGACCGTGCGCCCCTGCGCCAGCCGGCCCACGGCCTCGACGACGCCCGCCTCCGTCTCGCCGTCGAGCGCGGCGGTCGGCTCGTCGAGCAGCACCAGCGGCCGGTCGGCCAGGAACGCCCGAGCGAGCGCGAGCCGTTGCCGCTGTCCGGCGGACAGCCCCGCGCCGTCCTCGCCGAGCAGCGTGCCCGCACCCGCGGGGAGAGCGCTGACGAAGTCGTACGCCCCGGCATCCCGCAGGGCGGCGGCCACCGCCGCGTCGTCCGCGTCCGGGCGGGCCAGCCGGACGTTCTCCGCGATCGTCCCGGCGAAGAGGTACGGGCGCTGCGGCACCCAGGCGATCTGCTGACGCCAGAGTTCGGGGTCGACGGCGGCGAGGTCGGTGCCGCCGATCCGCACCCGTCCCTCGGACGGTTCCACGAACCCCATCAGCACGTCCAGCAGCGTCGACTTGCCGACGCCGCTCCGACCGACCACGGCCACCGTCTCACCGGGCTCGACCACGAGCGAGGCCGCGGAGGGAGCGGCCTCGTCGCGCCCGGGACGGCGTACGGTGACCGCCTCGAACTCCAGCCGGAGCTCCTCCGGGACCGGCCTGCCGCCGGTGCGCGCCGGCTCCGTGCCGAGCACGTCGAAAATCTCCTCGGCGGCCGCGAGACCCTCGGCCGCCGCGTGGTACTGCGCTCCGACCTGACGCAATGGCAGATACGCCTCGGGCGCGAGGATGAGGATCACCAGGCCCGTGTACAGGTCGAGTTCCCCGTGGACGAGCCGCATGCCGATGCTGACCGCCACCAGTGCCACCGACAGCGTGGACAGCAACTCCAGGGCGAACGACGACAGGAACGCGATCCGCAGGGTGCGGACCGTCGCCTGCCGGTACTGCGTGGTGATCGAGCGGATCGACTCCGCCTGCGCCTTGGCCCGCCCGAACACCTTGAGCGTCGGCAGCCCGGCGACGACGTCCAGGAAGTGCCTGGAGAGCCGTGACAGCAACTGCCACTGACGGTCCATCCGGGACTGGGTGGCCCAGCCGATGAGCACCATGAACAGCGGGATCAGGGGCAGCGTCACCACGATGATCGCGGCGGAGACCCAGTCCTCGGTCACGATCCGGGCGAGCACGGCGACCGGGACCACCACCGCGAGCCCCAGCTGCGGAAGGTAGCGCGAGAAGTAGTCGTCCAGGGCGTCGATGCCGCGCGTGGCGAGCGTGACCAGTGCACCGGTGCCGCCCCGGGCCGGACCGTCATCACCTGCCCGGCCAGGGCCCAGATCGGCCGCCCGCGCCAGCAGCCGGCCGCGCAGCTCCGACTTGACCGCCGCGCTCGCCCGGTGGGCAGCCAGCTCGGTCAGCCAGGAGACGAGCGCTCGGCCGGCCGCGACGGCCGCCAGCAGCACCAGCGGCGCCGAGAGCCCCGACACGGTCAGCCCTCGATGGAAGGCGCCGACCACGACCTCGGCGACGAGCATCGCCTGCGCGATGACCAGCACCGCGCCGATGAGCCCGAGTACCACCACCGCGCCCAGGAAGAGGCGGGTGGCACGGGCGTACCGCAGAAGACGGGGGTCGATCGGTTTCACGTGAAACATCCCTCGCTAGTGGGAGTCGGCGAGGTGCTGCGTGCCGATCCGCTTGCGGAACACCCAGTACGTCCAGCCCTGGTAGAGCAGCACCAGCGGTGTGGCCACCGCAGCCAGCCAGGTCATGATCTTCAGGGTGTACGGGCTCGACGAGGCGTTGGTGACCGTCAGGCTCCAGGCGTCGTCGAGGGTGGAGGGCATCACGTTCGGGAAGAGCGTCAGGAACAGCATCGCCACGGCCGCCGCGATGGTCACTCCCGACAGCGCGAACGACCAGCCCTCGCGCCCCGCCTTGATGGCTCCGACCGCACCGACCAGCGCCGCGACGGCGAGCACCATGGCGACCAGGCTGGTGCCGTCACCGCGGGACGCCTGCGTCCAGACCAGGAAGGCCGGCGCCGCGGCGGCCGTGACCAGCCCCAGCTTCAGCGCCAGCGCCCTGGCCCGCACCCGGATGCCCCCCATCGTCTTCAGCGCGGCGAAGACCGCGCCGTGGAAGGTGAACAGGGCGAGCGTCACGAGCCCGCCCAGCAGCGCGTACGGGTTCAGCAGGTCGAACAGCCCGCCCACGTACTCCTTGTTCTCGTCGATCTTCACGCCGCGCACGATGTTGCCGAACGCCACGCCCCACAGCACGGCGGGCAGCAGCGACGTCCAGAAGATCGCGTGTTCCCAGTTGGTCTGCCAGCGCTCCTCGGCCCGCTTGTGCCGGTACTCGAAGGCGACACCGCGCACGATCAGGCAGACCAGGATCAGCAGCAACGGCAGGTAGAAACCGGAGAAGAGAGTGGCGTACCAGTCGGGGAAGGCCGCGAAGGTCGCACCGGCCGCGGTCAGCAGCCACACCTCGTTGCCGTCCCAGACGGGCCCGATGGTGTTGATCAGCACCCGGCGCTCGGCGCGGTCACGGGCGAGCAGTTTCGTCAGGACACCGACTCCGAAGTCGAAACCCTCCAGGAAGAAGTAGCCGATCCACAGAACGGCTATGAGTACGAACCAGACGTTGTGGAGTTCCATGCCTCAAGCTCCTCAGCGGTCTCAGTACGAGAAGGCCATCGGCCGGTCGGCGTGACGGTCGTGGCCGCCGATCCGGGTGGGCGGGTTGAGGTCGGCCTCTGTCAGCTCGGGCGGTCCCGCCTTGACGTACTTCACGAGCAGCTTGACCTCGATCACGGCGAGCACCGCGTAGAGCAGGGTGAAGACGGTCATCGAGGTGATGATCTCCGCCTGTGACACACCGGGGGAGACCGCGTCCCGGGTCTGCATCACGCCGTAGACGACCCAGGGCTGCCGGCCCATCTCGGTGAAGATCCAGCCCCAGGAGTTGGCGATCAGCGGGAAGGCCATCGTCCACAGCGCCAGGAGCCAGTACAGCCGGGTGAGCCTTGTCCCGAGCGGCTGTCGCAGGAGTACCAGGTGCGGCACCTCGTCCTCCCCGGTCCGCAGGGCGGCAGGCATCAGGAACTTCTTGCGTGTGAGCCACAGCCCCAGCAGGCCGAGGGAGAAGGAGGCCATACCGAAGCCGATCATCCAGCGGAAGCCCCAGTAGGCAACGGGGACGACGGGCTTGTAGTCACCGGGGCCGAACTTCTCCTGCAGCGCCTTGTTGGTGTCGTTGATGCCGGGCACGTACGAGTCGAAGTCGCTGTGGGCGAGGAAGGACAGCAGCCCGGGAATCTCCAGGGCGACCTTGTTGTGCCCCTTGTCGACGTCGCCGTAGGCGAACACGGAGAAGGGCGCCGGCTCCTCGCCGTCCCACAGTGCCTCGGCGGCGGCCATCTTCATCGGCTGCTGCTCGTACATGACCTTGCCGAGGGTGTCTCCGCTGACCGCGGTGAGCATGCCGCCGACCGCCAGGGTGACCAGGCCGAGCCGGAGCGAGGTCCGCATCACCGGGATGTGCTTCTTGCGCATGAGGTGGAAGGCGGCGATGCCGACCATGAAGGCGCCGCCCGTCAGGAAGGCCGCCGAGAAGCTGTGGAAGACCTGGTTGAGCGTGGTGTTCTGGGTCAGGACGGCCCAGAAGTCGGTCAGCTCGGCGCGGCCCTTCTCCTCGTTGATCCGGTAGCCGACGGGGTGCTGCATCCAGGAGTTGGCCGCGAGGATGAAGTACGCCGACAGCAGCGTGCCGATCGAGACCATCCAGATGCAGGCCAGGTGGATCTTCTTGGGCAGCTTGTCCCATCCGAAGATCCACAGGCCGATGAACGTCGACTCGAAGAAGAACGCGATCAGCGCCTCGAAGGCGAGCGGCGCACCGAAGACGTCACCGACGAAGCGCGAGTAGTCCGACCAGTTCATACCGAACTGGAACTCCTGCACGATCCCCGTCACCACGCCCATGGCGATGTTGATCAGGAACAGCTTGCCCCAGAACTTGGTGGCCCTGAGGTACTTCTCCTTCTCCGTCCGCACCCAGGCCGTCTGCAGTCCGGCCGTGAGCGCGGCGAGCGAGATCGTGAGGGGTACGAAGAGGAAGTGGTAGACGGTGGTGATGCCGAACTGCCAGCGCGCCAAGGTCTCGGGCGCCAGCGCCAGGTTCAGGTCCACGTCGTCTCTCCTTACTTCGGCGTGGTCACCGTGGTCGCTCACCCATTCCCTTCCATACGGGATCAAGACGGGCGAGCTTGTGAACGCGTTCACATTCACAAGCAATTATGGCTCAAACGAAATCCGTAGGGCCTACCGGGGGGTGCCCTAAGGACCCTCTTCCCAAAATTTTCAACATATTGTTGAATCCGGAGCATGCAGATACGCATCTCCTGGCCCACCGGACAGCTGACCGCCACGATCGACGAATCCCCCACGAGCAAGGCGCTCATGGGGGTTCTGCCGTTCTCCGCAACGGCGCGGACCTGGGGAGAGGAGGTCTACTTCGAGACCCCCGTCTCCCCCGCATTGGAATCGGACGCGCGCCAGGTCGTCGAGCCGGGCACGGTCGCGTTCTGGACCGACGGCGACGCCCTGGCCCTGCCGTACGGCCCGACACCCATCTCCCAGGGCTGGGGAGCTCCCCGAACCGAGTTCGCGGGAGAATGCCGTCTCGCGAGCCCGTGCAACGTCCTCGGCCGCATCGACGGCGACCCGCGCCGGCTCGCGTCCGTCCGTGACGGCGACCCGATCCGGGTGGAAGGGGTCGCTGCCGACCGGGCCTGAGACCCAGGCCCTCGTCCGATCCTGCCGGGCCCGATCCGAAGGGGGCCTAGAGGGACGCGCGGAAGGTCTCGGCGGCGTGCAGGAACAGGTCGTTCGCCTCGTCCTCGCCGATCGTCACGCGCACGCCCTCGCCCGCGAACGGCCGTACGACGACGCCCGCCCTCTCGCAGGCGGCCGCGAAGTCGAGCGTGCGCTCGCCGAGCCGCAGCCAGACGAAGTTGGCCTGCGTCTCCGGGACCGTCCAGCCCTGCTTCACCAGCGCCTCGTGCACGCGGTTGCGCTCGCACACCAGCGAGCCGACCCGTCCCAGCAGCTCGTCCTCCGCCCGCAGCGAGGCGATCGCCGCGTCCTGCGCGAGCTGCGAGACGCCGAACGGCACCGCCGTCTTGCGCAGGGCGGCGGCCACCGGCTCGTGGGCGATCGCGAAGCCGACCCGCAGCCCCGCGAGCCCGTAGGCCTTGGAGAAGGTGCGCAGCACCGCCACATTGGGGCGGTCGCGGTAGATCTCGATGCCGTCCGGGACGTCCGCGTCGCGGATGAACTCGCGGTACGCCTCGTCCAGCACGACGAGCACGTCCGAGGGCACCCGGTCCAGGAAGCGCTCCAGCTCGGCCCGGCGCACCACGGTGCCCGTCGGGTTGTTGGGGTTGCAGACGAAGATCAGCCGGGTCCGGTCGGTGATCGCGTCCGCCATCGCGTCCAGGTCGTGCACCTCACCCTTGGTCAGCGGCACCGGCACGGACGTCGCACCGCTGATCTGCGTGATGATCGGGTACGCCTCGAAGGAGCGCCAGGCGTAGATCACCTCGTCGCCCGGGCCCGACGTGGACTGCAGCAGCGACTGCGCGACGCCCACCGAGCCGGTGCCGGTCGCCAGGTGCGAGGTGGGGACCCCGAACCGCTCGGCCAGCTCGCCGACCAGACCGGTGCAGGCCATGTCGGGGTAGCGGTTGAAGCTCCGCGCCGCGGCCAGGGCGCTCTCCATGACGCCGGGCAGCGGCGGGTACGGGTTCTCGTTGGAGGAGAGCTTGAAGGCGACCGGGCCTTCGGCCGCCGCCGGCTTGCCGGGCTTGTACGTGGGGATGCCGTCCAGCTCGGCGCGCAGCTTGGGGCTCGTCTCGCTCACCGCAGGTCCTCCTCGATCATGCATGTTCGGTACCGCTCACACCAATACTCCTCACCTTATGAGGATTCCTGGCTGCTGCGAATGGCCGCAGGCAAGGAAAAAAGGGGAGCGCGCAGCCCTGGCGCACGCCGGTGGCTCACGCCGTGGCGCGCATCCCTCGTAGTGGTGAGTTGAGACCTCTTCGCAACCTGGGCCTGTGGACAGGCCCATACGGCCGGATACCCGACACATTGAGCCACCCGCCTCCAACTGCCTTGATATTCATTGAGTTTGAGCTCTAATGATCATGCAAAAACGTGCCTGTCAACGCCTGCATATGCGACCGGCCAGACCCACCGCGCGAGCCCTACTATCGGCTCGCCATGACAGCAGCAGGGAAGCACCAGGTGAGCCGGACGGACACATCCCGCCGGGGCAGCCGGCAAGGCCGGGCGGGCATCCGGGACGTCGCCGCCGCAGCCGGAGTCTCCATCACAACTGTCTCCGACGCGCTCAACGGCAAAGGGAGACTCCCGGACGCCACTCGTCGGCATGTCCGCGAGGTCGCCGACCGGCTGGGCTACCGCCCTTCCGCCGCGGCCCGCACACTCAGAACGGGGAAATCGGGCTTAATCGGCCTGACCGTGACGACCTACGGGGATGAACCTTTCACCTTCACGGAATTCGCGTACTTCGCGGAAATGGCCAGAGCTGCCACGTCCGCCGCGCTCGCCCGCGGGTACGCGCTCGTCATCCTCCCCGCCACCTCGCGCCACGACGTCTGGTCGAACGTCGCCCTCGACGGCACCGTCGTCATCGACCCCTCCGACCACGACCCCGTCGTGACCGAGCTGGTGCGCCAGGGCCTGCCCGTCGTCTCCGACGGCCGCCCGGCCGGTACGCTCCCGGTCACCGCCTGGGTCGACAACGACCACGAAGCCGCGGTACTCGACCTGCTCGACCACCTCGCCGCCGCCGGCGCCCGCAGGATCGGCCTGCTCACGGGCACCACCACCGACACCTACACCCGGCTGTCGACCACCGCGTACCTCGACTGGTGCCAACGGGTCGGCCAGGACCCGGTCTACGAGTCCTACCCGGCGCACGACCCCTGCGCGGGTGCCGTCGCCGCCGACCGGCTGCTCGCCCGGCCGGACCGGCCCGACGCCGTCTACGGCCTCTTCGACCCCAACGGCACCGACCTGCTGGCCGCCGCCCGGCGGTACGGCCTGCGCGTCCCCGACGACCTGCTGCTCGTGTGCTGCAGCGAGTCGACCGTGTACGCCACCACCGAGCCGCCGATCACGACGCTCTCGCTCAAGCCCCGCCGGATCGGCACGGCCGTGGTCCAGCTGCTGATCGACGCCATCGAGGGGGTCGACGAGGACCGGCCGATCGAGCAGGTGATACCGACCGAACTGATCGTCAGGACGTCCTCACAGCGCCGTCCTCCGCGCACCACGGTGAGCGCGCCGCGGTCCCCCACGAAGGACTAGACCAACCCAATTGGGGCGAAAGGGCCGATGAACCAGGGGTGCGGAAGGATTCACCACCCCTGGTGCGTCACACACCGCCGGGCTCATTCCTATGATGGGCGAACGACACCGCGGACCACCCTCGACCAGGCTGGGCCGAGAGGTGAACGGCGGCGCGACGGTGGTGGAGGGGTCGATGACTCAGGGGGCCGGTCAAGGACCCGTGGTGCGGACGGCAACGCTGCGTGATTTCCGCGTGCCGCCGTACGCGCAGGTTCCCGTGCAGTCGCAGTCCGTGGACCCCGGCCACGCGGGCCACCCCGGCAACGCGTTCCCCGAGGGAGAGCCGCCGGAGGGCTACACCCCCACCGCGCGCGACCTTCCCGTGATCACCCGCGGCGGACCGGGCGACACCGTCCAGGTGCAGGTCACGGTGGACGACCAGCCGGCGCCCGACGGCCTCGGCCCGCTCTACGTCGTCGGCGACGTCCACGGCTACCTCGACGAACTCGTCGCCGCCCTCGCCGAGAAGGGCCTCATCGACTCCGAGGGCCGCTGGTCCGCGGGCAACGCCCGGCTCTGGTTCCTCGGCGACTTCACCGACCGCGGCCCCGACGGCATCGGCGTCATCGACCTCGTCATGCGGCTGTCCGCGGAGGCCGCGGCCGCCGGCGGCTACTGCAAGGCGCTCATGGGCAACCACGAGCTGCTGCTGATCGGCGCGAAGCGCTTCGGGGACACCCCCGTCAACTCCGGTGCGGGCACCGCCACCTTCCAGGCCGCCTGGCTGCTCAACGGCGGCCAGAAATACGACATGGACCGGCTGCAGGACGTCCACCTGCAGTGGATGGCCCGGCTCGACGCGATCGTGGAGGAGGACAGCCATCTGCTGCTCCACTCCGACACCACCGCCTACCTCGAATACGGCTCGACCATCGAGGACGTCAACGACGCGGTGCACGCGATCCTCACCCGTAATGACGCCGACGAGTGCTGGGACCTGTTCCGCAAGTTCACCAAGCGCTTCGCCTTCCGCGACGAAGGCGGCCCGCAGGCCGTGCGCGAACTGCTGTCCGCGTACGGCGGCACGCGCGTGGTGCACGGCCACAGCCCGATCCCGTACCTCCTCGGTGAGGTCGGCACCGAGGACGGCGAGGACGGCGAGCGTCCCGTCGTCGAAAGTCCCCATGTGTACGCGGACAATCTGGCCATCGCCATGGACGGCGGAGTGACCATGGCCGGAAAGCTTCTTGTCCAGCAGCTCCCGCTGCGGGGCTGACCGGGGCGGCGGCAGGCGATTTACGGAAACCCCCTGTCACGCCGTGGCGTAACCGCTCTACCATCGGCCTATCCGTAGCAGGCTCTCCTCCGTTTCCGCCCAACTGCCCGGCACACACGGGCGGTCCGGCCCTACGGAGCATCGGGGGATGCACATGAACAGCGCTCCGCACCTGCTGACCGAGGACCGCGCCGAGTACGAGCGGGTCCTCGACGGCGCACTGCGCGACGCCCGCGAACGTCAGGATCCGGCCGCCGTGCAAGCGCGGCTGAGCCCCGAACAACTGCGCGCCATGGCCCTGAGCGCGACGGCGCTGATCACCGCCTCGGCCGCCGCCGAGTACGAGCACTATGTGAAGGTCCGCGCGGAGACGCGCGCGTCCGCCGCCGCTTCGGTGCACGGCTCTTCGCCCACCGCCCCGGCCGGCGAGGCGGCCGGGACCGGCGCCGGAGTCGCGGCCGTCGTCGCCGTCCTGGCGCCGCTCCTCGCGGGCACGGCGGCCGCGATCTTCCTGATCGTCGGCTACATCCTCAAGATGCTGAGCCCCACCCCGTCCTTCGCCGACACCCTGGTCTTCACCGGCTGGGTCTTCGGGGCGCTCATGGCCGCCGCCATTCTGGTGGCGGCCGTCGCGCTGCTGCTCACCGCCCTGCGCAACGGTGCCAGCCATGTCGCGGACGGGCGGCAGGAGGGCGAGCTGCCGGACGAGGTCCGGCTGGCCAAAGAGGCCTGGTGCGAGGCCCTGCTGGAGCGGGGCATCCTGCCCTTCCTCCGCGCGGCCCTGACCGACCCCGCCGCCACGGCGTCCCCGGCCGGTCCCCCGCACCGCGTGAACCGCATCCCCAAGGTCGGCTACAGCGGGCCGGACTTCTCCAGCCCGGCCGAGGGCCGTACAGCGGGCCGGCGTCCGACCTACACCAGTCCGGACTTCTCCAGCCCCGACTTCGGCGGCCCGGAGCACCAGCCGGACTGACCGCCGGCCCGCCCACCGGACCAGCGGGCACCGCCGCCGTACGCCCGGCCTCCGCCCGCGCCACCGACGTCCGCACCCGTGCTCGTGCACGAGGGCCGGACGGAAAGGGGCCGGACGCAAGGGGGCCGGGCGGAGGCGGCGGTCCGTGACCTGTGTCAGTCCGCGATGGGCAGGTAGACCCGGTTGCCCGCAGCGGCGAACTCCTTGGACTTCTCCGCCATGCCCGCCTCGATCTCCTCCTGGTTGCCGCCGTGCTGTCGGCGGATGTCCTGGGAGATCTTCATCGAGCAGAACTTCGGACCGCACATGGAGCAGAAGTGCGCGGTCTTCGCCGGCTCCGCGGGCAGCGTCTCGTCGTGGAACTCCCGAGCGGTGTCGGGGTCGAGGGCCAGGTTGAACTGGTCCTCCCAGCGGAACTCGAAGCGGGCGTCGGACAGCGCGTCGTCCCACTCCTGGGCGCCCGGGTGCCCCTTGGCCAGGTCCGCCGCGTGTGCCGCGATCTTGTAGGTGATGACGCCGGTCTTCACGTCGTCGCGGTTCGGCAGGCCCAGGTGCTCCTTGGGCGTCACGTAGCAGAGCATGGCCGTGCCCCACCACGCGATCATCGCCGCTCCGATGCCGGAGGTGATGTGGTCGTAGGCCGGAGCGATGTCCGTGGTCAGCGGGCCGAGCGTGTAGAACGGCGCCTCCTCGCAGATCTCCTGCTGGAGGTCGATGTTCTCCTTGATCTTGTGCATCGGGACGTGGCCCGGGCCCTCGATCATGGTCTGCACGTGGTGCCGCTTGGCGATCGTGTTCAGCTCACCGAGCGTCCTGAGCTCCGCGAACTGCGCCTCGTCGTTGGCGTCCGCGATCGAGCCGGGTCGCAGGCCGTCGCCGAGGGAGTACGTGACGTCGTACGCGGCGAGGATCTCGCAGAGCTCCTCGAAGTGCTCGTAGAGGAAGCTCTCCTTGTGGTGCGCCAGGCACCACGCGGCCATGATCGAGCCGCCGCGCGAGACGATCCCGGTCTTGCGGTTGGCCGTGAGCGGCACGTACGGCAGGCGGACGCCGGCGTGGACGGTCATGTAGTCGACGCCCTGCTCGGCCTGCTCGATGACCGTGTCCTTGTAGATCTCCCAGGTCAGTTCCTCGGCCCTGCCGTCCACCTTCTCCAGCGCCTGGTAGAGCGGCACGGTGCCGATCGGCACGGGGGAGTTGCGCAGGACCCACTCGCGCGTGGTGTGGATGTTCCGGCCCGTGGACAGGTCCATGACCGTGTCGGCGCCCCAGCGGGTCGCCCAGGTCATCTTCTCGACCTCCTCCTCGATGGAGGAGGTGACCGCGGAGTTGCCGATGTTGGCGTTGACCTTCACCAGGAACCGCTTGCCGATGATCATCGGCTCGATCTCCGGGTGGTTGACGTTCGCCGGCAGGACGGCGCGGCCCGCCGCGATCTCCTCCCGCACCACCTCGGGCGCGACGTTCTCCCGGAGGGCGACGTACTCCATCTCCGGCGTGATCTCGCCGCGGCGGGCGTACGCGAGCTGCGTCACCGCCTGCCCGTCCCGGCCCCGCCGCGGCTGACGCTGACGGCCGGGGAAGACGGCGTCGAGGTTGCGCAGGCCGCCGCGCGGCGAGGTGTGCTTGATTCCGTCGTCCTCCGGGCGGACCGGGCGGCCCGCGTACTCCTCGGTGTCGCCGCGAGCGACGATCCAGTTCTCCCGAAGCGGCGGCAGACCGCGGCGTACGTCCGTCTCGATGTTGGGATCCGTGTACGGCCCGGACGTGTCGTACAGCGTCACGTCCTTGCCGTTGGTGAGGTGCACCTTGCGGACCGGCACACGGAGGTCGGGACGCGAGCCCTCGACGTACCCCTTGTGCCAGCCGATGGACTTCCCGGCCTCGTCGTTCTGGTTCGAGGCAGGCGTGCGTGCGTCCGATACGGTCATGAGACCTACTCCCTACGCCGGCATTACCCGGTAACAGGTTCGGCGGTCGGCGCAGCTGTCCCGTACGGATGTACGAAGGTCAGCGCCCTCTCAGCCCGGTGCTCCGAGCTCCCGCGTGTGCAAAGGTGACACCACGCTAGCGTCACGTCTGGCGCGCTGAACAGAGGGCCCCTCTCGTTCTTGCGATGATCTGTCCGTGACCTCATCACCGCAGCACCCCGAACAGCAGGGCCACGACCACGGCCACGTGCACAGTCACGGGCCGGCGGCGCCCGTCTCCCAGCACCTTCGCAAGGTCATCGCCGCGGTGCTGATCCCCTTCGCGACGGCCGTTCTCGTCGGCCTCGCCGTGCTGTGGCCGGGCTCGGCGCCCGGCCACGAGCGCTCCGGCGTCGGCTTCGACCGGCAGACCGAGCAGGGCAGGGTGGTGAGCGTCGAGAGGGTCGACTGCAAGGACGTCAACGCCGGCCAGGTCCCGCCGACGGGCGACACCTCGACGCCCGAGGGCCGCGAGGCGGTCACCGCGCAGCGAGGAGACTGCGGAAAGGCCACCGTCGAGGTCACCACCGGCAAGGACAAGGGCCGGAAGTTCGTCGAGATCGTCCAGCCCGACGCGCCGCGTCAGTTGAAGGAGGGCCAGGGCGTGGTGGTGGCGTACGCGCCGGACGCGCCCCGCGATCTGCAGTACTCGGTGACCGACGTGGACCGCGGATTCCCGATGGCCCTGCTGGCGGGCATCTTCGCCCTGGTGGTCGTCCTGGTCGGACGCATGCGCGGCGTGATGGCGCTGATCGCGCTCGCCGTCTCGTTCGCCGTGCTGACGCTGTTCATCCTGCCCGCGATCCTGCAGGGTTCGAATCCGCTGATCGTCGCGGTGGTCGGGGCCAGCGCGATCATGCTCATCGCGCTCTACTCGTGCCACGGCATCACCGCGCGGACGTCGGTCGCCGTACTGGGCACGCTGATCTCACTGCTTCTCATCGGCCTGCTCGGCTCACTGTTCATCGGCTGGGCCAGTCTCAGCGGCAACACCGACGACAACACCGGCCTGATCAAGGGCCTCTATCCGAACATCGACATGAGCGGCCTGCTGCTCGCGGGGGTCATCATCGGCTCACTCGGCGTGCTCGACGACGTCACCGTGACCCAGACGTCGGCGGTGTGGGAACTGCACCAGGCCGACCCGGACATGGGGCCGCGCGCCCTCTACCGCTCCGCCATCCGGATCGGCCGCGACCACATCGCCTCGGTCGTCAACACGCTCGTCCTCGCGTACGCGGGCGCGGCGCTGCCGCTGCTGCTGCTGTTCTCGATCGCCCAGTCCAGCGTGGGCACGGTGGCCAACAGCGAGCTGGTGGCGGAGGAGATCGTCCGGACCCTGGTGGGCTCGATCGGGCTCGTCGCCTCCGTACCCGTGACCACCGCGCTCGCCGCACTCGTCGTGTCCGCGGATCGCCCGGGACGGGCGGCCGAAGGTGCGGCCGCGCCCGCACGGGGCGGCAGGGGGCGGCGCCGCAAGAAGTAGCGCGGCGGCCGATCACCGGCCGTCAGCCGGCGTTCTCCTCGGCCAGGATGCGCCCGAGCGCCTCCTCCAGGCTGACCTCGAAATCACCCAGCGCGAGCTCCTGGCCGAGCGGCACCAGCTTGTCCGTACGGTCGAGGAAGGCGACGAGCGGCGGAGCGCCGACGCGGAACAGCGCGGAATCGCTCCCGACGCGCAGCCGGATGTGGACGTCCGACAGCGCCTCGGCCCGGGTCGGCGCGATGTGCACGTCGCCGTCCCCGCTCGGCGTGTTGATCCCGTCGAGCAGGAGTTCCCGGCCGAAGGCCCAGGTCACGGGGGCGTCACCGGGAAGGTGGAAGGTCATCCGCACCGCGTACGGATCCGCGGTGTCGTAGCGCAGCTCCACCGGGATCCGGAAGGACAGCTCCTCGGAGACGAGAAAACTCATCAGAACCTCGGCCTGGACCGACTCGCGCATCACGTACCTCGCAGTAGCTGAAGCATGGAATGAATCGTGCTGACGAAAAAAGGAGGGAAACGGCCAGGAACGATCGCTGCCGGCTCTCTCGGCCTTGTCGACGCCATCGTGCTGGAAGCGGCAGCAGATCACAAGGAGTGATATTTCAGATACTGATAGAGAACGCCAGCGATGCCAGCAGGCTGCCGATCCCTGCCTGCAGCTGTTCAACTGCCGGGCCGAGCCTGGCCTCTTGGTGCACGGGGAGGGAGACGGCCATCGTCCCAGCCATGTCACCCGCTGTGATCGGAATGGCCGCGCAGACCGTGCCCATCGCGTACTCCTGGCGTTCGACGAGCGGTTCGCCGGGCACGGGGGATTCGGGCCGCTCCAGGAGCGCGGCACGGTCGCGCATCCCGCCCTCGCGGTGGACGGCCAGGTAGACGGCGACGTCGAACGCGTCCCGCCAGTGCGTCAGTGAGTCCTCGACGGTGCTGCGGCGACCGCGCACACGTCCGCTCCCGGCCAGCCGTCCGATCGCGTCCCCGAGCGTGAACACGCCCTTGTCCCGGCGGAGATAGTCCTCGTGCGTCAGGGTGCGCAGCAGGTGATAGGCGGTGGGCAGCGGAATGCCGGCCTCGCGCGCGAGTTGCTTGGCGGGGGCTCCGCCCTCGTGCGCCCCCGCCGCCTCCAGCAGCCGGAGCGCACGCTGCACCGAGCCGATCAGGGTAGGGACAGCGGCGTTCGTAGCCCCGGCCAAAGGTCACCCCCAGGCGTGGTGACGGGCAGCGTGCCCGCCCGCGGGGGCCGCCCCCGCGCGGCCGCCGCAACCCCGGGACCCTGAACAGCCGGTCTGAACAGGCGGTCAGCCGCGGGCCGGCACGTGTGCGCCGGCCGGCGCACACGTGCGCCGAGATGTCCGAGGGGGCGGCAGAGAGCTGCCACTCTAGGGGCAGCACCCGGCACGGGGCGGGCTTTGTCCGGCCCGTTCCCCCGACCGGGCTAACGGACGCCCGTCACCCGCTCACCAGTCCTCGCGCGACGACCCCGAGGACGCCATGAACTTCCGTACGACGAAGATCAGTCCGCCGACCAGCGCGACGAAGAGCAGCACCTTGAAGAGCACGCTGACCACGAACCAGATGACGCTCGTGATCAGGCCGCCGAACACGGCAAGGGCGATGACAGGCACCGCGATCCACTTCACCCACCAGGGCATCCCCGCGAACAGCTTCCGCACGGCCATCGTCCCTACCTCGTTTCCTGGACTGCGTGCCTTCGATGCTAGGCGGAGGGACGCTCTGCCCGGGGGCCCGTGATCCCTTGAAGTCCCCTGAGTGAACCCCTAGGGACCGTGCGGGGTCCGGCTCAGCTCTCGGGGGGAGAGAAGACCACCATGACCCGCAGATCCTCGCTGATGTGATGGAACTTGTGCGGCATCCCCGCCGGCACGTAGACGACACTGCCCCGCCCGACCTGCGTCGTCTCCATGCCCACCGTGATCGAGGCACGGCCGCTGACGACGAGGTAGACCTCGTCCTGGTTGTGGGGCAGCTGCGGATCGATCTGTCCGGCGTCCAGTGCGTACAGGCCGACCGACATGTTCCGCTCACGCAGGAACTGCAGATACGCGCCGTCGTTGGCGGCGCGTTCCGCCTCCAGCTCGTCCAGTCGGAATGCCTTCATCCGTCCGCCCCTGCACTTGGCCCGATACGTCTGCCACGATCAGACACATGATGAATTTCCTAGTCAAGACGATCGCCAACGCGGGAGCCCTGCTGGTGGCCATCTGGCTCCTGCAGGACATCACCCTCACCGGGGACAGCACTGGCAAGAAGGTGTGGACCCTCATCCTGGTGGCGCTGATCTTCGGCCTGGTGAACTTCCTCGTCAAGCCCGTGGTGAAGCTGCTCACGCTGCCGCTGTTCATCCTCACCCTGGGTCTGATCACCCTGGTCATCAATGCGCTCATGCTGCTGCTGACCTCGTGGCTGGCCGACCAATTCGATCTGAACTTCCATGTGGAGGGCTTCTGGACCGCCGTGCTGGGCGGCCTGATCATCTCCGTCGTCTCGTGGGCGCTGAACGTCGTCCTGCCCGACAAGGACTGAGCGCGGCATGAGATCCGGCATCGCACAAGACGCGGCACAGGAGCGGCCTGCATGACCGGTGCGCCCCGAGGAGACGGCACACGAGCGGTACGGGCGGGGCTGCCCGATCCGGTGAAGTACGAGCCGCCCCTGCCGGGCCCGGTCTTCGCCGCCCACTTCCACCTGCCGGGCGAGCCCACCGGCCCGTACACCTACGGCCGCGACGAGAACCCGACCTGGACCCGCCTGGAGCAGGCGATCAGCGAACTGGAGGCGCCGGGGGAGGCCGTCGAGACCATCACCTTCTCGTCCGGCATGGCTGCGGTCTCTGCCGTCCTCCTGTCGCGGCTGCGGTCCGGCGACGCGGTCGTCCTGCCCTCCGACGGCTACCAGGCCCTGCCCCTGGTCCGCGAACAGCTCGAGGCGTACGGCATCGAGGTCCGCACGGCCCCCACCGGTGGCGACGCGCAGCTTTCCGTCCTCGGCGGGGCACGGCTGCTGTGGATCGAGACACCGTCCAACCCGGGCCTCGACGTGTGCGACGTACGGCGCCTGACCGAGGCCGCGCACGCCGTCGGCGCGCTCGTCGCCGTCGACAACACGCTCGCCACCCCGCTCGGGCAGCGGCCGCTGGACCTCGGCG
>NZ_JBFAOY010000026.1:0-104121 GCF_040675505.1 Streptomyces sp. NPDC049597
GCGCCTGACCGAGGCCGCGCACGCCGTCGGCGCGCTCGTCGCCGTCGACAACACGCTCGCCACCCCGCTCGGGCAGCGGCCGCTGGACCTCGGCGCCGACTTCTCGGTGGCGAGCGACACCAAGGGCATGACGGGGCACGGCGACCTCCTGCTCGGTCATGTGACCTGCCGCGACACCGCCCTGGCGGCGGGCGTGCGACGCTGGCGGAAGATCGTCGGGGCCATTCCGGGCCCGATGGAGGCCTGGCTCGCCCACCGTTCGCTCGCCACCCTGCACCTGCGCGCCGACCGGCAGTGCGCGAACGCCCTGGCGCTCGCGCAGGCCCTCGGCACCAGGCCGGAGGTGACCGGCCTGCGCTACCCGGGACTGGCCACCGACCCCTCGCACGACATCGCGTCCCGGCAGATGCGGCGCTTCGGGTGCGTGGTCTCCTTCGTTCTGCCCGACCGCGCGCACGCGGAGCGCTTCCTGGGCGGACTGCGGCTCGTCGACGACGCCACCAGCTTCGGCGGGGTGCGCTCCACGGCCGAGCGGCGGGGGCGCTGGGGCGGGGACGCCGTCCCCGAGGGATTCGTCCGCTTCTCCGCCGGCGCGGAGGACTCCCAGGACCTGGTGCCCGACGTGCTGCGGGCGCTGGACGAGGCGGCCGCCCGCTGACGGCCCTGGCCAGGCGCTCCGGACGCCCGGCCCGGCCGGACGGACACCGTGGACGACCGGCCGGCTTCGGTGAACGGTCCGAGCCTCCCCCCTCGCGACTCGGACCGTTCCGGTTCCTGCGCGCCGAGAACCGTTGCGTTCAAGGCTAGTTGACTGTGCGTCAGTGTCCAATCACGCTGACGACAGATACCTATCGACTTATTTATAGTTGGCCGGGTTCGGGCGCAACGTCGGATCAGGAGGGACATGGCATGGATCTGGCCCTGCTGCGCACCTTCGTCACTGTGCACCGGGCCGGTTCCTTCACCCGCGCCGCGGCGCTGCTCGGCCTGTCCCAGCCGGCCGTCACCGGCCAGATACGCACGCTCGAACGACAGCTCGGCCGCCCTCTGTTCCTGCGCCGGGCCCGCGGTGTCACCCCGACCACCATCGGAGACGAGCTCGCCCACCGGGCCGCCCCGCATCTGGACGCCCTCCTGGAGATCGCCGAGGCCGGACTCGACGACGAGTCGCCGGCCCGCACGATCCACCTCGCCGGACCGCCCGAGTTCACCGCCCTGCGCGCCCTGCCCGCCCTCACCCCGCTGATCGGCCGGGGCCTCGCTCTGCGCACCTCGTTCGGCAACGCCGAGGAGACCCTCGAAGGTCTCGCCGCCGGCCACCACGACGTCGCCATCGCCACCACGCGGCCCCGTGGACGGCTGCTGACCTCGACCGCCCTGTGCGACGAGGAGCACGTCCTCGTCGCCGCCCCTCGGTGGGCGGCCCAGCTGGGACCGGACGTGCTCCGCAAGGGCCCTGCGGTCCTCGCGCAGCTGCCGGTCGTGGAGGTGCACGAGTCCCTGCCCCTCGTATCCCGCTACTGGCACGCCGTCTTCGACTCCCCTCCGGCCGACGCCGGCGCTGTCATCGCACCGGACCTGCGCGCGGTCCTGGAGGCCGCCGCCGCCGGCGCGGGCCTCGCCGTCCTGCCCCGCTACCTGTGCGAGGACGCGCTCGGGCACGGCCGGGTCGTCACGCTCCTCGACCCTCCCGTGCCCCCGCTGCGCACGTACTTCCTCGTCATACGCACCGGGACACTGGCCCACCCCCATGTCGCGCGGGCCCATGAGGAGCTGCTGCGCGCGGCTGAAGGCTGGTGAGGCGCGGCTCGCGAGGGGCCCGGAGGAGTTTCAGAAGCGGCGACATGGGCCACTCTCTTGCCATGACCGAACGACCAGTGGTCAAGCGCACCGCACGCGCCATTCTGCTCGACGGGAACGACCTCGTCCTGATCAAGCGCACCAAGCCCGGTGTCGACCCCTACTGGCTCACGCCGGGCGGAGGCGTCGAGCCGGAGGACGCCACCGTCGTCGACGCCCTTCATCGTGAGGTCCACGAGGAGCTCGGGGCCAAGATCACTGACGTGGTGCCGTGCTTCGTGGACACGGTCGAGCACATCGCCGACGGCGGCGTGACCGGAGTGAAGGTGCAGCACTTCTTCGTCTGCCGCCTGGAGTCCATGGACCCCTCGCTGCGGCACGGTCCGGAGGTCGACGAGCCCTGCGGGGAGTACGAGATCGTACGCGTCCCGTTCAGCAGGGTCGGGATCGCCGCCGTCCACCTGGTGCCGCTCTCCCTGCGCCACTACCTGGACGGCAACATCGAGGGCGTCCGGGCGATGCACGCACCCGATCTGGGCTGACGCCCACGACGGCGCCGCGTCGCGTCGCCTAGTCGGCCGCCGCCACGAGTTCTTCCAGGGAATCGTGGCGGATCCGGTCGTACGGGATGCCGATGCCGCGGAGCGCGTGCACACCGCTGCGGATCATCCCGGGCGGCCCGGAGATATAGGCGTCGAAGCCGTGCCACGGCCCGTACCGGCCGAGGTCCCGCACGGCCGAGGGGAACTCCGCGCGGTCGTCGACCACCGGGCGGACCGACAGCCAGGGGTGCGTCTGCTGCAGCCGGAGCATGGTGTCGATGTCGTACAGGTCGTGGTCGGAGCGCGCCCCGTAGAAGACCTCGACGGTGCGCCGCTCGCCATGGGTGGCCACGTCCTCGACGAGCGCCTTGATGGGCGCTATGCCGGTGCCGCCGCCAAGGCAGAGCAGACCGTTGTCGGTGGTGTGGTCGACCGTCATCGACCCGGCGGGCGGTCCGAGCCGCAGCACGTCCCCGGGTCTGGCGTGGTGGACCAGGGCGTTGGAGACCCAGCCCGCCGGCACGGCCTTGACGTGGAAGGACAGCAGCCCGTCGGGGCGGGGGGCGCCGGCGAAGGAGTAGTGCCGCCAGATCCTGGGCCACCAGGGCGTCTCCAGGCTCGTGTACTGCCCGGCGAGGAACTTGTACGGCTGGTCCGGACGGACCGTGATGATCGCGATGTCCGGGGTCCGCAGGTCGTGCGAGACGACCTCGGCATCCCACCAGGCAGGGGCGTGCTGCTCGTCCTCGGCCGCCGCGTCGATCATGATCTGGGAGATCGTCGTGTATGTGCGCACCCAGGCCGCCTCGGTCTCGGCGTCCCACGTGGTCGTCGCGTACCGCGTCAGGGCGCCGAGCAGGGCCTCACCGACGGCCGGGTAGTGGGCGGGCTGTGTCCCGTACTTGCGGTGGCCGCGGCCGAGGTTGCGGAGGTAGTCCGTCAGCACCGCCGCGTTGTCCATGTGCTCGGCCGCGGTCAGCAGCGCCTTGAGCAGCCGGTCGCGCTGGGTGTCCATGGCGACCGGGAACAGGGACCGCAGCTCGGGATGGCGGACGAAGAGCAGGGCGTAGAAGTACGAGGTGACCTGGTCGGCCACGGGCGCGATCTCGGCCATGCTCCGGCGGATCAGCACGGCGTCGGGGGACGCGGAGGACTCGGCGGGCGCGGAGTCATGGGGCTGCCCGGCCGGGTCGGCGTGGTCCTTACCGGAGGCATGGGCGTCGTGGGCCGCGGGGGCGGCATCAGGTGCGGCAGCGTGGTGCGTGCGCTGGGAAGGGATGCCCTGGGCCGTACCCGGCGCCGGCACGTCGCTCGTGCCAAAGGGCGCCTGCCGGGCCGGGATGTCCTTCGGTTCCGGTGCCCCATGGGCCGGATCGTGGCCGGCGGCGGGCCGGGAGTGCTCGGGCTCGGCGTCAGGTGCGGATGCGCCCGGGGCATCGGCCCCGGATGCGGTGCCCGGTGCGGCGGCCGGGTCCTGGTCCGGCTCCGCGGCCGCTGTCGGCCGCTCGGTATCGGGCTCTTCGGGGGGTGTCGACGGTACGTCCCGTACGACCGACAGCCGCGGCCGGTTGCGGCGGGACGAACCGGAACCGACCGGGCGTATCGCCGACACAGGGCGCGTCGGAACGGCCGTGGGCCGGCTCGGCCCGCCGTCCTCCGCCCGGCCGTCCTGCCCTTCCCGGCCAGGTCGCGAGTCAGTGGGTGCACCCTCGACCCCGGTCGCCCCACCGGGCCGTGCCGGTTGCCTGCGAGGGGTGAACCAACCGCCTCCGCTGTTGTCGCCTGACCCGCCGTTGTCGGCCGACCTGCTGGCCGGAGCTTCCATGGTGTGCCTCGCCTCGAACATCTTCCGGTCGGTTCACGCACGCCCGTCAGCAGGAACGTGCCGCACTTACCTGCGCTGTCCAGCACTGCCGCAACTCGTCCTTGCCACGGCCGTGCTCTGTATCAGGACGAGTTACCTCCGATGAAGACTCTGTCGGGACGCCCACTGTCGCAGCATGGCAGTCGATTCCCGGAACTGGGACAAAGAGCCGAAAGTCCGGGCAGCCGAACCCCTTTTCCCATTAGGCTCCAATGCCCCCATGTCTCTGCATCCGGATCGTCCGGAGCTCCTGCCCTCCCACTCCTGGTGCGCCCCGGATGGACTCCCGGGTCCCGCGGAGATGGAACCACCGTATGCAAGACACCCGTCCAGGCCAACCCCGGACTCTGCACAGACCCGGTCCGCGATCTTCACGCCGTACGCGCCGTTCATACGTCCGTGGGCTCGTGTACGCCGACGCCAGTACCCACGGTTACTCCCGCTGTCGGACGACCGGCACACGGCTGCCCGGCACTGTGTTTCACGTGAAACCACTCAAGCGCCCCGTCCGCCGGGGAATCCTTGTCGTCCATGTCGCCGCATCCGCGGGCTGGCTCGGGCTCACTCTCGGCCTGCTCGCGCTTGCACTCACTGCCTTCACCACCGGCTCAGTACCGGCGATCGAGGCCTCCTACCTCTCCATGAAGGTCTTCACCGACTGGCTCGTACTTACGCTCGCCTTCCTCACGCTCTTCAGCGGCCTCGTCCTGTCCCTCGGGACGAAGTGGGGCCTCGCCCGCCACTGGTGGGTCTTCATCAAGTTCTGGCTGACGCTGGCGACGACCACCGCTTCGGTCCTCGCCCTTCGGCCAGGCGTCAACGAGGCTGCCGGGAGTGTCGCTTCGGGTGCCGTGGTCGCCGATCCGCGTGACCTCGTGATGGGGCCCGCCGTGTCACTGGCGGCCTACCTCTTCATGACGGTGATTTCGGTACTGAAGCCGTGGGGAACCACCCGGCGTGGTCGCAGCGGGCGGGGCGTCGTCACTTCCCCTAAAGCGGTGGACGGAGGATCAGTGCGTCAGACAGCCTGACCCCATGTCGACTCCGCTCTCCGAGCTGCCCATCAGGCGCCTGACCATCGATGACCTCGTCTCGTGTGCCGACCTCTCCGAGGACCGCGGCTGGCCACGCGAGGATCACAAGTGGGGTCTGCTGCTGACGGCCGGCACCGGGTACGGGATCGACGATCCGGCGGGCAAGGGACTGGTGGCCGCCTGCGTGCTGACGTCGTACGGCCCCGGGCTCGCCGCGATCGGCATGGTGCTCGTCGCCGAGCGATTCGCCCGTCAGGGCATCGGGCGCCGACTGATGAAGCATGTACTGGCAGAGGCCGGGGAGACTCCCCTGACTCTTCACGCCACTCCCCATGGGCAGCCGCTCTACGAGGAACTGGGCTTCGTCACCACCGGTCGGGCGGAGATGGTCCGGGGTCACTTCACCGCCACCGACCCGGCTGCCACAGTGCCGACCCGTCCGGCGACAGCGGAAGACATGCCCGCGCTGGTACGCCTGGACGCCGAGGTCTTCGGCGTGGACCGGACCCACATGATCACCCGCCTCCCGGCCTTCGCCGACCAGCTCCGGGTGGCGGAGCAGGACGGCGCGCTGACCGGATACGCGGCTGCCTGGCCGAACATGGCGACCCACGTCGTCGGCCCCCTGATCGCCAAGGACACCGATACGGCAAAGGCCCTGATCACCTCACTCGCGGCGAACACGGACCGCCCGCTGCGCACGGACATCGATGTGCGCCACGAGCATCTGCTCACCTGGGTGAAGTCACAGGGCCTGGAGCCGGTCGCCTTCAACGCGGTGATGACCTATGCCATCCCGGCGCTGCCGGGCGACTGGACCCGCCGGTTCGCACCGCTGACCGTCGCGGCGGGCTGAGGATCGTCCCCTCCCACTGCGACGGCAGTACGTCATCCGCCGACGCCGGGATGCAGCCCAGCCAGGAATTACTTGCAACCGCTCAATAATTGCAAGCGCGGACTATTGCACTCATCGTCTACCCTGAGAGGGAGCCCCGAACGGCACCGAGGAGGAGACAGATGACTGCGACCGACCCCGCCCTCACAGCCCTCGCACAGGGTTGGTGCGCCCTCTCGCTGCTGCACGGAAAGATCGAGGCGCACATCGAGCGGGCTCTGGAGTCCCGGCACGGGCTGAGCATGCGCGAGTTCTCGCTGCTCGACGTGCTCAGCCGACAGCACAACGGGCCGGGCGGGCATCTGCAGATGAAGCAGGTCTCCGACGCTGTCGTTCTCAGCCAGAGCGCCACGACCCGGCTGGTCACCCGCCTCGAGGACCGTGGACTGCTGACCCGCTACCTCTGTGACACGGACCGCCGTGGCATCTACACCGATGTCACCGAAGCCGGTCTGGCTCTGCTCGCCGAGGCGCGACCGACGAACGACACCGCTCTGCGCGAGGCGCTCGACGAAGCCGCCAAGAATCCCGAGCTCGCTCCGCTCGTCAAGACCGTCGAAGAGCTGCGGGTCCCCGCGTAGTCTGCGGATCATGAGTGATCTGCACATACGCCGGGCGGTCGCCGAGGACATCCCGGCCATCGTGGCGCTGCTCGCCGACGACCCGCTGGGCACGCAGCGCGAGTCGCCCGACGACCTCGCTCCGTACATCACCGCGTTCGAGCGACTGGCCGCCGACCCCCACCAGCACCCGATCGTCGCCGTCCGGGACGGCCAAGTCGTCGGCACACTCCAGCTGACGATCATCCCTGGCCTCTCCCGGCGTGGCACGACCCGCTCGATCATCGAGGCCGTACGGATCCATGCCGACGAGCGCGGCAGCGGGCTGGGCACCCGGCTCATCGAGTGGGCCGTCGAGGAGTCCCGCGGCTTGGGCTGCCAACTGGTCCAGCTCACGTCCGACGCCACCCGAACCGATGCCCACCGCTTCTATGAGCGCCTCGGTTTCGAGCCCTCCCACATCGGGTTCAAGTTGACCCTCTGAGCACAGGAGGCGCTGCCCGCCCGGCGGTGAGAACGGGCCGACCCGTCTGGCATGGGTCGGCCCGTTTCACGTGAAACGTCCAGGGATCAGAGCCCGCGCCATCCGTCCTCGTCCACACCACCGGGCACCGCGTCGCCCTGTTCGTAGGGCTCACGCGTGAACACGAACGATCCGAGGTCCAGGTGGCTCACCGATCCGTCCTCACGGCGGACCACCGTGAGCGTCTCCCCTGCGAAGTAGCCGTCCAGCCCCGTCCACTCCCCCTTGGGCCCGGCCACGAAGCGAGACCGCCGGCCGCCCCCGCGCAGAGGCTCCAGGTCGACACCGCGATCGCCGACAAGGCGCAGCGCGTAGGCGTAGGTACCCCAATACCAGGGACCTGTGAGGTTCAGCAGCTCCTGGTCGACGTCGGGCAGCGGTCGCCATGGCGCGGGCATCCGGGGCTCGGCATCCGCCACGATGCGTACGAGATCGGCGGCTACGGTGCTCACGAGCGGCCCTGACGTCACATTGGCCAGCGCCACGGCGGCGACGCCGTCCTCCACGCTCACCCACAGCCCTGCGAGAAACCCCGGTAGGGAGCCCGAGTGCCCGACGAGTGTGCGCCCCTCGTTGCGGACGATCTGCATGCCCAGGCCATAGGTGCTGTTCCAGTCTCCGGCCTCTGCGGGCACCGACGGGATGCGCATCTCGCGCACGGAGGCAGCCCTCAGCACCCGGTCGTCACCCTCGGCGAGGAACCAGGCGAAACGACAGAGGTCCGTCGCGGTCGACCACAACTGTCCGGCGGGGGCCATCAGTCCCAGATCCTCGACGGGCTCGGGAAGCATGACATCGGCCCACGGATGGACGGCCCAGCCGCCCGCGTGCGGCGCTCGCGGCTGCGCGCTCGTCCGGGTCAGCCCCAGCGGGTCGAGGATCTCCATCTGGAGGGCCTGCTCCCACGGAACGCCGCGTACGGCTTCGACGAGTGATCCGAGAAGCGTGTAGCCAGGGTTGGAATAGTGGTGCCGACGGCCGGGAGGGTGCATCCGTGTCTGGTCGCCGAGGACATCGGCGAGTTCGGGGCGCAGAGTGCCGGGAGTCCGTTCCCACCAGGGTGCCGGAGACTCGGCGCTCAACCCCGCGCTGTGACCGAGAAGCTGAGCGATGGTCACTTCTCCGACATCCGTGGCGGGCAGATGCTTCTCCAGCGGATCGCTCAGATCCAGCAGCCCCTCGTCACGCAGCCGCATCACGAGAACCGCGGTAAAGGTCTTGGTGATCGAGCCGATGCGGTACTGCGTATCGGCGTCGGGTGCGTGTCCGTCGACGCAGGTACGCGCGCCTGTCCACACCGGACGGCCGTCCCTCAGCACGGCTCCGACGAGAGAGGGGGCGCGTCCCTCGCTCTGCGCTACGGCGATGCGGTGCAGGAGCGCCCTGCGGGTGGTGGGGAGCAGCTCTTCCCGGGATGAGGTCATGCAGCAGGTCTATCGGTGCACGGGCGCTCCGTCGACCCGATTAAGCGGGTCCACAAGGGCATTGAGGCAGTGGTGCTCACTCCGCATGCAGGCCATGGTGCCGTTGAACCCCTGCCGGTACGCCGCCTGTTCCGGCCCCACGTGCCGACCGAGCAGGACCTCTGACAGCTCTCGGGTTGTCTACGTACACTCCCGGGCATGGCATGCCGCATCAGTGAGCTGGTCCTCGACTGCGCCGATCCCGAACGGCTCGCCGCATTCTGGAGCGAGGTCCTCGGCTACGTCGAACTCGGCCGGGAGGACGACGGAAGCATCGAGATCGGGCCGCCCGACGCCGGCTTCGGCGGCCCGCAGCCCATCCTCATCCTCAGCCCCAGCAGCGACCCGCCGACCGGGAAACTCCGACTGCACATCGACGTCAACGCCACCGACCGCGACCAGGACGCGGAGCTGGAGCGGCTGCTCGCTCTCGGCGCCAAGCCCGTCGACGTCGGCCAGACCGGCACCGAGAACTGGCACGTCCTGGCCGACCCGGAGGGCAACGTCTTCTGCCTCCTGCACGCCCGGCTCCAGCCCCTCTGACCAGGTACGCCCTGACGCCAGGCCGTCCGGTCGTTCGAGTGGGGCCGGGCGGTTGCCCGTCGGTGTCAGCGCACGCATGTGCCGACATCCGAGCTGGATCAGAACACCACGTCTGAGGCCGTGCAACGGCGCATCACGTCTGAGCCATGTCCACGAAGCGCGAGTAGTGGCCCTGGAACGCCACCGTGATCGTGGCCGTCGGGCCGTTACGGTGCTTCGCCACGATCAGGTCCGCCTCGCCCGCGCGCGGGGACTCCTTCTCGTACGCGTCCTCGCGGTGCAACAGGATGACCATGTCGGCGTCCTGCTCGATCGAACCTGATTCACGCAGGTCCGAAACCATCGGCTTCTTGTCCGTGCGCTGCTCGGGGCCACGGTTCAGCTGGGAGAGCGCGATCACCGGGATCTCCAGCTCCTTGGCCAGGAGCTTGAGGTTTCGCGACATGTCCGAGACCTCCTGCTGGCGGCTCTCGGCTCGCTTGGAGCCACCCGACTGCATCAGCTGGAGGTAGTCGATGACCACCAGCTTCAGGTCGTTGCGCTGCTTCAGGCGGCGGCACTTGGCACGGATCTCCATCATCGACAGGTTGGGCGAGTCGTCGATGTAGAGCGGGGCCTGGGACACGTCGGGCATCCGGCGCGCCAGGCGGGTCCAGTCCTCGTCCGTCATCGTCCCGGAGCGCATGTGATGGAGCGCCACACGGGCCTCTGCCGACAGCAGACGCATCGCGATCTCGTTGCGCCCCATTTCGAGGGAGAAGATCACGCTGGGCAGGTTGTTCTTGATCGAGGCCGCACGCGCGAAGTCCAGGGCCAGAGTCGACTTGCCCATCGCGGGACGGGCGGCGATGACGATCATCTGGCCCGGGTGCAGGCCGTTCGTCAGGGAATCGAAGTCCGTGAAGCCCGTGGGCACACCGGTCATCTCACCGCTGCGCGAGCCGATCGCCTCGATCTCGTCGAGAGCGCCCTCCATGATGTCGCCGAGCGGCAGGTAGTCCTCACTGGTCCGCTGCTCGGTGACGGCATAGATCTCGGCCTGGGCGGAGTTGACGATTTCGTCCACGTCGCCGTCGGCCGCGTATCCCATCTGCGTGATCTTGGTGCCGGCCTCCACGAGCCTGCGCAGCACCGCCCGCTCATGGACGATCTCGGCGTAGTACGACGCGTTGGCCGCGGTCGGCACCGACTGGACCAGCGTGTGCAGATAGGGGGCCCCGCCGACGCGGGTGATCTCCCCACGCTTGACCAGCTCTGCCGCGACCGTGATCGGGTCGGCCGGCTCACCCTTGGCATAGAGGTCGAGGATCGCCTGGAAGACGGTCTCGTGCGCCGGCCGGTAGAAGTCGTGGCCCTTGATGATCTCGACCACGTCGGCGATGGCGTCCTTCGACAGCAGCATGCCGCCGAGAACGGACTGCTCGGCGTCGAGGTCCTGCGGAGGCACCCGCTCGAAGCCGGGACCGCTGTCCCAGCCGGTGCTCTCCCGGCCGCGGTCGTGCTGGTCCTCACGGCGGGTGTCGCTGCCGCGGCGGCGGGAGGCGGGAAGCCGGTCACTGGGACTCTCGGCCGCCCACGGGTCGTCCAAGGGCTCGGAAATGCTCACCCGCGGCCACCTCCTCCCGTCCGCTCCGCGGACCTTTGCCGTGGCACTCTTTCTACGGCACGACACTGACAAAACGAGTCGCCTGACTCCGCTTGCGCGCGTCGGGCGACGGTCCACGGTAGGCCCGTCGGCACCGTCAGCCAATCTGGTTATCCACAGGCCCTGTGGACGAGCGACCAGATGCTGTGGAGAAGTCTTCTGAACCTGTGCACGGACCGGGGGACAGCACTGTGGACAAACTCGCACCCAGCCCACCACATGACCTCTGAGCTGGTCTTTTTCCGTCCACTGGCTGTGGGGGAGAAAAACTTTCGCCACCGGACCAAGATCAGAACAAACGACGCACGGGGTGACGGCCGGACCCGTGAGTGGTAAGGGACACATGCGCATTGCATCTCTTACCTGTGGACGATTAGATTGGGGCCATGACCCAGGCCTCCGTGACCCCCAAGGTGCGCCGTCGACGCCATGACCGAGAGATCATCGCGCTCGCCGTCCCCGCCTTCGGCGCCCTGGTCGCCGAGCCCCTGTTCGTGATGGTCGACAGCGCCGTCGTGGGCCACCTCGGCACGCCCCAGCTCGCCGGTCTCGGCGTCGCGGCTGCCCTGCTCATGACGGCCGTCAGTGTCTTCGTGTTCCTGGCGTACGCCACCACCGCCGCCGTTGCCCGCCGTGTCGGCGCAGGCGACCTTCCCTCGGCGATCCGTCAGGGGATGGACGGCATCTGGCTCGCGCTCTTCCTGGGAATCGCCGTCGTAGCGGTGACCCTCCCGACCGCCCCCTCGCTGGTGGATCTCTTCGGCGCATCACAGACGGCGGCGCCGCATGCGATCACCTACCTGCGCATTTCCAGCCTTGGCATACCGGCCATGCTGATCGTGCTCGCGGCGACCGGTGTCCTGCGGGGCCTCCAGGACACGCGGACACCGCTCTATGTGGCGATCGGCGGATTCACGGCCAACGCAGCACTGAACGCAGGACTGGTGTACGGCGCCGGGCTGGGCATCGCCGGCTCCGCATGGGGCACCGTCGCCGCCCAGTGCGGGATGGCCGTCGCGTACCTCGTCGTCGTCGTGCGCGGAGCCCGTGAGCACGGTTCCTCGCTCCGCCCCGACGCGGCCGGGATCAGGGCGAGTGCCCAGGCCGGCGTCCCTCTGCTGGTCCGCACGCTCTCACTGCGGGCGGTCCTGATGATCGCCACGGCAGTGGCAGCCCGCCTCGGCGACACCGACATCGCGGCACACCAAGTCGTTCTGTCGCTCTGGAGTCTGCTGGCCTTCGCCCTCGATGCCATCGCGATCGCCGGGCAGGCCATCATCGGGCGCTACCTCGGTGCGAACGATGCCGAGGGAGCACGGCAGGCCTGCCGCCGCATGGTGGAGTGGGGAATCGCCGCGGGCGTGATCCTGGGCATCCTGGTCGTGGTCTCGCGCCCGCTGTTCATCCCTCTGTTCACCGGCGATCAGGCGGTCCGGGACACGCTTCTTCCCGCGCTTCTCGTCGTAGCGGTCTCCCAGCCGATCGCGGGAGTGGTCTTCGTCCTGGACGGGGTGCTGATGGGGGCGGGGGACGGCCCGTATCTCGCCTGGGCCATGCTCGTCACCCTCGCGGTGTTCGCGCCCGTGGCCCTTCTGGTGCCCGCCGTCGGCGGCGGCCTCACCGCGCTGTGGTGGGCCATGACCCTGATGATGACCGTGCGGCTGCTGACGCTGTGGTGGCGGGCCCGGTCCGGACGCTGGATCGTGACCGGCGCGACGCGCTGACGTTTCACGTGAAACATCCGGTAGGGCACGCGGTACCGCGCTGCAGACAACCGTGATCGCACCACCGCGCCGGACCGACAGAAGGGCCGCACCCCCGAGGGGTGCGGCCCTTCCTACCGCTCAGTCGAGCGCGCTGATCAGGCGGCGACAACCTCGACGCCGAGCTGCGCGGCAACCTCGGGGTGCAGACGCACGGACACCTGGTGCGAGCCCAGGGTCTTGATCGGCGAACCGAGCTCGACGCGACGCTTGTCGACCTCCGGACCACCGGCAGCCTTGATCGCCGAAGCGATGTCGGCCGGGGTGACGGAACCGAACAGGCGGCCGGCCTCGCCGGAGCGAACAGCCAGGCGCACCTTCACGGCCTCGAGCTGGCCCTTGACGGAGTTCGCCTGCTCGATGGTCGCGATCTCGTGGATCTTGCGGGCGCGGCGGATCTGCGCCACGTCCTTCTCGCCACCCTTGGTCCAGCGGATCGCGAAACCGCGCGGGACCAGGTAGTTGCGAGCGTAGCCGTCCTTGACGTCGACGACGTCGCCTGCGGCGCCGAGGCCGGAGACCTCGTGGGTGAGGATGATCTTCATGTCTCGGTCACCCTTCCCTTATCGCGCGGTGGACGTGTAGGGCAGCAGCGCCATCTCACGGCTGTTCTTGACGGCCGTGGCGACGTCACGCTGGTGCTGCGTGCAGTTGCCGGTCACGCGGCGGGCACGGATCTTGCCACGGTCGGAAATGAACTTCCGCAGCATGTTCGTGTCCTTGTAGTCCACGTACGCGGTCTTGTCCTTGCAGAACGCGCAGACCTTCTTCTTAGGCTTGCGCACAGGCGGCTTCGCCATGGTGATTCTCCTGTGTGATCAAGAAGTGGGGGTACGAGCTGCCCTAGAAGGGAGGCTCGTCCGAGTAGCCGCCGCCGGAACCGCCGGAGCTTCCGCCCCAGCCGCCGCCCCCGCCCTGCTGGCCGCCGCCGGCCGGCGCGCTCGTGGCCCAGGGGTCGTCGGCGGGTGCACCGCCGCCGCCCTGCTGCTGGCCACCACCGGGGCCGCCGCCCCAGCCGCCGCCGCCCTGCTGGCCGCCGCCGTAACCACCCTGGCCGCCGCGACCGGTGGTCTTGGTGACCTTGGCCGTGGCGTTCTTGAGGCTGGGGCCGACTTCCTCGACGTCCAGCTCGAAGACCGTGCGCTTGACGCCCTCGCGGTCCTCGTAGGACCGCTGCTTCAGGCGGCCCTGCACGACGACGCGCATGCCGCGCTGGAGCGACTCGGCGACGTTCTCCGCCGCCTGCCGCCAGACCGAGCAGGTCAGGAACAGGCTCTCGCCGTCCTTCCACTCGTTGGTCTGCCGGTCGAAGGTGCGGGGAGTGGACGCGACGCGGAACTTCGCGACCGCCGCACCGGACGGGGTGAAGCGCAGCTCGGGGTCGTCGACGAGATTGCCGACGACCGTGATGACGGTCTCGCCTGCCATTGGGGGTACCTCTCGGCGGGGATTGCTTCTGGCTGCTTGCTGCTACTCGAACCCGATGACCTCTGAGCTAGGTGCTCAGTGGGTCTCGGGACGGAGGACCTTGGTCCGGAGGACCGACTCGTTCAGGTTCATCTGGCGGTCGAGCTCCTTGACGACCGCAGGCTCGGCCTGCAGGTCGATGACCGAGTAGATGCCCTCGGGCTTCTTCTTGATCTCGTAAGCGAGACGACGACGGCCCCAGGTGTCGACCTTCTCCACCTTTCCGTTGCCCTCACGGACGACGGAGAGGAAGTTCTCGATCAGCGGGGAGACAGCGCGCTCCTCGAGATCGGGGTCGAGGATGACCATCACCTCGTAGTGACGCATGTGGAACCCACCTCCTTTGGACTCAGCGGCCACGGTCGTTCCGTGGCAGGAGGGTCGTGATGCGTGAGCAACGGTATCGGCCGCCACTGACAATCCCGGCTCGACGAGCGGAGATCGCGTCCTGGCCTGGGCAGACACCGGTGCAGACCGTACAGAGTACCTGCACCCCGGCTTCCGGTTGAAATCCGGTGGCGGATGGCCGCAATCTGTACACATCGGGTGCGCGCGGCGCTACCATGCGCCGCCTTCCGGCACAGCCAGGAGGTGCCTCATGGCACATGCAATGCGACGTCAGTCCCCCGCCTCTCTCCTCGCCACGGACGGCAAGCCACATCCGCTTCAGGACACCCTGATGGCGGTGACGCTGGTGCTCGGTGCCATCGCGTTCATCACGGCGATGTTCCACCACCTCCACCTGCTGAGCTCGTGGACGGGCCTCATCGGAATCGTCACGGGCGCGTACGGCCAGTTCATCTCGGCGACCACACGCGAGCGGTTCCTGCTGATCATCGGCCTCGGAGCGTCGGCCGTGGGCTTCTTCCTCGGCATGGCGCACGGCGGCCTCTTCGGCGGAGTCCTCGGCTGACGCACAGCGCACCGGGAGCGGGCCGCGACCGGCCCGCTCTTGCGTACAGCCATTCGGAGCGCCTCCTCGGACCAGTAGGCTTCGGCGCGAGAGCCGGAGCCCCTGTACCCATGGGGACACACCTGCCGAGGAGCGCCCCGCATGAGCCTGACCCTGAGGACCATCAGTCGTGAGCAGCATCTGGCCTACATCCAGAGCCTGCCCTCGGCGAGTCACTGCCAGGTCCCGGCGTGGGCGGACGTGAAGACCGAGTGGCGCTCGGAGAACCTGGGCTGGTTCGACAAGAGCGGCGACCTGGTCGGCGTCGGCCTGGTGCTCTACCGCCAGCTGCCCAAGATCAAGCGGTATCTCGCGTATCTCCCCGAGGGCCCGGTCATCAACTGGTACGCCCCGAACCTGGACGACTGGCTGCAGCCGATGCTGGCGCACCTCAAGAACCAGGGCGCCTTCTCGGTCAAGATGGGGCCGCCCGTCGTCATCCGCCGCTGGGACGCCCCCGCGATCAAGGCCGGCATCCAGGACCCCGACGTCAAGCGCCTGCGCGATGTCGAGGCCACGCACATCGAGCCCCGGGCCTTCGAGGTCGCCGACCGCCTGCGCAAGATGGGCTGGCAGCAGGGCGAGGACGGCGGAGCCGGCTTCGGCGACGTGCAGCCGCGGTACGTCTACCAGGTGCCGCTGGCCAACCGGTCGCTGGACGACGTCCTCAAGGGCTTCAACCAGCTGTGGCGCCGCAACATCAAGAAGGCCGAGAAGGCCGGCGTCGAGGTGGTCCAGGGCCGCTACGAGGACCTCGCCGAGTGGCAGCGCCTGTACGAGATCACCGCCGAGCGGGACCGCTTCCGGCCGCGCCCGCTGTCGTACTTCCAGCGCATGTGGACCGTCCTCAACAACGAGGACCCCAACCGCATGCGCCTGTACTTCGCCCGGCACAACGGCGTGAACCTGTCCGCGGCCACCATGCTCGTCGTCGGCGGACACGTCTGGTACTCCTACGGAGCCTCCGACAACATCGGGCGCGAGGTCCGGCCCTCGAACGCGATGCAGTGGCGGATGCTGCGCGACGCCTACGCCATGGGCGCGACCGTCTACGACCTCCGGGGCATCAGCGACTCGCTCGACGAGACGGATCACCTCTTCGGCCTGATCCAGTTCAAGGTCGGCACCGGTGGCGAGGCCGTCGAGTACGTCGGCGAGTGGGACTTCCCGCTGAACAAGCTGCTCCACAAGGCGCTGGACATCTACATGTCGCGCCGCTGAGGACGCCGCTGACCGCTCCGGCGGCGCGAAGGACTCCGTAATCTCGTACCTGTCTTTGATACGCAGCCACCAGAAAGGTTCCGGGCCGGTCATGGCGCTCTCCCTCTACGTCGACATCGCGCGCTGGCGGGCGCACCAGAAGTCCGTGATCGACCAGTTCCCGGGACTGGTCCCGGTCTGCAAGGGCAACGGCTACGGCTTCGGCCACGAGCGCCTCTCCGACGAGGCGGCCCGCTTCGGCGCCGACATGCTCGCGGTCGGCACGACGTACGAGGCCGCGCGGATCAAGGACTGGTTCGGCGGCGACCTGCTGGTCCTCACACCCTTCCGGCGCGGTGAGGAGCCGGTGCCGCTGCCCGACCGGGTGATCCGTTCGGTGTCCTCGGTGGACGGTGTGCACGCCCTGGTCGGGGCACGGGTCGTCATCGAGTGCATGAGCTCGATGAAGCGCCACGGCATCACCGAGCAGGAGCTCGGCCATCTGCACGCCGCGATCGAGGACGTGCGGCTCGAGGGCTTCGCGCTGCACCTGCCGCTGGACCGCACGGACGGCTCCGACGCAGTCGAGGAGGTCATCGGCTGGATGGACCGGCTGCGTGCCGCCCGCCTGCCGCTGCACACGATGTTCGTCAGCCACCTGCGGGCCGACGAACAGGCCCGGCTGCAGCAGCAGTTCCCGCAGACCCGCTTCCGCGCCCGGATCGGCACCCGTCTGTGGCTCGGCGACCACGAGGCGACCCAGTACCGCGGGGCGGTCCTGGACGTGACGCGCGTCTCCAAGGGCGACCGTTTCGGCTACCGGCAGCAGAAGGCCGCGTCCGACGGCTGGCTCGTCGTCGTCGCCGGCGGCACGTCGCACGGTGTGGGGCTGGAGGCGCCCAAGGCGATGCACGGCGTGATGCCGCGCGCCAAGGGCGTGGCCCGTGCCGGCCTCGCGACGGTCAACCGCAACCTGTCGCCGTTCGTGTGGGCGGGCAAGCAGCGCTGGTTCGCCGAACCGCCGCACATGCAGGTCTCGATCCTGTTCGTGCCGGCGGACGCCGAGGAGCCCAGGGTCGGCGACGAGCTCGTCGCCCATCTGCGGCACACGACCACGCAGTTCGACCGCCTCGTCGACCGGTAGGCAAGGACGCCCGGTCGTCGACCGGGAGGGCGCTCGGCGCTGCCTGCCGCCGGACGCGGATTCCGCGAGGCCGTCAGGCGGACGGCTGAGCCCCTTGGCCCTGCCCCGTCCTGGCGGGCTCCATCCCCCATTCCACCCGCGGCCCCTCCACGGTCTGCGCGGCATGCCGTCGCCGCCGGGCCGAACGCCCCAGGGCGAACACGTCCTCGGCCCCGTCGAGCACTCCGCCGGACGGGTCGTCCGAGCCGTCGGTCCGCACCCCGTCGCGTTCGGGCATGAGGATGTCCCGCACGATGACCGCGCACAGGTAGAGCGTGCCCAGCAGGTGCAGGGCGATCGCGAGCTGGTAGCCCTCGGGCGGCAGCCCCTGGTGCTTCTCGCTGGTGGTGTACGCGAGGTACATCCAGATGCCGAGGAAGTACATGACCTCGCAGGCCTGCCAGACGAGGAAGTCCCGCCAGCGCGGACGGGCGAGCGCCGCAAGCGGGATCAGCCACAGGACGTACTGCGGTGAGTAGACCTTGTTGGTGAGGACGAACACGGCGACGACCAGGAACGCCAGTTGCGCGAACCGGGGCCTGCGCGGTGCGGTGAGAGTCAGCAGGGCGATACCGGCGCACGCGACGATCGTCAGGAGCATCGCGTACGTGTTGACCGTCTCCGCCTCGATCGAGCGACCGGTGCGCTGAGTGATGATCAGCCAGAACGAACCGAAGTCGACCGGTCGCTCCTGGCTGAAGGTGTAGAACTTCTTCCACCCCTCCGGCGCCAGCAGCATGACGGGCACGTTGACCACGAGCCACGCCGCCACGGCCCCGAAGGCCGTCGTGAGGAACTCGCGCCACCTGCCCGCGCGCCAGCACAGCACCAGCAGCGGCCCGAGGAGCAGGAACGGGTAGAACTTGGCGGCCGTCGCCAGGCCGATGAGGACGCCTGCGGCGAGCACCCTGCTGCGCGACCACATGAGCATCGCCGAGGCCGTCAGGGCCACCGCGAGCAGGTCCCAGTTGATCGT
This sequence comes from Streptomyces sp. NPDC049597, assembly GCF_040675505.1. Lineage (NCBI taxonomy): Bacteria > Bacillati > Actinomycetota > Actinomycetes > Kitasatosporales > Streptomycetaceae > Streptomyces > Streptomyces sp. NPDC049597. Next base: position 18,411 of record NZ_JBFAOY010000026.1, read on the forward strand.
GGCCGTCAGCGCGAAGGCGGGTGCCAGCGCCACCAGCAGCGCGTCCCACGGACGGCGGCGGTGTGTGCGGGCGACGCACACGGCGATGACGGCCGCGCAGACCAGCAGCATTCCCGCGTTGATCAGCCAGTACAGCTGCTCGCGCTGCATCATGTCGTCGCCCGACAGCCCGAGCCAGGAGGCGGCATCGGCGACCCAGGAGGCGACCTGCATGAACAGGCCCGTCAGCACCGGGTATTCGAGGTACTCCATGTCGCCGGGCAGCCGGTCGAAGTACGGAAGGCGCCCATCGGCGAAGCCACGGCCGAGATACAGGTGCGGGATGTCCGAGTAGCAGGCATGGGTGTACTGCGAACTGGTGCCCCTGAACCAGGCCCAGTTGTAGCAGGGCAGCTTCTGCACCATGCCGAGCGCGAACATGCCGATCGCCACCAAGGCGATGACGCGCACGGGTGTGAGCGGGCCGTTGCCGCCGCGCCGGGCCCAGCGGCCCGCGGGGCCACCGATCAGCTCGCTGCCGGCCGCGGCGATCCTGTCACGCCGTGTGGGGCGCACGTCAGGACTGTCCCGCCGTGCGGGCAGGGCGCCGCGGCGGTCCTCGTACACGCTCGTCTCCTCTGCGCTGGGCATGGTGCACATCCTGCCGTAAGGAGCCGGGGACACGACGAGGGCCGCCGTTTCCGGCGGGCACAGGCACGAAGCGCTGCGCTTGCCGGTACGGCGGCCCTCGATGGGTGCCGGCCTACGTGCGGCGGCTACTCGGTTCCGTCGGAGCCTCCGATGAAGCCTCCGCCGTTGCCTCCGCCGTTGCCGTTGCCTCCGCCGCCCGTGTCGGTACCGGTCGAGGTCGTCGGGCTCGACGTGATCCCGCCGTTGGTCCCGCCCTGGTCAGTGCCGGCGTCGGTGCCGCCGGTGGGATCGCAGGTCCAGTCCTCCCACGGGTTGCACGACTCCGTGGGGCGGCCGGGGCTCTTCGAGGGGCTCTCGGAGGGGCTCGGCGACGGCGACGGGGACGGGCTCGAGGACGGGCTGCTGCTCGGCGTCGGCTTGGGGCTGACCGCGCCGCCGCCCCAGACGGCCTCGGCGTCGAGCTCCTCCGGCTCGTCGAACTCCACGATCTTGGCGCCCTTGAGCGCCTGGGACATGTACGTCTGCCAGATCTCGGACGGGAACGACGAACCGTGGATCGTGTCCCGGTCACCGGTGCCGTACATCTTCAGGAATTCGCGCTTCTTGCCGCTCTTCTCGTTGTCGTCGAGGCGGTACATGTCGATGGCGGTCGACAGCTGCGGGGTGTAGCCGACGAACCACGCGGACTTGTTGTCGTCGGTGGTACCCGTCTTGCCGGCGACCTGACGGCCGGGAAGGCGCGCGTTCTTACCCGTGCCCTCGTCGTCGTCGACGACATCGCGGAGCACGTCCGTCACATTGGTGGCGACGGCCTTGGTGAAGGCCGTCTCGGCCTTGTCCTCGTGCTTGTAGATCGTCTTGCCCTGGTGCTCGACGGACGTCACGGAGTACGGGTCGCGCTGCTTTCCGTTGGCCGCGAAGGTGCCGTACGCGCCCGCCATGCGGATCGCGCTGGGGTCCGAGATTCCGAGGGAGAACGAGGGGACGTCCGACTTGACCAGGCTGGACTCCAGCAGGCCGGCGTCGACGGCCGCCTTTCGCACCTGCGGGATGCCGATGTCCATGCCGAGCTGCACGAACGGCGAGTTGGCCGAGTGGATCATGGCTTCGCGCAGGCTGATGTTCTTGAACGACTCGTCACCGTCGTTGCGCTGCAGCCACTCCTTGCCCTCCTCGTTGCGCCAGACCGAACCGTCGTAGTTCTTGATCTTGAGCTTGTTGGCACCGTTGTACCGGCTCTTGTCGGGGTCGACGATGGTGCGCTGGCTGGGCCCCTGCTCGCTCTCGCCTTCGGGGTCGCGCACGCCGTCCCGCATCGCGGCGGCCAGCACGAAGGGCTTGAACGTCGATCCGACCTGGGCACCGGTCGCGTCGGCGTTGTTCGTGAAGTGCTTCGTCGCGTCGGTACCGCCGTAGATCGCGACGATCTTGCCGGTCTCCGGCTCCACGGAGGCGCCGCCGAACTGGACGTGGGTGTCCGTGTCCGGCCGCTTCTCCGGGTCGATGTGCTTCTTGTAGATGTTCTTGATGGTGGCCTCGAGCGCCTGGACCTTCTTCTTGTCGAAGGTCGTGTGGATCTCGTAGCCGCCCTGCGCCAGCTTGTTGGCGGTCATGCCCTCGTACTTGTTGAGGAAGTTGGCCTTGGCCAGGTCCACCAGGTAGCCGATCTGCCCGCCCAGCTGGGCGTTCTTCTTCGGCTTCTGGGGGTCCGGGAACTCGGTGTACGTGGCGCGCTCCCCGGCGTCCAGGCGGCCGTCCTTGACCATCTCGTCGAGGATCCAGCGCCAGCGCTTCTCGGCCCGCTCCCGGTTGGCCTCAGCCGTCGCCTTCGCGTCGATCTCCGTGGCGCCGGCCGGGTCGTAGTACGTCGCGCCCTTGAGAAGCGAGGCGAGGAACGCGCACTCGCTGGCGTTCAGCTTCTCCGCGTCCTTGTTGTAGTACGTGCGCGCCGCGGCCTGGATGCCGTAGGCACCCCGCCCGTAGTAGGAGGTGTTCAGATAGCCCTGCATGATGTCGGGCTTGTCCATCTCGCTGTCGATCTTGATGGCGATGAACAGCTCCTGGACCTTACGGCTCAGGGTCTGGTCCTGGTCGTCGAGCCGCGCGTTCTTCACATACTGCTGGGTGATCGTGGAGCCACCCTGGGTCTCCTGGCCACGGGCCATGTTGAACACGGCGCGGGTGATACCCATCGGGTCGATGCCCGAGTCCTTCTCGAACGTCTTGTTCTCCGCCGAGATCACTGCGTCCTGCATCGCCCGCGGGATCTGGTCGATGCCGATGATCTGGCGGTTGACCTCGCCCCCCGTGGCGGCCATCTGGGAGCCGTCGGCCCAGTAGTAGACGTTGTTCTGGGCCGTGGCCGCCTCCGCCTCCTTGGGGATGGCGACCGTGCTGTACGCGAGGGCCGCGGCCACGGTCAGCAGCCCGAGGAAGCCGATGCACAGTCCCGCGACGAGCTTCCAGGAGGGCATCCAGCGACGCCATCCGTACTTGTCGTGCCGCGGGTAGTCGATCAGCCGCTTCTTGCCGGCTCCGGCTCCGGCGGCACCGCGGCGCGCGGCCCTGCCGCCCGCCCCCGACTCGTCCACGCGCCGGCGACCACCGCCCCGCTGGGCGGCGCGCCGGGCCTCGGCTCTGCCACCGTAGGGACGCTCCTCCCCGTGAGAAGCGGAAGGGGAGGCTGACGTGGCACCCCTTCCGGGTGCTGCACGGCGCCCAGAGGACTGCTGGGCGGCGCGTCGGGCCGCGGCGCGCCCGCCACCCTGCGGCTGCGGCGGTTTGCGTCGGTGCTCGCTCATCGAACGACTACTCCTCGGGCAGGCGAGACGCCTGGAAGCGGCAGTTGAGTTCCGGTCCCCCCGAAATGGATACGGCCGAGCTCTCGGGAGAGCTCGTCCGCTGTGCATCCACGGCGATGACGCACAAGGGCGTCACATGGTTCCCGGTGGTCTGCATGCCGCACAGACTACGCACGGTCAAAACCCACCGAGGGGCGAAGTTCACCCCATATCAGGCAACTCACCGCCGACGAATTGGTGATGTGACGCCGCTCACGAAGGCACCCCTTGTCCCATGCGAGACGCCGCTCTATCGTGCTGATGTATCGAATCGATACATCAGCACGACACATCGGAACGGCATACGGGCACCGACGGGCGAGGGAGGCGGCAGTGAGCAGACGCTCAGGCATCCTCGAGTTCGCCGTCCTCGGCCTGCTCCGCGAAGCCCCGATGCACGGGTACGAGCTGCGCAAGCGGCTCAACACCTCGCTGGGAATCTTCCGGGCCTTCAGCTACGGAACCCTCTACCCCTGCCTCAAGACGCTCGTCGCCAACGGCTGGTTGATCGAGGAACCGGGAAACGCACCCGAGGACGCCCTCGCCGCATCGCTGGCGGGGCGCCGCGCCAAGATCGTCTACCGGCTGACGGCCGAAGGTAAGGAGCACTTCGAGGAGCTGCTCTCGCACACCGGCCCGGACACCTGGGAGGACGAGCACTTCGCAGCCCGTTTCGCCTTCTTCGGACAGACGGAGCGCGAGGTGCGGATGCGAGTCCTGGAGGGACGCCGCAGCCGGCTGGAGGAGCGCCTGGAGAAGATGCGCGCCTCTCTCGCCCGCACCCGCGAGCGCCTCGACGACTACACGCTCGAACTGCAGCGGCACGGCATGGAGTCCGTGGAACGCGAAGTGCGCTGGCTGAACGAGCTCATCGAGAGCGAGCGGGCGGGGCGGGATCAGCGACGGCCCTTCCCCGAGAGCACCGCTCAGCAGGACAACACATCTGGAGCGACGGGCGGCCTGCCCCGGCACCAGGGCGACGAGTCATCCGGAGGGACCCCTCCCGACAGCTCCACCCCGCCGGATCCGTCCGACGACACCGCCAAGTGAAGCCCCGCGCTCCGCAGGGTTTCATCCGGAATACCGAGATCACACAGGGAGCAACCGGAATGGGTTCGGTTCGCGTAGCCATCGTCGGCGTGGGCAACTGCGCCGCCTCGCTGGTGCAGGGCGTCGAGTACTACAAGGACGCCGACCCGGCAGGCAAGGTGCCGGGTCTCATGCACGTCCAGTTCGGCGAGTACCACGTTCGTGACGTCGAGTTCGTGGCCGCCTTCGACGTGGACGCCAAGAAGGTCGGCCTCGACCTCGCCGACGCCATCGGTGCCAGCGAGAACAACACCATCAAGATCTGCGACGTGCCGTCGACCGGCGTCACCGTGCAGCGCGGTCACACCCTGGACGGTCTGGGCAAGTACTACCGCCAGACGATCGAGGAGTCCGCCGAGGCCCCGGTCGACGTCGTCCAGGTCCTCAAGGACAGGCAGGTCGACGTCCTGGTCTGCTACCTGCCCGTCGGTTCCGAGGACGCGGCGAAGTTCTACGCGCAGTGCGCCATCGACGCCAAGGTCGCGTTCGTCAACGCGCTCCCGGTCTTCATCGCCGGCACCAAGGAGTGGGCGGACAAGTTCACCGAGGCCGGTGTCCCGATCGTCGGCGACGACATCAAGTCGCAGGTCGGCGCCACCATCACGCACCGCGTGATGGCGAAGCTCTTCGAGGACCGGGGCGTCATCCTGGACCGCACGATGCAGCTGAACGTCGGCGGCAACATGGACTTCAAGAACATGCTCGAGCGCGAGCGCCTGGAGTCCAAGAAGATCTCGAAGACGCAGGCCGTCACCTCGCAGATCCCGGACCGCGAGCTGGGCGAGAAGAACGTCCACATCGGCCCGTCGGACTACGTGGCCTGGCTGGACGACCGCAAGTGGGCGTACGTGCGTCTCGAGGGCCGCGCCTTCGGTGACGTCCCGCTGAACCTCGAGTACAAGCTCGAAGTGTGGGACTCCCCGAACTCCGCGGGTGTCATCATCGACGCCCTGCGCGCCGCGAAGATCGCCAAGGACCGGGGCATCGGCGGCCCGATCCTCTCCGCGTCCTCGTACTTCATGAAGTCCCCGCCGGTCCAGTACTTCGACGACCAGGCTCGCGAGAACGTCGAGAAGTTCATCAAGGGCGAGGTCGAGCGCTAAACGTTCGTCCCGTCCGATCGAGGAGGGTCCCCGGGTCATCGGCCCGGGGACCCTCCTCGTATGTGACCCTTGCTCGCATGCCCGCTGTACGTGATCTGCGCGTACTACTGCGCCTGACCGACTTCCGCCGACTGCTGACCGTCCGGCTGCTCTCCCAGTCGGCTGACGGCGTCTACCAGGTCGCTCTCGCCACCCATGTGGTCTTCTCACCGGAGAAGCAGACCTCGCCGGCCGCGATCGCCTCCGCCATGGCCGTGCTGTTGCTCCCCTACTCCTTCGTGGGCCCCTTCGCAGGCGTGCTCCTCGATCGCTGGCGTCGCCGACAGGTCTTCCTCTACGGCAATCTCCTGCGTGCCCTGCTCGCAGGCTGCACGGCGCTGCTCATTCTGGCCTCGGTGCCGGACTGGCTCTTCTATGCCTCCGCGCTCGCCGTCACGGCCGTCAACCGGTTCGTACTGGCCGGGCTCTCGGCCGCCCTGCCTCGTGTGGTCGACGCGGACCGGCTCGTCATGGCCAACTCCGTGTCGCCCACCGCCGGAACTCTCGCCGCCACCGCGGGCGGCGGGCTGGCCTTCCTCGTCCGCCTCGTCGTCGCCGATTCCGATGCCGTGGTGGTACTGGTCGGGGCCGCGCTCTACCTCGCCTCCGCCCTGGCGTCGCTGCGCATGGGGCGCGAGCTGCTCGGCCCGGATCCGGAACTCGTTCAGCCTCGTCTGTTCACGGCGATCGCGTCCACGGCGCGCGGGCTGCTGGACGGCCTGCGGCATCTGACCCAACGACCGCCCGCCGCCCACGTCTTGGCGGCGATGACCCTCATGCGATTCTGCTACGGCGCGTTCACCGTGATGGTGCTGATGCTCTGCCGCTACGCGTGGACCGAGACCGAATCCGACGGGCTCGCCCTCCTCGGCCTGGCACTCGCGGTCTCGGGAGCGGGATTCTTCGCCGCCGCCGTACTGTCGCCCTGGGGGATCGGTCGCCTCGGGCGGTACGGCTGGATGGTCGGCTGCGCCGCGGCGGCAGCCGTCCTGGAACCGGCACTGGGACTGCCGTTCGCTCCGGGGCCGATGCTGGTCGCCGCTTTCATTCTGGGGCTCGTCACCCAAGGAGCGAAGATCGCGACGGACACGATTGTCCAGACCGCCACGGACGACGCCTTCCGTGGCAGGGTCTTCGCTCTCTACGACGTGTTGTTCAACGTGGGCTTCGTCGGAGCGGCCGGTATCGCCGCCCTCATGCTGCCGCCGGACGGCAGGTCGGCTCCACTCATCGGCCTGATCGCAGCCATCCACGCAGGGGTCGCGGCGATGCTGGAGCGCTGGAGGCGCACAGGGGAGCTGGCCTGACGCAAAGCGCTCGGGGCGGTGTTTCACGTGAAACACCGCCCCGACCGTCATCGCGGTGCGATGTTTCACGTGAAACATCGCACCGTTTCACGCTCAGCCCTGAGCCGCCCACCACTCCTTGAGTGCGGCAACCGCGGCATCGTGCTCCATCGGACCGTTCTCCAGACGCAGATCGAGAAGGAACGCGTACGCCTTGCCGATCACGGGACCGGGACCAACGCCCAGGACCTCCTGGATCTGGTTGCCGTTGAGGTCCGGCCGGATCGCGTCCAGCTCCTCCTGCTGCTGCAGCTGGGCGATGCGCTCCTCCAGACCGTCATAGGCCCGGGAGAGCGCAGACGCCTTCCTCTTGTTCCGGGTCGTGCAGTCCGAGCGGGTGAGCTTGTGCAGCCGCGACAGCAGCGGTCCGGCGTCTCGCACGTAGCGTCGCACCGCCGAGTCGGTCCATTCGCCGGTCCCGTAGCCGTGGAAGCGCAGGTGCAGCTCGACCAGCCGCGCGACGTCCTTGACCATCTCGTTCGAGTACTTGAGCGCCGTCATCCGCTTCTTGGTCATCTTCGCGCCCACCACCTCGTGGTGATGGAAGGAGACACGCCCGTCCTTCTCGAACCGCCGCGTCCTCGGCTTTCCGATGTCATGGAGCAGCGCCGCGAGCCTCAGCACCAGATCCGGACCCTCGTCCTCGAGGGCGATCGCCTGGTCGAGCACGGTGAGTGAATGCTCGTACACATCCTTGTGACGGTGATGCTCGTCGCTCTCCAGGCGGAGTGCCGGCAACTCTGGCAGGACGTACTCCCCGAGCCCCGTGTCGACGAGCAGCCCCAGCCCCTTGCGGGGCTGCGCGGACAGCAGCAGCTTGTTCAGTTCGTCGCGCACCCGTTCAGCGGAGACGATCTCGATGCGCTGCGCCATCGCCTTGATGGCAGCCACCACGTCGGGCGCCACCTCGAAATCGAGCTGGGCCGCGAACCGGGCGGCGCGCATCATCCGCAGCGGATCGTCCGAGAAGGACTCCTCAGGGGTGCCGGGCGTCCGCAGTACTCGGGCCGCGAGGTCCTCGAGGCCGCCGTGCGGATCGACGAACACCTTCTCGGGAAGGGCGACGGCCATGGCGTTCACCGTGAAGTCCCGACGGACGAGGTCCTCCTCGATCGAGTCGCCGTAGGACACCTCCGGCTTGCGCGACGTCCGGTCGTAGGACTCCGACCGGTAGGTGGTCACCTCGATCTGGAAGCGCTGCACGTCGTCACCGACGCGGCCTTCCTTCTGGGCTCCGACCGTGCCGAAGGCGATGCCGACGTCCCAGACCGAGTCCGCCCACGGCCGGATGATCTTCAGTACGTCCTCGGGCCGAGCGTCCGTCGTGAAGTCGAGGTCGTTGCCGAGCCGACCGAGAAGTGCGTCACGTACCGACCCGCCGACCAGGGCGAGGCTGAACCCGGCCTCCTGGAAACGGCGGGCAAGGTCGTCGGCGACCGGGGACACCCGCAGCAGTTCGCTCACCGCGCGGCGTTGCACCTGGCTCAGGGCAGTGGGGTTGTCTTCATTGGCGTTCGGCACAACAGAAAAGGGTACGTGCCCCGGCGGACCGGAGCGCCCCTGTTTACGGCGGCCCGGCGGAGGCCTTGCGATCTTGTGATGCAGTCCGCGGCACGTCGACCCAGCGGGCATCGTTACCATGCGTGGACGCAAGAACCAGAGAACCACCACCGGCAAGCAGACGACGAGGGACGGGCGAGCGCGTGGCCGAGGCGGCAGACTTCCAGGGGATGCGTACTTCTCCTGCCCGCCGGTGGCTGCGTCGCTCAGCCTCACTGCTCACCGGCGCACCACTCCTTGCGGGGCTGCTGGTCGGCCCCGCGGCGCCGACCGCGCATGCCGCGGAGGACGCCACCGGATCACGGACCGTCGATGTGTCTCTCGACACGTTCACGCCGGCGACGCCGGGCGAGAAGGACACGATCACCATCTCCGGCACGGTGATCAACGAGGGCAAGCAGACGATCACCGACGCGCACGTCGATCTGCGGGTCGGGCAGAAGCTCTTCGGCAGGACCGCCATCGATCGCGTCGCGGAGCGCACCGGCTACAACCCGGGCCTCGACGGTGCGGCGATCGACACCAAGTACTCGGTTGAGATCCCCCGCCTCGCCTCCGGCATCAGCCATGACTTCCGGCTCTCCGTGCCCGCCGACGAACTCGACCTCGCCGAGGACGGGGGCGTCTACCAGCTCGGCGTCTCGCTCTCGGGACAGACCGCGAACCTGCCGTACGACCAGGTGCTGGGCATCGAGCGGACTTTCCTGCCGTGGCAGCCGGAGCCACCGGAGAAGAAAACCCGCCTCACGTATATGTGGCCGCTCATCTCCTCCACGCATCTCACCTCCGAGACGGGCTCCGACGAGCAGCAGACGCCCGTCTTCGAGGACGAGTCGCTGGCGGCCGAGCTGTCCATCGGCGGGCGGCTCGACCAGCTCGTCTCCCTCGGCAAGGAGCTGCCGGTCACCTGGGTCATCGATCCGGACCTGCTGGCAACCGTGGACGCCATGACGCGGAACTACGAGGTCAAGAAGGGGAACACCACGGTCGCGGGCAAGAACCAGGCCGTGGCCAAGCGCTGGCTGAGCGATCTCCAAGCAGCGGTCCGGGACCGCAAGGTGGTCGCCCTGCCGTTCGCCGATCCCGACCTGGCCTCGCTGGCGCACCGCGGCAAGTCCGTCTCCGGATCGCTCAGCCACCTCCAGCCGGCCACCGAGGTCGCCGCGACCACAGTCGAAACGGTCCTCCACGTGAAGGCGTCGACCGACTTCGCCTGGCCCGTGGAGGGCGCGGTCGACTCGTCGATCGTCGATGTGGCCACATCGGCCGGTGCGCACAATGTGATCGCCCGCAGCGACAGCCTCCAGGACAACCTGGGCTACACGCCCACCGCGGCGCGGCCCATCGGCGGTGGCACGACCGCGGTCGTCGCCGACTCACGGCTCTCCAAGGCCTTCCATGGCGACATGACCCGGTCGGACTCCTCGACGCTCGCCGTCCAGGAGTTCCTCGCCCAGACGCTCGCCGTGACGCACCAGGCCCCCGACAAGCAGCGCAGCATCGTCGTCGCCCCGCAGCGCGTGCCCACGGCAGCCCAGGCCCAGTCCATGGCGCGAGCTCTGCAGGCCCTCGGCAACCAGCGCTGGACCCAGCCGCTCGACCTCGTCGCGGCCGCCGGCTCCAAGCCGGACCCCGACGCCAACACCGCGGTGCCCCGCAGCTCCCAGTACCCGGGCAAGCTGCGTAAGCAGGAGCTGCCCGTCGTGGCCTTCCAGGACGTCCGGGGCACCCAGGAGACCCTCGACATGTTCGAGGGCATCCTCACCCAGGCGGACCGGGTGAACACGCCCTTCGGCAGGGCGATCGACCGCGAGCTGTCGGTGTCCTGGCGGGCGAACCCCGTGGCGGCGCAGCAGTACCGCAACGGGGTGCGGAGCTATCTGCGGGACCTCACCGAAGAGGTCCAGCTGATCGAGAAGTCGGACGTGACCCTCTCGGGCCGGAGCGCCACGATTCCGGTCACCGTGCAGAACGAGCTGGTCCAGGGCATCGACCATCTGGTGCTCCGGCTCACGTCGCACAACCCCACGCGTCTGAACCTCGACGGCGACAAGGGCGTCACCGAACAGCAGATCCGGATCGACGGCGGCCACAGCCAGACGGTGAAGTTCCCCGCCTCGGCCAATGCCAACGGTCAGGTCCAGATGACGGCGCAGCTCTTCACGCAGGACGGCAAGCTGTACGGCAAGGCCATGAACTTCACGGTGAAGGTCTCCGAGATCACACCGACGGTCATGCTCGTCATCGCCGGCGGCGTCCTGCTTCTGGTCCTCGCAGGCATCAGGATGTACACCCAGCGCAAGCGCGCCGCCGCTCGCGAGGCGGAGGGCGCGGAGTCCGAGCAGGTGTCGACGGACGACGACACCGCCTCGGACGAGACCGAGAGCACGCGGGGTGACATCGAAAACCCGGATCCCGGGCAGGCGAGTGACCCCGGACCGGACACCCGACCCGAAAGCGGCGACCCGTCGGGCGCTGGTGAGAAAGTGGACCGTTGAGCGATGTGTGGCCGGTCGGCCGGGGACGATGAGGTGGGGTAGTCATGAACGCGCCGTACGACGGTGACCGTGGCCAGGGCTCGGGTGGAAACCCGGCCGGCCAGGTCCCGCCGCCGCATCAGCCCGCTCCCGAGCCCTACCAGGACCCCTACCTCCAGGACGCGTACGCTCCCGACCCCTTCCAGGCCCAGGATCTGTCCGCCCAGGACCCGGTGGCCGAGGCGCTCTACGACCGGTCTGCGCATCCTCCGCCGCCCTCCGGGACCTACCAGGAGCCGCAGCCGCTCTACCAGCAGCCTCCGCCGTCCGAATACGCCCCCGACCCCCGGGTCTGGGCACAGACGCCCCCGCCCGAGCCGGAGGGTCCCTCCCGGCACCTGCCATACGGGGACGCCGCCGGAACCACCCAGTTCACGGGCGTGGACGACCTCGTCACCCGCGCCGGCGAAAAGGAACCGGAGCCCGACGCGTTCGCTCACCTCTTCCGGGACCAGCAGGCCTCCGGCCACCCGGCCCCGGCACCCGAACCGGTGCCGGCGACGCCCGCACCCCCGAAGAAGCCGGCAGGGCGGGCCTCCGGTCTGCTGAAGTCCAGCGCCGTGATGGCGGCGGGCACGCTGGTCTCCCGCCTGACCGGGTTCGTGCGCAGCCTTGTGATCACCGCTGCCCTTGGCGCCGCTCTCCTCGGTGACACGTTCACCGTCGCCTACACCCTGCCGACGATGATCTACATCCTCACCGTCGGCGGCGGGCTCAACTCGGTCTTCGTGCCACAGCTGGTGCGCGCGATGAAGAACGACGACGACGGCGGCGAGGCGTATGCCAACCGCCTGCTCACCCTGGTGATGGTGGCACTCGGCTCCATCGTCGCCATCGCCGTGTTCGCCGCACCGCTGCTGATCCAGCTGATGTCGGACACGATTGCGGGCGATCCGGCGTCGAACAGCGTCGCCGTCACCTTCGCCCGGTACTGCCTGCCCACGATCTTCTTCATGGGCATCCATGTCGTCATGGGCCAGATCCTCAACGCCCGCGGCAAGTTCGGCGCGATGATGTGGACGCCGGTCCTCAACAACATCGTCATGATCACCACGTTCGGCCTCTTCATCTGGGTGTACGGCACCTCGGCCGAATCGCAGATGGGTGTGCAGACGATTCCACCGGAGGGCGTCCGCCTGCTCGGCATCGGAACGCTCCTCGGCCTGGTCGTCCAGGCGCTGGCGATGATTCCGTACCTGCGAGAGACCGGCTTCCGCTTCCGTCCGCGCTTCGACTGGAAGGGCCACGGTCTCGGCAAGACGGTGAAGCTGGCCAAGTGGACGGTGCTCTTCGTTCTCGCGAACCAGGCCGGTGTCCTCGTCGTCACCCAGCTCGCCACCGCGGCGGGCGAGGCGTCGGGCAAGCAGGGCGCGGGCTTCATCGCCTACACCAACGCCCAGCTCATCTGGGGCATGCCGCAGGCCATCATCACGGTCTCCGTGATGGCCGCCCTGCTGCCGCGCATCTCGCGCGCCGCCCACGACGACGACCCGGGCGCCGTGCGCGACGACATCTCCCAGGGTCTGCGCAACAGCGCGGTCGCCATCGTCCCGGTCTCCTTCGCCTTCCTCGCGCTGGGCGTTCCGATGTCCACGCTGCTGTTCGCGTCCACCGGCCAGGAAGCCGCACGGGGCATGGGCTTCATCCTGATGGCCTTCGGCCTCGGCCTGATCCCCTACTCCGTGCAGTACGTCGTCCTGCGCGGCTTCTACGCCTACGAGGACACCAGGACGCCCTTCTACAACACGGTCATCGTCGCAGGGGTCAACGCAGGGGCGTCCGCCCTGTGTTACGCGCTGCTGCCCGCCCAATGGGCCGTCGTCGGCATGGGTGCGTCCTACGGTCTCGCGTACGCGGTGGGTGTCGGGGTCGCCTGGCGGCGGCTCAAGAAGCGCCTCGGCGGCGATCTGGACGGCTCTCATGTGATGCGGACCTACGCACGGCTCTCCCTGGCGTCGGTGCCGGCCGCGATCGCGGGCGGTGCGGCAGCCTTCGGCGTCATGAGGGGCCTGGGCAGCGGCGCGGGTGGCTCGCTGGTGGCGCTGGTCGCCGGTGGAGCCGTACTGATGGGCGTCTTCCTCGTGGCGGCGAAGAGGATGCGCATCGCAGAGCTCAACGCCATGGTCGGCATGGTCCGTGGACGTCTCGGCCGCTAGGACGGACGGGCTCTGGCACAACCTTCGTCGGACGTCGTGTGTCGTGCATAGCGTCCGACTGTGGGCACAATTGGCATGGCGTTTGGATATGGCGCAACGGATGGGGAGGCAGGAACGACGGTGGCGGAACGTAGCACGGCTGCCGTCGACGTGGCCGACAACGGCGGGGACGAACCGCTGACCGCGCAGGCGGGCAAGGCCACGACCGACGGGGCGGCAGAATCCCAGAAGACTGCGGAGACGACCGCACCGGAGACGGACGGCGAGGCGAAGACCGGGACCAAGGACAAAGACCTCGCCCTGTCGACGCCTGAACTGCACAGTGGCCACAAACTCGCCAGACGCTACCGTCTGGAGGAGTGCGTCACCCGGTTGGACGGTTTCAGCAGCTGGCGAGCCGTCGACGAGAAACTGCGCCGCGCCGTCGGCGTCCACCTCCTGCCCGCGGACCATCCCAGGGCCCGTTCCGTTCTCGCCGCCGCCCGTTCATCGGCTCTCCTCGGCGATCCACGCTTCGTCCAGGTCCTCGACGCCGTCGAGGAGAACGACCTGGTCTACGTCGTGCACGAATGGCTCCCCGACGCCGTCGAACTGACCACGCTGCTGGCCTCAGGGCCTTTCGAACCGCATGACGCGTACCAACTCGTCGAGCAGGTGTCGTTGGCCATGGCCGCGGCCCACCGCGAGGGGCTCGCCCATCTGCGGCTGACGCCCGGCGCGGTTCTGCGTACCTCGACCGGCCAGTACCGCATCCGTGGCCTCGCGGTGAACGCCGCGCTGCGCGGCATCTCCGCCGAGCGCCCCCAGCGCACCGACACCGAGGCGATCGGCGCCCTGCTGTACGCCGCGCTCACCCAGCGCTGGCCCTACGAGAACGACGCCTACGGTCTCTCCGGGCTTCCCAAGGGCGTCGGGCTTGTCGCACCCGACCAGGTACGTGCCGGCGTCCACCGTGGACTGTCCGAACTGGCCATGCGCGCTCTCGTCAACGACGGTGCCACCGCCTCCCGTCAGGAGCCGCCCTGCACCACGCCCGACGAACTGGCCAAGGCGGTCGCCGCGATGCCGCGCATCCGCCCGCCGGAGCCGGCCTTCACCGCGCCCCCGGAGTACCAGCGCACCACCTACCAGCAGGGCAACTACGGGCGCGCCGCCGTCCGGCCGGGCATGGGTGTCACGCAGGCCTCGCCCACACCGCCCGCCCCGTTGGAGAGCCGCACCGGCAAGGCGTTGAAGTGGGCCGTGTCCGCACTCCTCATCGCCGCCCTGGGGCTCGGAAGCTGGCAGGTGGCCGACAAGCTGCTCGGACAGGAGCAGGGCGCCCAGGAGCCCAAGACGTCACCGACGACCGTCACGGGTGGCGAGGACGAGAGGCCCAAGGCTCCCGTCCCCCTGAGGATCCAGGCGGCCCAGGAGTACGCCCCGGACGGATCCCCCCAGAACGCGGGGAATGCGGGAGCGACACACGACGGCGACAGCAGCACCTACTGGCGGACCAAGAGCTACTTCGACGGACCGGAGTTCGCTCCGTCGGTGAAGCAGGGTGTGGGCATCGTCTTCGACCTCGGTTCGGAAAAGGACGTCTCCAGCGCGTCCATAGCGTTGCGCTACGGCGGAGATCACACCACGATCAGCCTCTACGCAGCCGATTCCCTGTCCCCGTCCGGCCCGGTGAGCTCCATGACGCAGATCTCCTCCGGACAGACCAGCGGATTGGCATTGAAATTGACGGCCAAGAAGCCGGTGGCGAGCCGCTATGTCCTGCTCTGGATGACTGCGATGCCGTACTCGTCGAAGGACGAGTTCAGCGGAACCGGTTACAAGCAAGGCATCACGGACGTCACGTTCACCGGCTGACAGAAGCGGGGAGGGGGCTCACCGTTGGACGACGCCACACTCGGCGGCGCGAGCGACCAGGATCTGCTGGCCCGCCATGTCTCCGGTGACCCCGACGCCTTCGGTGAGCTCGTGCGGCGCCACCGCGACCGGCTGTGGGCCGTGGCGCTGCGCACGCTGGGGGACAGGGAGGAGGCTGCGGACGCGGTCCAGGACGCCCTCGTTTCCGCCTTCCGCGCCGCGCACACCTTCCGCGGCCAGTCTGCCGTCACCACGTGGCTGCACCGCATCACAGTGAACGCCTGCCTCGACCGCGCCCGCAAAGCGGCATCCCGCAAGACCTCTCCCGTCGACGACACGGAGCGTCTGGAACAGCTGCTGGAGCCTCACGAGTCCGCCGAGGCTCCGGCCGAGCGCCAGGACCTCCACCGCCAACTCCTGGCCGCGCTGGCCACACTGCCGCCGGACCAGCGAGCCGCGCTCGTCCTGGTGGACATGCAGGGATACCCCGTCGCGGAAGCCGCACGGATCCTCGACGTACCCACCGGGACGATCAAGAGCCGGTGCGCCCGGGGCCGCGCCCGACTGCTGCCCATGCTCACCCACCTCCGTACGGAACGCGGGGATAACCCCGACGTCAGCGGGGGAAGGAACCGGACGCCGGGGACATCCGTCCCACCGGAGTCGGGAGCAAGAGACACAGGGCCGAACGGGCCTGCGGCTGTGAAGGGTGGAGGTGGGCGCGCGTGACATCCTCGACCGACAGGGCCGGCACAGCACAGCACCCGGACGTCTCGGAGATCTCCGACCTCACGGAAGGTCTTCTTTCCCCCTCCCGTGCTGCTGAGGTACGCCGTCACCTCGACGACTGCTCCCTCTGCGCAGATGTCCGCAGCTCGCTCGAAGAGATCCGCGGCTTGCTGGGGACGCTGCCGGGGACCGGCCGGATGCCGGCCGACATTGCCGGCCGGATCGACGCCGCCCTCGCTGCCGAGGCGCTCCTGGCCGCCAGCGCCCCCTCCGAACCCGCGCATGTTTCACGTGAAACAGCACCGGCCCCGTCTTCGGCCGAGGCGACCGCCCCCGCGGCCGACCGCCCCGCAGGCCACTCGCGTGCCGCGACTGGCCCCGGCCGTAACCGTCGGACCCGCCGTCGGCGCGTGGCCGTGCTCGGCGCCGTGTTCGGGGCTGCCGCTGTCGGGGTCAGCGTCCTGCTCCTCCAATCGGTGCAGACCCAATCGGGGAGCGACTCCAGCACCAAGGACGCCAGCGTCAGCGCCGCCACCGGAGAGTTCTCCGGAGCGCCCATCCAGGACCGCGTACACACGCTGCTCGCTGGGGACGCTCACACCGAGCCGAGGATCGAGAAGGTGCCGCCGCTCGACACCGAGTCCTCCACCGTCTCGCCCAAGAGCTCACCCGAGACGTCGGTACCTGTATGCATCCAGCAGGGGACCGGCCGCTCCGATCGCCCCCTCGCCTTCGAGCAGGGCCGCTATGCGGGTGTCGACGCCTACCTCGTGGTCATGGCGCACGCCACCGACGCGACGCGGGTCCAGGCGTACGTCGTCGACGCCGACTGCCTCGGCAAGGCAGCCGCCGGCCCCGGAAAGCTGCTGCACTCGGAGTCCTACCCTCGCGACTGAGACCTTGTCTGTGCCGCTCCGACGCCCCGGGAATGCAAGCCCCGTAGGATCCGTTGGGTGGGGTGAGACCCTGTACCCGCCCCCGTAGGCAGTAGGCAGTCTGCAGAGACGAGGAAGAAACCCGTGAGCGACGTCCGCAATGTGATCATCATCGGCTCCGGGCCCGCGGGCTACACGGCCGCGCTCTACACCGCGCGCGCGTCGTTGCAGCCGCTGGTGTTCGAGGGCGCCGTCACCGCCGGTGGCGCGCTGATGAACACGACCGAGGTGGAGAACTTCCCCGGCTTCCGCGACGGCATCATGGGTCCGGATCTGATGGACAACATGCGCGCCCAGGCCGAGCGCTTCGGCGCCGAGCTCGTCCCCGACGATGTCGTGGCCGTCGACCTCACGGGCGAGATCAAGACCGTCACCGACACCGCCGGAACCGTGCACCGCGCGAAGGCCGTGATCGTCACCACCGGCTCCCAGCACCGCAAGCTGGGGCTGCCGAACGAGGACGCCCTCTCCGGACGCGGCGTCTCCTGGTGCGCCACGTGTGACGGGTTCTTCTTCAAGGACCAGGACATCGCCGTCATCGGTGGTGGCGACACCGCCATGGAGGAGGCCACCTTCCTCTCGCGCTTCGCAAAGTCCGTCACGATCGTCCACCGCCGTGACACGCTGCGCGCCTCCAAGGCCATGCAGGAGCGCGCCTTCGCAGACCCGAAGATCTCGTTCGCCTGGGACAGCGAAGTCGCCGAGATCCACGGCGACCCGAAGCTCTCCGGTCTGACCCTGCGCAACACCAAGACGGGTGAGACCTCGCCGCTCGCCGTCACCGGCCTGTTCATCGCAGTGGGCCACGACCCTCGCACCGAGCTCTTCAAGGGCCAGCTGGAGCTCGACGAGGAGGGCTACCTCAAGGTCGACGCGCCGTCCACGCGCACCAACCTGCCCGGTGTCTTCGGCGCCGGTGACGTCGTCGACCACACCTACCGCCAGGCCATCACGGCCGCCGGCACGGGCTGCTCCGCCGCCCTGGACGCCGAGCGCTTCCTCGCCGCCCTCTCGGACAGCGAGAAGGTCGCCGAGCCCGAGAAGACCCCTGTGGTCTGACCCCCGCACCGCACTCCCCTACACCCCGCAAAGAAGTAAGGAGGACGCCGTGGCCGGCGACCTGAAGAACGTGACCGACGACTCCTTCGAAGAGGACGTCCTCAAGAGCGACAAGCCCGTCCTGGTGGACTTCTGGGCTGCCTGGTGCGGCCCCTGCCGCCAGATCGCGCCGTCCCTGGAGGCCATCGCGGCCGAGCACGGCGACAAGATCCAGGTCGTGAAGCTCAACATCGACGAGAACCCGGCCACCGCTGCGAAGTACGGCGTCATGTCCATCCCGACGCTGAACGTCTACCAGAACGGTGAGGTCGCCAAGACCATCGTCGGCGCCAAGCCGAAGGCCGCGATCATCCGCGACCTCGAGAGCTTCATCGGCGAGTAGTCACCGCCTCCCGTTTCACGTGAAACATCGAATGGGCTCACCCCCGATGTGGGGGTGAGCCCATTCTCATGTCAGTCTCACAGCGGCCGGAGCGCCGGCTCCTTCTGCACCGCGCCCAACAGCCGATCGAGGGCCAGCTCGACGTCTTCCTTCCAGGAGAGTGTCGTCCGCAGCTCGAGCCGCAGCCGGGGGTGCGTCGGATGCGAACGCACCGTCTTGAACCCCACCGAGAGCAGATGGTCGGCCGGCAGGACACACGCAGGCTCCTTCCACCGCGCATCGCCGAACGCCTCGATGGCCCGGAATCCACGCCGCAGCAGGTCCTTGGCGACTGTCTGGACGATCACTCGCCCCAGTCCCTGCCCTTGATACCCCGGCATGACCCAGGCGGTGATGAGCTGCACCGCGTCCGCGGAGACGGGGCTCGTCGGAAAGGCCATCGACCGGGGCACATAGGCCGGCGGCGCATAGAGAACGAAGCCGACCGGAGCGTCGTCGACGTAGACGACACGGCCGCACGAGCCCCAGTCGAGAAGGACCGCCGAGATCCAGGCCTCCTTCTCGAGCTGAGGAGTCCCCGCCTTTACCGCTGCTTCGCCGCTGACCGGATCAAGCTCCCAGAAGACACACGAACGACAGCGCTGGGGAAGGTCCGAAAGGTTGTCGAGCGTGAGCGGTACGAGTCGGCGCCCCATGGAGACTCACCCTCTCTTCCCTGATCTGCCGCGCTCCGCGCGGCTGCCAGCGCGCTCCTCTCCCAAAGCAGGCTGCTGACGAATCCGCCTACTGCCCCAAGTCCCAGACCGGCTGTCACCAGTTGGCTGCGGCTCACCGCTCGCATGGCCCCCGCCCTCCCTCTGAGGTGGCTCAAGGTGGATGCGTCGTACCAGAACGCATCGTATCCACCCAGCCCTGACACGGATACCGCACTACGGCAAAAGGCGGGTCGTGTCTCGTCGGAACACGACCCGCCTGTGACGACGGCGAAGATCGAGGAGCCTCAGACGTCCTCGTCCTCGGCGAGCTCGCCGAGCCCCTTCTCCAGGACGCGGCCCTCTCCGGGGGCCAGGGTGCCGAGGATCCTCTCGAGGTCGTCTATCGATGCGAACTCGACGACGATCTTTCCCTTCTTCAGCCCGAGGTCGACCTTCACCCGCGTCTCGAAGCGGTCCGACAGCCGGGAGGCGAGATCGCTGAGCGCCGGGGACAGCCGAGTCCCGGCTCGCGGGCTCTTGGGCTTCGGCGTGCTCTTGGGGTCGGAGTTGAGCAGAGTGACGATCTCCTCGACCGCCCGTACCGAGAGGCCCTCGGCCACGATGCGGTGGGCCAGCCTGTCCTGCTCCTCCGAGTCGTCCACGGAGAGCAGCGCCCGCGCGTGTCCCGCGGAGAGGACACCGGCAGCGACCCTGCGCTGCACGGGCGGTGACAGCTTCAGGAGGCGCAGCGTGTTGGAGACCTGCGGACGCGAGCGCCCGATGCGGTCGGCCAACTGGTCATGGGTGCAGTCGAAGTCCTTGAGCAGTTGGTCGTAGGCAGCCGCCTCTTCCAGCGGGTTCAGCTGTGCCCGGTGGAGGTTCTCCAGCAGGGCGTCCAGCAGAAGCTTCTCGTCCTCGGTGTGCCGGACGATCGCAGGGATCCGCTCCAGCCCGGCCTCTCGGCACGCCCGCCAGCGGCGCTCGCCCATGATGAGCTCGTAGTGGTCTTGCCCCAACTGCCGTACGACGACGGGCTGGAGGAGGCCGACCTCCTTGATGGAGGTGATCAGCTCGGCAAGAGCGTCCTCGTCGAAGACCTCACGCGGCTGTCGCGGATTGGGGGTGATCGCATCGAGCGGCACCTCCGCGAAATGCGCTCCCGCCGGCTCGCTCGGCTGCAGTGCGGAGTCGGCGTCGACGACGGAACCGATGCCGTCCGGCGCGGCAGCGGCCGCGGGGAGTGTGGCGACCTTCGCAGCCGCCACCCCACGGTCCGTGGTCAGCACCGGAACCGCCGCCGAAGAGGGCGTGGCGCCGCCCGCCGAGGCGGGCGCCTGCTGCTCCTGGGGAGCCGCGGGGATCAGCGCACCGAGCCCACGCCCCAATCCTCTACGTCGCTCGCTCACTGGATCCCCTCCGACACATTCTGCTGGTTGTTCTGAGCTGCATGGGCGTGCTGGGGATCGTAGTGGAGCCCCACGCCACGGAGAGCAATCTCCCGGGCGGCTTCAAGGTAGGACAGGGAGCCGCTGGAACCCGGATCGTAGGTCAGGACCGTCTGTCCGTAGCTCGGGGCCTCCGAGATGCGCACCGACCGGGGAATGCTCGTACGCAGGACCTCATCCCCGAAGTGGCTGCGCACCTCCTCCGCCACCTGGGAAGCGAGCCGCGTCCGGCCGTCGTACATGGTGAGGAGGATCGTCGATACATGAAGCGCGGGATTGAGGTGTCCTCGCACCAGATCGACATTCCGCAGCAACTGGCCCAGCCCCTCCAGCGCGTAGTACTCGCACTGAATGGGGATGAGGACCTCCGCGCCCGCGACGAGTGCGTTGACGGTCAGCAGGCCGAGCGACGGCGGGCAGTCGATCAGGATGTAGTCCAGCGGCTGCTCGTACGCCTGGATGGCGCGCTGAAGTCTGCTCTCCCGCGCCACCAGCGACACCAGCTCGATCTCCGCACCGGCGAGATCGATGGTGGCGGGAGCGCAGAAGAGTCCTTCGACGTCGGGGACGGGCTGGACCACCTCGGCGAGGGGCTTGCTCTCCACCAGGACGTCATAAATCGAGGGAACTTCCGCATGGTGATCGATTCCCAGCGCCGTGGAGGCGTTGCCCTGGGGGTCGAGGTCCACCACCAGAACGCGCGCTCCATGCAGGGCGAGCGAGGCGGCAAGGTTGACCGTGGTGGTGGTCTTCCCTACGCCGCCCTTCTGATTGGCGACAACCATGACGCGTGTCTGCTCAGGTCGGGGCAGCCCCTCACCGGCACGCCCCAGCGCCTCCACGGCCAGCTGAGCAGCACGGCCGATGGGGGTGTCGTCCATGGGCGGCGGTGTTTCACGTGAAACATCCTCCCCCGGGGACTCGGTACGGGGACCGGGGACCGGATCGGTCATCGGTCCCGCGATGTTGGCGTCGGACCGCAAGGATTCACTCTCCTCGACTTCAGGCTCGCGATGAAGAGAGCCTGCCATGCTTTCGGGGTCGTGAACCAGCGAGGCCCGTGGATCTGTGGATGAATCCACCTCTGTGGACAACTCGGTAGCCCGCACGAGGGGCTTGCGACCCCTCATCGGTGCGGCAGCACGGCCGCGGCTGATGATTCCCTGCAGCAGTGAGCGACGTTTCACGTGAAACACGATGCCTGCGCCGTATCACCGAACCGGGACGACACTCCGAAATGCGTACGTATGGAAGCTTGTATGGCTCAGCGTGCTGAAGGTCATCGACGACGACGGGTTCGACTCGTCCTTGCGGCCTTCGCGCGCTTGGCGGCGAACCTCACACCGCCGGGACTTTCACCCACCTCGACCCGTACGACGGTGGACAACGGGTCGACGATGCCTTCGCCGACATGGAGAACCGAGGTCTCCACGACACCGAGCTTGCTCAGCGCGGCCCGGGCGCTCTGGATCTCCTCCTCGGCGGTGTCGCCCTTGAGAGCCAGCATCTCGCCGTAAGGACGGAGCAACGGGACGCCCCAGCCGGCGAGGCGGTCCAGCGGCGCCACGGCTCGCGCGGTCACCACATGCACCGGGGGCACCTTCCCCAGCATCTCCTCCGCCCGGCCCCTGACCACGGTCACATGGTCCAGACCCAGCAGCTCGACGACCTCCTGCAGAAAGTTCGTACGCCGCAGCAAGGGTTCGAGCAGGGTGATCTTGAGGTCCGGCCGGACGAGGGCGAGCGGGATGCCCGGCAGACCGGCACCCGAGCCGACGTCACACACCGTTACCCCCTCCGGGACGACCTCGGAGAGCACAGCGCAGTTCAGCAGGTGTCGCTCCCACAACCGGGGAACCTCACGCGGGCCGATCAGGCCGCGCTTGACCCCCGCATCCGCGAGCAGCTCCGCATACCGCACGGCCTCGGGAAAAAGCTCTCCGAACACCGTCCGCGCCGCCTCGGGCGCCTGGGGAAGCTCCGCTGCCTCCGTCACGGGAACCGTCCTTCCGTACCGCACTGCCGCACAGGGGCTGTGATGGCTGACTATCAGGCTGACAAGGATCGGCCCCGCCTGCGAACAGACGGGGCCGAGGGAACACGGGGGGTCAGGCAGGGAGAACGACGACGAAGCGCTGGGGCTCCTCGCCCTCGGACTCACTGCGCAGGCCGGCGGCCGCGACCGCGTCGTGGACGACCTTGCGCTCGAAGGGCGTCATGGGGTCGAGCTTCACCGGCTCGCCGGTGGTCTTGACCTCGTTGGCCGCCTTGGCGCCGAGCTCGGCCAGCTCGGTGCGCTTCTTCGCCCGGAACCCGGCGATGTCGAGCATGAGACGGCTGCGGTCACCTGTCTCACGGTGCACAGCCAGGCGCGTCAGCTCCTGAAGCGCCTCGAGGACTTCGCCGTCCCGGCCCACGAGCTTCTGCAGGTCCCGGCTGCCCGCGTCACTGATGATCGAGACCGCGGCGCGGTCTGCCTCGACGTCCATGTCGATGTCACCGTCGAGGTCGGCGATGTCGAGCAGGCCCTCGAGGTAATCGGCCGCGATCTCCCCTTCCTGCTCGAGGCGGGTCAGGGTGTCGCCACCCTCGGCGGCGGCGGAGATGGTGCCTTCCGTCACGGATGGACTCCTTCTTACTTCTTGGACGACGGGTGCTTGGGGCGCTGCTGGCCCTTGCGCTGCCCGGACTTAGCCTGCCCGGGCTTGGTCTGGCGGGATCCGGTGGCCTTGCCACCGCCGGCCTTGGGCTGGACACCCTCGGCGGACTCGTCCTTCTGCAGCGACGTCTTGGACACGGAGTCGGCCGGGTCTTCGGCACCCTTTGCGGCACCCGCGGTGCCGGCGGCGGACTGACGCCGCGCCTTGCTCTGCCGCTTGGGCTGCTGGCGCCGCTGGGCGCCGCTGCCGCCCTCGGCCTCGGCCACCGCCGTCTCGCTCTTCGCCACGGTGCCGTCCGCCTGGGCGGTCAGGCCGGCCTTGGCCAGCCCGGTGATGAACCGGCGCTCGTTCTCATTGCGGTCCGACCCCTTGGCCACGATCGCCTGGACGACCGAGCGCCTGCGGCGCGAGCGCACCTCGCCGTGCGCGACGACGCTCTTGAGGAGGCGCTGCAGGTAGTGGTCCTGGGCCTTGCTGCCCGGCGTCGGGTTCTGGTTGATCACGTACATCTGCTGGCCCATGGTCCACACGTTGGTGGTCAGCCAGTAGACGAGGACACCGACCGGGAAGTTGATGCCCATGCCGGCGAAGATCACCGGGAAGATGTACATCAGCATCTTCTGCTGCTGCATGTACGGCGTCTTGACGGTGAGGTCGACGTTCTTCTGCATCAGCTGGCGCTGCGTGTAGAACTGCGACGCCGACATCAGGATGATCATGATCGCGGTGACGATGCGCACGTCCGTCAGGGAGGCGTTGAGCGCCTCGACCTTGGCCGGGTCGTCCATGAACTTCGCGGCGATCGGAGCACCGAAGATGTGCGCCTCACGCGCGCTGTCCACGAGGCTCTTGTTGAGCACCCCGATCTCGTCACCCGAGGCGATCTTGCTGAGCACGTGGTACAGAGCGAAGAAGAACGGCGACTGCGCAAGGATGGGCAGGCACGAGGAGAGGGGGTTGGTCCCCGTCTCCTTGTACAGCTTCATCATCTCTTCGGACTGACGCTGTCGGTCGTTCTTGTAGCGCTCCTGGATCGCCTTCATCTTCGGCTGGAGCGCCTGCATGTTCCGGGTCGACTTGATCTGCTTCACGAAGAGCGGGATCAGGCAGATCCGGATGAGGATCACCAGCGACACGATGGACAGTCCCCAGGCCCAGCCCGTGTCCGGGCCGAAGATCGCCCCGTAGAGCTTGTGGAACTGGACGATGATCCACGAGACAGGTGTGGTGATAAAACTGAAGAGACTGGCAATCGTGTCCACTAATCAGGCTCCTTGAGCATTGGGCGAGGTCTCTGCGGCCGGGCTCGGGGTTCCGGGGGCCGACCCCGGGGCAGGCACATCAGCGGCGGAGTGCCCGCCCTTGCTGCCGCGCAAGGCATCGCGCAGCATTTCGTGCCACCGTGGGCGCTTGCGCGGAGGCACATGATCCACACCGCCGGGCGACCACGGATTGCACCGCAGGATCCGCCAGGCGGTCAGGGCTGTGCCTTTCACCGCACCGTGCCGGTCGATGGCCGTAAATCCATAGTGGGAACACGACGGGTAGTACCTGCAGACCGGTCCCAGCAGCGGGCTGATCGTCCACTGATAGATCTTGATCAGTGCCAGCAGTGGGTACTTCATCGCGCGCCCCCTCCCAGCAGCCGCTGCAGAGCGGCGTCCAGGTCTCGGGCCAGCTGTGCATGTTCGGCGTCGCCCGCACCGGGCAGCGCCCGTACGACCACCAGGCTACCGGGGGGCAGCTCGGAGAGCCGATCACGCATGAGGTGGCGCAGTCTCCGCTTGACCTTGTTGCGTACGACGGCACCGCCCACGGCCTTGCTCACGACGAAACCCGCACACGTCGGGGGAGCGCTCTCCCCAGGCGCGTGCGGGTCCGTTGCACCGCTGCGTAGATGGACGACGAGAAGCGGGCGTCCGGCCCGGCGTCCTCGGCGTACCGCAGTCGCGAAGTCCTCGCGCCGCCTCAGCCGATTCTCGGAAGGCAGCACGTCATGACCTGTACGCGATCAGGCGGACAGGCGGGCGCGACCCTTGCTGCGGCGGGACGCGAGGATCGCGCGGCCGGCACGGGTACGCATGCGCAGACGGAAACCGTGGGTCTTCGCGCGACGACGGTTGTTCGGCTGGAAGGTGCGCTTGCTCACTCGGGGGCTCCAGAAATGATTCGTTGATGGCGGGACATCGCCTGGCTGTCACCGTGCGCCCACGAGTAGCTCGCGATTACGCCCGAGTGCACCGCTTCACAATCACAGACCGTGATCTTTGCCCATCGGAGGCAGGCGGCAGCAGCCATCGACAACTCGACCTGGTTACGGTACGCGCGGCTACGCCATCCGGTCAAACCAGGTCGCCGGCGGTCGCCGCTGTACACAGGCTGTGGACAACAACTTGAACCGCATGGCTCGGGCTGACTACCGTGGCTGAACTCGGAATCTTTTCCTGCCTGTCTTCCCATCCCGTCCCGAGAACCACACATTCGTGGGACCTGTGAGAGAGCGTGCTTCGTGGCTGACGTACCTGCCGATCTTGCCGCAGTGTGGCCACGAGTGCTGGACCAGCTCCTCGACGAGGGCCAGCAGGGCGTCGAGCCCAAGGACAAGCAGTGGATCGAACGCTGCCAGCCCCTCGCGCTCGTCGCCGACACCGCGCTGCTCGCCGTCCCCAACGAGTGGGGAAAGCGCGTGCTCGAGGGTCGCCTCGCCCCGCTGATCAGCGAGACGCTGAGCCGTGAGTGCGGCCGTCCGATCCGGATCGCGATCACCGTCGACGACACCGTGGGCGAGCCGGCCGCTCCCCAGGCACCGCCCGCCCACCAGCAGCAGCCGCGCTACCAAGGGCCCCAGCGCGACGATTCCCGCCCCGCCGACGCGTACGACGGACCGCGCCAGGGCGTCGACGCCTACGAGACCGGGCGCCAGAGCGACCCCTACGACAGCGGCTACGGCCACCGTCCGTCCCCCGACGACGGCCTGCCGGACGTGCGCCCGTCGTACCCCGAGTACCAGCAGCAGCGCCCCGAGCCCGGCGCCTGGCCGCGTACCCAGGAAGACCTCTCCTGGCAGCAGCCGCGCCTCGGCGGCTTCCAGGAGCGCGACCCGTACGCCTCCGCCCCGCCGAGCCGGCCTCAGCACGACTACCGGCAGCCGCCGGAGCGCCAGCAGTACGACCCGCGTCCCGAGCGCCAGCTGCCCGAGCCGCAGACCCCGCACCGCGGCGGCTCCCCGGGCGCGCCCGGACCGCTCGGCGCCAAGCCCGCGCCCGCGCCCGGTCCCGGCGAACCGCACGCGCGCCTGAACCCCAAGTACCTCTTCGACACGTTCGTCATCGGCGCGTCCAACCGCTTCGCGCACGCCGCTGCCGTCGCGGTCGCCGAGGCGCCGGCCAAGGCGTACAACCCCCTGTTCATCTACGGTGAGTCGGGGCTCGGCAAGACGCACCTGCTGCATGCCATCGGGCACTACGCGCGCAGTCTCTATCCCGGCACCCGTGTGCGGTACGTGAGCTCCGAGGAGTTCACCAACGAGTTCATCAACTCGATCCGCGACGGCAAGGGCGACACCTTCCGCAAGCGCTATCGCGACGTGGACATCCTCCTGGTCGACGACATCCAGTTCCTCGCGAGCAAGGAGTCGACGCAGGAGGAGTTCTTCCACACCTTCAACACGCTGCACAACGCCAACAAGCAGATCGTGCTGTCCTCGGACCGGCCGCCCAAGCAGCTGATGACCCTGGAGGACCGGCTGCGGAACCGGTTCGAGTGGGGTCTGACCACCGACGTGCAGCCGCCCGAGCTGGAGACGCGTATCGCGATCCTGCGCAAGAAGGCCGTGCAGGAGCAGCTCAACGCCCCGCCGGAGGTGCTGGAGTTCATCGCGTCCCGCATCTCCCGGAACATCCGTGAACTCGAAGGCGCGCTGATCCGGGTCACGGCGTTCGCCTCGCTCAACCGGCAGCCGGTGGACCTCGGTCTCACCGAGATCGTGCTCAAGGACCTGATCCCCGGAGGCGAGGACGCCGCTCCCGAGATCACCGCGACCGCGATCATGGCGGCCACGGCCGACTACTTCGGCCTCACGGTCGAGGATCTGTGCGGATCCTCGCGCAGCCGCGTACTGGTGACGGCACGCCAGATCGCGATGTACCTGTGCAGGGAGCTCACGGATCTGTCACTGCCGAAGATCGGCGCACAGTTCGGCGGGCGCGACCACACGACCGTGATGCACGCGGACCGCAAGATCCGCGCGCTGATGGCGGAGCGGCGGTCGATCTACAACCAGGTCACCGAGCTCACCAACCGCATCAAGAACGGCTGACGCAGCCGCCAGCACGACCTGCGAAGGCGCCCACGGGAGGAGATCCCGCGGGCGCCTTTTTCGGCGTTCCAGGGCCTCTCGCCGACTGCCGGGTTCGCTCGGCGGGCCGCCGTACCGTCCTGCGGCGGGACGTCTGTGTTCGAATACGCCCCGGCCGGTGCCGGTTCTCCACAGGAGTGGGGACGATCTTCCGTCCACAGCCTGGGGACCGGGAAGTTGTCCAGACACGGTCCACAGGACAGCCTGTGGAGTCACGGTAGGGCCAGCTCAGCAGGGTGTGGATTTGTGACCGGCGGCCCTCCACAGTCTGTGGACAGCCGAATCGTCCACAGACCTTGATCCACGTTGTCCACCGGCAGCCCACAGGCAGGGCTCCGTTGCCCACAGCTTTTCCCCACCCCTGTCCACTGTTCGGCAACGGAACACCCCCGCTCACCGGGTCGAGTGAAAGGCATCACACCAACGTGGCCGGTTGGCCTGTGGGGAACGTGGGTAAAGCTGGGGACGGCACTGGGGAGAAGTCCCTGTGGCCTGTGCATCGGGTGTGCAGAACTTTCGCGTGTCCACAGAAGCACCCGGTTGTCCACTGGTCCCGCCCACAGGCGCGGTGGACAAAAAACGGGCTCTGACCTGCGCAGAAGGCGTTATCCACGGTTTCCACAGGCCCTACTACTACTCCCACTCAGAGTTACCGGGGAATTCGCTTGGAAGACGGGGCTGTGCACAACTCGAGCCCGGAGCGCCCGGTACCTCTTGGCGCGGCTTGACCCCGACCCGCACCAGCTGTCGGCGCCGTGCGTCAGACTGGTCTTCGGCATCAAGCCGATGACGAAGGCCAGCAGGGCGAGCCAGCAACAGCAGGAGGCGGTTCCGGTGAAGATCCGGGTGGAGCGCGATGTACTCGCGGAGGCGGTGGCCTGGGTGGCCCGGAGCCTCCCGGCCCGTCCGCCGGCGCCCGTACTCGCAGGCCTTCTTCTGAAGGCGGAGGACGGCGCTCTCAGCTTCTCCAGCTTCGACTACGAGGTCTCGGCCCGTGTCTCGGTGGAGGCCGAGATCGACGAGGACGGCACCGTGCTCGTCTCCGGCCGCCTGCTCGCCGACATCTGCCGCGCCCTGCCCAACCGGCCGGTGGAGATTTCCACAGACGGTGTACGGGCGACCGTGGTCTGCGGCTCCTCGCGGTTCACCCTCCACACCCTGCCTGTGGAGGAGTACCCGGCGCTCCCGCAGATGCCGACCGCGACCGGCACCGTGCCCGGCGAGGTCTTCGCCTCCGCCGCCGCCCAGGTCGCCATCGCCGCCGGCCGCGACGACACCCTCCCCGTCCTGACCGGTGTGCGGATCGAGATCGAGGGCGACACCGTCACCCTGGCCTCCACCGACCGCTACCGCTTCGCGGTCCGGGAGTTCCTGTGGAAGCCCGAGAGCCCCGACGCCTCCGCCGTGGCCCTGGTGCCCGCCAAGACGCTGCTCGACACCGCCAAGTCGCTGACCAGCGGTGACACGGTCACTCTGGCGCTGTCCGGCTCCGGTGCGGGTGAGGGTCTGATCGGTTTCGAGGGCGCCGGGCGCCGCACGACGACCCGTCTGCTCGAAGGCGACCTGCCGAAGTACCGCACGCTGTTCCCGACCGAGTTCAACTCGGTGGCCGTCATCGAGACCGCGCCGTTCGTCGAGGCCGTCAAGCGTGTCGCCCTGGTCGCCGAGCGGAACACCCCGGTGCGCCTCAGCTTCGAGCAGGGCGTGCTGATCCTGGAGGCCGGCTCCAGCGACGACGCACAGGCTGTGGAGCGTGTGGACGCGCAGCTGGAGGGCGACGACATCTCGATCGCCTTCAACCCGACCTTCCTGCTGGACGGTCTGAGCGCGATCGACTCGCCGGTCGCCCAGCTGTCCTTCACCACCTCCACCAAGCCGGCGCTGCTGAGCGGCAAGCCGGCCGTGGACGCGGAGGCGGACGAGGCGTACAAGTACCTGATCATGCCGGTGCGCCTGAGCGGCTGATCAGCGGCTTTTGAGCGCCTGACCCCACAGGTGTGCACCCGCGTCCGGGCGTAGTCTCGGACGCGGGTAGGAAACGGCACACAACGATTGAGGAATCTCTGATGGAGCTCGGTCTCGTCGGCCTCGGCAAGATGGGCGGCAACATGCGCGAGCGCATTCGCCGCGCAGGCCACACCGTCATCGGCTACGACCGCAACCCGGACCTCGCGGACGTCCCCAGCCTCGAGGAGCTTGTGAGCAAGCTCAAGGGCCCGCGCGTCGTCTGGGTCATGGTCCCGGCGGGTGCCGCGACCCAGTCCACGATCGACGAGCTGGCGGAGCTGCTGTCCCCCGGCGACATCGTCGTCGACGGCGGCAACTCCCGCTGGACCGACGACGAGAAGCACGCCGAGGAGCTGGCCGCCAAGGGCATCGGCTTCGTCGACTGCGGCGTCTCCGGCGGTGTCTGGGGCCTGGAGAACGGCTACGCGCTGATGTACGGCGGCGACGCCGAGCACGTCGCGAAGGTCCAGCCGATCTTCGACGCGCTCAAGCCCGAGGGCGAGTTCGGCTCGGTCCACGCGGGCAAGGTCGGCGCCGGGCACTTCGCCAAGATGGTCCACAACGGCATCGAGTACGCCATGATGCAGGCCTACGCCGAGGGCTGGGAGCTGCTGGAGAAGGTCGACTCCGTCACCGATGTGCGCGAGGTCTTCCGCTCCTGGCAGGAGGGCACCGTCATTCGCTCCTGGCTGCTCGACCTCGCGGTCAACGCCCTGGACGAGGACGAGCACTTGGACAAGCTGCGCGGTTTCGCGCAGGACTCCGGCGAGGGCCGCTGGACCGTCGAGGCCGCGATCGACAACGCCGTGCCGCTGCCGGCGATCACCGCGTCGCTGTTCGCGCGGTTCGCGTCGCGCCAGGACGACTCCCCGCAGATGAAGATGATCGCCGCACTGCGCAACCAGTTCGGCGGCCACGCGGTGGAGAGCAAGAAGTAATCCACAGGCTGTGCACCGCGGTGCACAGCCACGCCGGGGGAAGGTCGGCGCCACACCATGCACGTCACGCATCTGTCGCTGGCCGACTTCCGCTCGTACGCCCGGGTCGAGGTCCCTCTCGATCCGGGCGTCACCGCTTTCGTGGGGGCGAACGGCCAGGGCAAGACCAATCTCGTCGAGGCCGTCGGCTATCTGGCGACGCTGTCCAGCCACCGGGTGTCCTCGGACGCGCCGCTGGTGCGGATGGGGGCCGACCGCGCTGTGATCCGCGCCGCCGTCACCCAGGGCGAGCGCTCTCAGCTGGTCGAGCTCGAGCTCAACCCGGGCAAGGCGAACCGGGCTCGTATCAACAGGTCCTCGCAGGTCAGGCCGCGTGACGTGCTCGGGATCGTCCGCACGGTCCTGTTCGCGCCGGAGGACCTCGCGCTGGTCAAGGGCGATCCCGGCGAGCGGCGGCGCTTCCTCGACGAACTGGTCACGGCCCGCTCGCCCCGCATGGCCGGGGTGCGCTCGGACTACGACCGTGTGCTCAAGCAGCGCAACACCCTCCTGAAGTCGGCCGCGATGGCGCGCCGGCACGGCGGGCGTTCCATGGACATGTCCACGCTGGACGTATGGGACCAGCACCTGGCGCGGGCCGGCGCCGAGGTGCTGGCCAGACGGTTCGACCTGATCACCGCCCTCCAGCCGCTGACGGACAAGGCGTACGAGGCACTGGCGCCGGGCGGCGGTCCGATCGCCCTGGAGTACCGTTCCTCCTCCGCCCCCGAGGGTGCCGGGCACGCCGGGCCCATGACGCGCGAGGAGTTGTACGAGCAGCTGACGGGCGCGCTGGCCGAGGTGCGCAAGCAGGAGATCGAGAGGGGTGTGACCCTGGTCGGCCCGCACCGTGACGACCTGCTGCTCAAGCTGGGACAGCTCCCGGCGAAGGGGTACGCGAGCCATGGCGAGTCCTGGTCCTACGCGCTGGCGCTGCGACTGGCCTCCTACGACCTGCTGCGCGCCGAGGGCAACGAGCCGGTGCTCGTGCTCGACGACGTGTTCGCCGAGCTGGACGCACGCCGCAGGGAGCGCCTGGCGGAGCTGGTGGCCCCCGGTGAACAGGTGCTGGTAACGGCCGCGGTCGACGACGACGTCCCCCACGTGCTGGCGGGCGCCCGGTACACGGTGGCCGACGGGCAGGTGGAGCGCGCATGAGCGAGGACGAGATTGCTTCGGCCCCGCGGGTTCCCGAGTCCTCGGGTGTCGACCTGGCACGCGTCGCGCTGCGCGCGGCCAAGGAGCAGGCGAAGGCCAAGGGCGCGGCCGCACAGCAGAAGAAGCAGGCCCGGCGCGGCGGTGGGCTGCGCTCGGGCGCGCGAGCGGACGGCCGCGATCCGCTGCCGCTCGGCGCGGCGATCAACCGGCTGATCACCGAGCGGGGCTGGGAGACCCCGGCCGCGGTGGGCGGTGTGATGGGCCGCTGGCCGCAGATCGTCGGCGAGGACCTGGCCAAGCACTGCGTACCGCTGCGCTACGACGAGGACCCGGGCGAGCGGGTGCTGACGGTCCAGTGCGACTCCACGGCATGGGCGACGCAGCTTCGGCTGCTGGCTCCGCGGCTCGTGGCGCGGTTGAACGAGGATCTGGGGCACGGCACGGTCCGGGTGATCAAGGTGCTGGGCCCCGGTGGGCCGCAGCGCCGGTTCGGTCCGCTGCGGGCGCCCGGAAGCACGGGCCCGGGGGACACGTACGGCTGATCCGGCCCCGTTCGCGCGGCTGCCGGGACAGGGGAAACCGGACGGTACGTCCGAGGTGTCCCTCAGGGTAGCCGGAGGTTGACAGCCCGAAGCTCTCAAAGCCCGTGTGAGCCTCTTGGAGCCCCTTCCCGCATATGGGGAGTCGGACGGAGGCGGTTCAGGGCGGCACATGCGGACTCAGCTACCGGCAAACCCCCATTCGTGTCGCCGGTACCGGTAGACTGGTGGACAATCCCGCGTATCTCGCGGGACACGTCGATTAGATGCCGAACGACGCAGCCGGTCCCGCTAGCCCGGAGAGCGGCTTGTGCTGTGCCAGAAAGGGCGCTTCGTGGCCGATTCCGGCAACCCCAACGAGAACACCCCGTCCACTGCTGCCGGTGGGAACGGCGAGGCAAGCTCCTCGTACGACGCCAGCGCGATCACCGTCCTCGAGGGTCTGGACGCGGTCCGCAAGCGCCCCGGCATGTACATCGGCTCGACCGGCGAGCGTGGTTTGCACCACATGGTGCAGGAGGTCGTCGACAACTCCGTCGACGAGGCCCTGGCCGGGCACGCGGACACCATTGACGTCACGATCCTCGCCGACGGCGGGGTCCGGGTGGTGGACAACGGACGCGGTATCCCCGTCGACATCCACCCCGTCGAGAAGAAGCCGGCCGTCGAGGTCGTCCTGACCGTGCTGCACGCCGGCGGCAAGTTCGGCGGCGGCGGCTACGCCGTCTCCGGCGGTCTGCACGGCGTCGGCGTCTCCGTCGTGAACGCGCTGTCGACCAAGGTCTCGGTGGACATCAAGCGCGACGGCTACCGGTGGACCCAGGAGTACAAGCAGGGGGTGCCCACCGCGCCCCTGGCCAAGCACGAGGCCGTCGAGGACTCCGGCACCACCGTGACGTTCTGGGCCGACCCGGACGTCTTCGAGACGACCGAGTACTCCTTCGAGACCCTGTCGCGGCGCTTCCAGGAGATGGCCTTCCTCAACAAGGGCCTGACGATCACGCTGACCGACGAGCGCGAGTCCGCGAAGGCGACCATGCGCGCCGACGACGCGGACGCCTCCGCCGAGACGGTCGAGGAGCAGCCGGCCCGCACCGTGAAGTACTACTACGAAGGCGGCATCGTCGACTTCGTCAAGTACCTCAACAGCCGCAAGGGTGACCTCATCCACCCCACGGTCATCGACATCGAGGCCGAGGACAAGGAGCGGATGCTCTCGGTCGAGATCGCGATGCAGTGGAACTCGCAGTACACGGAGGGCGTGTACTCCTTCGCGAACACCATCCACACGCACGAGGGCGGCACCCACGAGGAGGGCTTCCGGGCCGCTCTGACGGGTCTGGTCAACCGGTACGCGCGTGACAAGAAGCTGCTGCGCGAGAAGGACGACAACCTCTCCGGCGAGGACGTGCGCGAGGGTCTGACCGCGATCATCTCGGTCAAGCTCGGCGAGCCGCAGTTCGAGGGCCAGACCAAGACCAAGCTGGGCAACACCGAGGCGAAGACCTTCGTGCAGAAGGTCGTTCACGAACACCTGACCGACTGGTTCGACCGCAACCCCAACGAGGCCGCGGACATCGTGCGCAAGGCGATCCAGGCGGCCACCGCCCGGGTCGCGGCCCGCAAGGCGCGCGATCTGACCCGCCGCAAGGGCCTGTTGGAGTCGGCGTCGCTGCCGGGCAAGCTGAGCGACTGCCAGTCCAACGACCCGACCAAGTGCGAGATCTTCATCGTCGAGGGTGACTCCGCCGGCGGCTCGGCCAAGTCCGGCCGCAACCCGATGTACCAGGCCATCCTGCCCATCCGAGGCAAGATCCTGAACGTGGAGAAGGCGCGGATCGACAAGATCCTGCAGAACACCGAGGTCCAGGCGCTGATCTCGGCCTTCGGCACCGGGGTCCACGAGGACTTCGACATCGAGAAGCTCCGCTACCACAAGATCATTCTCATGGCGGACGCCGACGTCGACGGCCAGCACATCAACACCCTGCTGCTGACGTTCCTGTTCCGCTTCATGCGGCCGCTGGTCGAGGCCGGCCACGTCTTCCTCTCCCGGCCCCCGCTGTACAAGATCAAGTGGGGCCGGGACGACTTCGAGTACGCCTACTCCGACCGCGAGCGCGACGCACTCGTGGAGCTCGGCAAGCAGGCGGGCAAGCGCATCAAGGAGGACTCGATCCAGCGCTTCAAGGGCCTCGGCGAGATGAACGCCGAGGAGCTGCGCGTCACCACC
Source organism: Streptomyces sp. NPDC049597 (assembly GCF_040675505.1). Lineage (NCBI taxonomy): Bacteria > Bacillati > Actinomycetota > Actinomycetes > Kitasatosporales > Streptomycetaceae > Streptomyces > Streptomyces sp. NPDC049597. The sequence goes on from NZ_JBFAOY010000026.1 coordinate 52,744, forward strand.
ATGGACCAGGAGCACCGCGTGCTCGGCCAGGTCACGCTGGACGACGCGGCGCAGGCCGACGACCTGTTCTCGGTGCTCATGGGCGAGGACGTGGAGGCGCGGCGCTCGTTCATCCAGCGCAACGCCAAGGACGTCCGCTTCCTCGACATCTGAGTCGGTCTCAGCTGAGTACCGCACGAAAGGACTGAAGACCAGCAATGGCCGACGAGAACACCCCTGTCACCACCGAAGAGGAAGAGCCTCTCGCCATGCGTGTCGAGCCCGTCGGGCTCGAGACGGAGATGCAGCGCTCCTACCTCGACTACGCGATGTCCGTCATCGTCTCGCGCGCGCTGCCGGACGTGCGGGACGGTCTCAAGCCCGTCCACCGCCGCGTGCTGTACGCGATGTACGACGGCGGTTACCGCCCCGAGAAGGGCTTTTACAAGTGCGCCCGTGTCGTCGGTGACGTCATGGGCACGTACCACCCCCACGGCGACACCTCGATCTACGACGCCCTGGTCCGCCTGGCCCAGCCGTGGTCGATGCGCATGCCGCTGGTGGACTCCAACGGCAACTTCGGTTCCCCGGGCAACGACCCGGCCGCGGCCATGCGGTACACCGAGTGCAAGATGATGCCGCTGGCCATGGAGATGCTCCGGGACATCGACGAGGAGACCGTCGACTTCCAGGACAACTACGACGGCCGCAACCAGGAGCCGACGGTCCTGCCGGCGCGCTTCCCGAACCTGCTGATCAACGGCAGCGCCGGTATCGCCGTCGGCATGGCCACCAACATCCCGCCGCACAACCTCCGCGAGGTCGCGGCCGGCGCCCAGTGGGCGCTGGAGCACCCGGAGGCCACGCACGAGGAGCTGCTCGACGCCCTGATCGAGCGGATCAAGGGCCCGGACTTCCCGACCGGCGCCCTGGTCGTCGGCCGCAAGGGCATCGAGGAGGCGTACCGCACCGGTCGCGGCTCCATCACGATGCGGGCCGTCGTCGAGGTCGAGGAGATCCAGAACCGCCAGTGCTTGGTGGTCACGGAGCTTCCGTACCAGGTCAACCCGGACAACCTCGCGCAGAAGATCGCCGACCTCGTGAAGGACGGCAAGATCGGCGGCATCGCGGACGTCCGTGACGAGACGTCCTCGCGCACCGGCCAGCGCCTGGTCATCGTGCTGAAGCGCGACGCGGTCGCCAAGGTCGTGCTGAACAACCTCTACAAGCACACCGACCTGCAGACGAACTTCGGCGCCAACATGCTCGCCCTCGTCGACGGGGTGCCGCGCACGCTGTCCCTGGACGCGTTCATCCGCCACTGGGTGACGCACCAGGTCGAGGTCATCGTCCGCCGCACCAGGTTCCGCCTGCGCAAGGCCGAGGAGCGGGCGCACATCCTGCGCGGTCTGCTCAAGGCGCTCGACGCGATCGACGAGGTCATCGCGCTGATCCGGCGCAGCGACACCGTCGAGGTGGCGCGCGAGGGCCTGATGGGCCTGCTGGAGATCGACGAGATCCAGGCCAACGCGATCCTCGAGATGCAGCTGCGCCGGCTCGCCGCCCTGGAGCGCCAGAAGATCATCCAGGAGCACGACGAACTCCAGGCGAAGATCAACGAGTACAACGCGATCCTCGCCTCGCCGGAGAAGCAGCGCGCGATCATCAGCGACGAACTTGCCGCGCTGGTCGAGAAGTTCGGCGACGACCGCCGCTCCAAGCTGGTGCCCTTCGACGGCGACATGTCCATCGAGGACCTGATCGCCGAGGAGGACATCGTCGTCACGATCACGCGTGGCGGCTATGTGAAGCGTACGAAGACCGACGACTACCGCTCGCAGAAGCGCGGCGGCAAGGGCGTGCGCGGCACGAAGCTGAAGGAAGACGACATCGTCGACCACTTCTTCGTCTCCACCACCCACCACTGGCTGCTGTTCTTCACCAACAAGGGCCGGGTCTACCGGGCCAAGGCGTACGAGCTGCCGGACGCCGGCCGTGACGCGCGCGGTCAGCACGTCGCCAACCTGCTGGCCTTCCAGCCGGACGAGCGGATCGCCGAGATCCTCGCGATCCGCGACTACGAGGCCGTGCCGTACCTGGTGCTCGCCACCAAGGCGGGTCTGGTGAAGAAGACCCCGCTGAAGGACTACGACTCCCCGCGGTCGGGCGGTGTCATCGCGATCAACCTCCGCGAGACCGAGAGCGGCGCCGACGACGAACTGATCGGTGCCGAGCCGGTGTCCGCCGAGGACGATCTGCTGCTCATCAGCAAGAAGGCGCAGTCGATCCGGTTCACCGCGACCGACGAGGCGCTGCGCCCGATGGGACGCGCGACCTCCGGTGTCAAGGGCATGAGTTTCCGTGAGGGCGACGAACTGCTCTCGATGAATGTCGTCCGGCCCGGTACGTTCGTGTTCACCGCCACCGACGGCGGGTACGCGAAGCGGACGGCCGTCGACGAGTACCGCGTCCAGGGTCGCGGCGGCCTCGGTATCAAGGCCGCGAAGATCGTGGAGGACCGCGGATCGCTCGTGGGCGCGCTGGTGGTCGAGGAGACCGACGAGATCCTCGCCATCACGCTCGGTGGCGGCGTGATTCGCACGCGAGTCAATGAAGTCAGGGAGACGGGCCGTGACACCATGGGCGTCCAACTGATCAACCTGGGCAAGCGCGATGCCGTGGTCGGGATCGCTCGCAACGCCGAGGCAGGTCGCGAGGCCGAAGAGGTCGACGGGACCGAGGCGGACGGCGACGAGCCGGCCGAGTCGGCAGCCGAGGGCACTCCGTCCTCGGCAGGGGAGCACGAGGAGTAGAGCGTGAGTGGAGCCACGGGCGCCGGAGCGGCCGCTTCCGGAGCGAACGGTGCCCGTGGCCCTGCCGCGGACTCCCAGGGGGCCACAGTGACGGACACCCGGGGGCCTCAGCCCCCTCACCAGATGTTCGGCGGCGAGCAGCCCGCTCCCGCCCAGCCCGGACAGGCGTACCACCCGCCTCAGGCGTATCCCTCGCCGGGCGGCGCCCAGGGCGGTCAGTCCGCCTCGGCGGTGCGCCGGCCGCGTACGGGTGCCAGTACGACACCGCGTACGCGCAAGGCACGGCTGCGGGTGGCGAAGGCCGACCCGTGGTCGGTGATGAAGGTCAGCTTCCTGCTGTCCATCGCCCTGGGCATCTGCACCGTGGTCGCGGCCGCGGTGCTGTGGATGGTCATGGACGCGATGGGCGTCTTCTCGACGGTCGGCGGGACGATCAGCGAGGCCACCGGCTCCAACGAGAGCAACGGCTTCGATCTCCAGTCGTTCCTGTCGCTGCCGCGGGTGCTCATCTTCACCTCGGTCATCGCGGTGATCGATGTGGTGCTCGCCACAGCGCTGGCCACCCTCGGGGCCTTCATCTACAACCTCTCCGCCGGATTTGTGGGCGGTGTGGAGCTCACGCTCGCCGAGGACGAGTAGCGCCGGAGCCGGGTCCCCGGAATCCGATTTTGGCGCTGCACCGCGTGTGCGCTAATCTTCAGAGGTCAGCGCGCAGCGCGGAGGGGCTATAGCTCAGTTGGTTAGAGCGCATCCCTGATAAGGATGAGGCCACAGGTTCAAATCCTGTTAGCCCCACAGTGCACAGGCCCCCAGCCGGATCCGGTTGGGGGCCTTCTGCTTGCCCGGTCGGGGCGCACCGTCCATGATCGGCGCGGCCCCCGGCGGCGGCCGGGCCGATCGCTTTGCCGCGGCCCCCAGTTGAGGCGGGGCCGGGTCTCGGGGGCGGCCCGTAGGTCACCGATCGGTATCGGTCGGTGTGTATAGTCGGGCGCCAGAAGTCCTCATACGTCAAGGAAAGACGAGGTCGCGCGGTGAAGAAGCTTCTCCTGGTCGCACTGGCCGCCATCGGCGGGCTCCTCGTGTACCGCCAGATCCAGGCGGATCGCGCCGAGCAGGATCTGTGGACGGAGGCGACCGACTCCGTGCCCGCAGGTTCGGGTGTGTGAGACGCAGTCCTTGGATCATGGGCCCCGGCCGCGGAAGCGGCCGGGGCTTCGTGCTGCGAGGGCCGGTAGCGCGCCGGGCGGCTGACTGCGGGCTGTGGCGCGACCGTGACGCAATGCCCTTGAGTTCGCTGCGGCAAATCGTTAGCTTGCGAGAGCAAACATGAGTCGTGGGATGGGGTCGCGCGTGACATCGGTGGTGACGATCGGCGCGGCGCTGGACACGGCGGAGCCGGCCACGTGGGAGCTCTCGGGGGAAGGCAGGCCCAAGGGGTGCACCGGCACACGGTCCGCACCGTCTGTGCGGCCCCTCGGCAGGGCGGCCCTGAAGCGGGCCGTACAGGCCCTGCGGCTCAAGGAGGACGCTCCCATCGGCGCGTCGCCCCAGAAGGCTGCCGAGCACCCTTCCCGAGCCCGCGGACGGTGCTGTCGGCCGCGCTCACTCCTGCCGTCGGGCGCATGCCCGGCCGGAAGGCTTCGGGGCGTTGCGACCGGGCGGACCGCTTCCGGCTCGTCGTCGAGCGGAAGAGCCGGGCCGGGGACAGCAGTTGCGCCGCGACGGGAAGTTCTCCAACGGGCCGGTCCTGAACGGTTCGTCGGCGGCGCGGTCCCACGGCGCCACCCAGATCGTCACCCCGGCGCGGGCGCCGGTCGGCGCCGGCACCGGTGAGTCGTGCCCTCGGGCCCGCGTGGCCGTTCTCGGCGACCGGCAGGCCGGGCCGCAGCGCGACGCACCCCTGCCTGCGGGCGGTCCGGGCGAACAGAGGGACAAGAAGGGTGATTCGCCCGCCCGCGCAGACAGCGCGGGCGCCGACGGGGCAGGATGGTCCGGCGTCGCGATCGCCGCGGCGGCGGGCGGCGGCGCCGTCCTGGTCGCGGCCGTGGCGGTCGCCCTGCTGCGGCGCAGGGCCACGGCGGCCACCGGCCCGTCCGGCGGGCCGAGCCCGGCGGCGGGCTCGTCGGACTCATCGACCACAGGGAGAAACGCGTGAAGAGGCAGCGCGGCAGGGGCCGGGTGACGCTGGCCGCGATGGCGGCGATGTGCGCCGTGGCGGCGCTGCCGGGGCAGGCGTGGGCGGCGGGCGAACCGAGCCCGTACACGTTCGACGACGAGGCGAAGCCCGTCCAGGGCACGCCGGTCAACAGCAACGGCCCGGAACTCACCGCCGGTTCGACGTACAAGGACAGCATCAAGCCGGGCGAGAAGCGCTACTACCGGATCGACCTCGACGCCGCGTCCAACGCCTACGTCTCGGCGGTGGCCGTCCCCAAGCTGGGGACGAAGGTCGCCTACGCCGACAAGCTCGAAGTCAGCATCGAGGACCGGTCGGGCTCCGAGTGCAGCGACGGTGAGGCCACGTTCGGATCGGCGACGTACGCCCGCCCTGTCGCCGACTACGCGACCCGGCGGATCGAGGAGGACGGCACCAGCTGCCAGGAAGCGGGGGCGTACTACGTCCTCCTGGAGCGTACGAGCGAGGCCACGTCGACACCCGAGCCGTGGGATGTGGAGATCCGCTTCCTGACCGAGCCCGGGTTGAAGAAGGCCGCGCCCACGGAGGCGAGGGAGAACTGGCCGTCGGCTTCGCCCGCGGTGCCGGGCGGCGGTCCGCAGAAGCGGGCCGGAGGCACCGGCTTCCACGACGCGACCAGCCTCGAACAGGGCGAGTGGCAGGACGAGATCGCGCCCGGCCGGACCCTCTTCTACCGGGTGCCGGTGGACTGGGGACAGCAGCTGTTCGTCAGCGCCGACATCGGCAACAGCCCTTCGGGTGACGCCCGCGAGAGCGTCGGCAACGCCATGACGGTGGCCCTGCACAACCCGGCCCGGGGCCTGGTGGACGAGGACAGCAGCGTCTACTACGACGGCAAGCAGAAGTCCATGGCCCTCGACCCGCTGCCGCCGGTCGCCTACGAGAACCGCTACGACTCCGACACCAGTGCGGCCGCCATGCGGTTCGCCGGCTGGTACTACCTCTCGGTCACGCTGAGCCCGGAGATGGCCGAGGCGTTCGGCGAGAACCCGCTGCAGCTGACGCTGCGCGTGAACGTGACCGGTCAGCCCAGCACAGGGCCCGCCTACGACGGTCCGGCGGGCGACTTCCAGGTCACCGAGGACGACCTGGCCGCTGCCGGCAGCGGCAAGAACGCCGACGCCGCGGAGAAGAGCGGCACGATGGCGGTCGTCGCGGCGGCGGGGATCGGCGCGGGGACCGTCCTGGTGGTGGGGCTCGTCGTATGGACACTGCTCGCACGGCGGCGGGGCGGGGCCGCGGAGGGCCCGGCCGCCGTCCCGGCACAGGGACACGCGCCGGCGCCCCAGCAGTCCCAGGCGGTCCATGCCGTCCAGGCGCAGGAGGCGCCGGCGGCCGCCGCGTACGGCCCGCCGCCTGGCTACGGGTACCCGGGCGCGCAGCCGCCGCAGAACCCGCACGCGCAGCCCCCGCAGGGACCGCCCGGCCAGGGCTACGGCTACGGCTACGGCTACGGGCAGTACGGACCGCCGCCCGGCCGGTAGGCGGGAGTGCGGCGGTGCCGGCTCAGGTCTGGGTGAGCGCCCAGATGCCGACGGTGAAGCACAGCAGAGCGACGATCAGAACCGGGACCGCGACCTTCGGGGGCGGTCCCGGCCTCTTCTGGGCGGCGGAAGGAAGGGCCCCGGAGTTCCGCGCGGCGGAATCGGGAACCTGCTGGCGCGGGGCGGTGTAGGCCCGGGTGGAAGGCTGTTCGTACGGCACAGGAGCGGTAAGGGCCTGGGAGGGCTGCTCCTGCGTCGGCGCGTGGTGGGGGGAGACGGGATGCGCCGGTACGGCAGCGGGGACCGGGCTCGGCGTGGAATCCGGCGGGACCGGCACGGCGGCCGGAGCGGCGGGCTGGACCGCGTGCGACTGCGGTGGGGAGGGCTGCTGCGGGGGCGGGGCCAGGTGGAAGCTGCCCGTCTGCGAGGCCGGGGCGGGCTGCGAGGCAGGGGCGGCGGACGGCGCCTGCCGGGGCGTGTCCTCGGCGGACTCGGGCCCATTCGGGCCGAAGCCGGCGGGCAGCGACCCGAGTTGGTCGAAGATCTCGACCGGCTCCTCGTCGGCCGTGGCCTCGGGCAGCATCTCCACGGCGGAGGTGAGTGCCTTGCGCGCGCCAGTGGCCGTACGGAAGCGGGCCTGCGGATCGGGTTGCAGCAGCCCGGCGAGCACCTGCCACAGCGGCTCGGGAATGCCCTGGGGGGCGCTCGGGGTGCCGTGGTTGGCGAAGTGCTCGATCAGCGCCTGGGAGTCGGGCTTTTGGCCCTGCAGGAGATACAGCCCGACGAGACCGACGGCGAACAGATCGGCGGTGAAGTCCGGCTCCGCGCCCATCATCTGCTCGGGCGCGAAGTAACCGGGCGTACCCACCACATAGTTGGTCTCGGTCAGCCGCGGCTCACCCTTGCGCATGGAGATGCCGAAGTCGGAGACCCGCAGGTGCGGCCGGCCCGTTCCGGTGGCCTCCATCAGGATGTTGGCCGGCTTGATGTCGCGGTGCACGACCCCCTCCGCGTGCACCGCGGCGAGTCCGGACAGCAGCTGATCGAGCAGGGTGCAGACGAAGCGCGGGGGCAACGGGCCGTAGTCGCCGATGACGTGCGCCAGCGACCCGCCGCTCACCAGGTCCATGGTGAACAGGACCTTGTCGTCGTCCGCGGCCCAGCTGGCCGGGGCCAGGACGTGCGGGTGATCGATCCGCAGCGCCTGCTCGCGCACGAAGCGGAGCAGGGTGTGGGCGTCGCTCTGCTGCAGAACCTTCGCCGCCACATAGCGTCGGCGCCGGTGGTCCCAGGCGCGCCAGACGGCTCCGACACCGCCGCGTCCGATCGGGTCGATCAGTTCGTACCGACCAGCGAAGACCTCACCCATTGTGCTGCGCCAGCTCCCGGTTCCCTTGCGGCGACGTCCGCCTCGTTCAGCTCTGGTGCGACTCGTAGTGGGCGACCGCGTCGGCGGTGCGCCCGGCGCCGTACACCCGGAGGAACTCTGCCAGTTCGGGGTGGGCGGGGGCGAGTGAGTCCGCCGCATCGATGATGTCGCCCGCCGCCGCGACCGAGCGCAGCAGCGACTGGATCTCACGCACGACGCGGCGCACGGTCGGCGCCCCGGACGTGCCCGTGGACTGGCTCGTGCCGGTGAGGACAGAGCCGCCCTGCGACTTCTTGATCTCCTCCATCCGGGCCGTGGCCTCCACGGCGCTCACACTGCCGTCGGCCACCTGACTCGCCAGCTCCTGCAGTGCCTGGACGCGCTGGACCACAGCGGGGTTGCCGATCTTGGCACGCTGGCCGCTCATCAGCTGGGAGAGCATCGGAGCCGACAGACCGAGTACGCCCGCGAGCCTCGCCTGGTTGAGACCGAGGTCGTCGATCAGCCTGCGGAAGAGCGCCCCCAGCGGCTCCCCGTACCAGCTGCGCTGCAGTTCCCGGGCTCTTGCGGTCGTCTCCTGCTGCGCTGCGTCCATTGCGTCTCCCCATCGCTTCCCCAAAGCGGCTTCGCTGCTGCGAACCTCGTGGTGCATCTTACGGAGCGTGTCCAGGGACCGGGAGTCCCATCGGGAGTCCCAATCCTTTTGCAGAATCACGGGGGTGACCCGGTACTCTGGTGCGCGACGGTGACCGAGGAGCGTGCCTCTCGGTCATGGTCACCTTTCCCGGGGCCTTAGCTCAGTTGGTAGAGCGCTGTCTTTGCATGGCAGATGTCAGGGGTTCGACTCCCCTAGGCTCCACAACCTCACAAGACTCCCCTGATCTGCGAAAACGCGGATCAGGGGAGTTTTTCATGGGGCGCGGCGGTCCCGGCGGGCAGCGAGGCGCCCGTCGTCCGGCGACCCCGTCGAGGAGCAGGCTCGTCACGAACGGCCGCATGAGGGGGGACCGAACTCCCTGAGGGCGCCGGGAGCAACTCCGCGGCCGTGCGTCGCCGGATGCTCCGTCCGGCTCGTGGGGCCCTGCACACCGTCGCACGCATGGGGCACCTGCGCGGCGAGGACGCCGCCGCACCGGAGTCCGGCCGATCTCTGCCTGGCAGGCGCGGGGCGGCGTGGCCGCTGATCAGCAGGAACCGGGGCGGGGAGGCCCCTGAGGGACACGCGCTACACGACCGCGTCGTCCCGCGCATCTCGTGCGCGGCCCGTCCACGGCGTCGCGGGATGGGCCACACGGGTGGTGTTCATCCGAAGAACTGCGCGGGAACGGCGTCGCTCCCACACTCCTCGAGATGCGTACACATCATGAGAAAGGTATGTAAAGCGCTCAACCCGAAAGCGAGGGGTCATGGCCGCCTTCAAGGTCAGGAATCTGTGGACCGCGTTCCTCACCGCGTTCTTCGCACTGCTTGCCTCGGTGGGGCTCACCACCGCCGCCGCTGCCGCGTCGCAGCCCGCCGCCCGGACGCCCGACGAGCCGGTGAAGGCCCGTCCGCAGGCCTCCGTCGCCGTCCTGCCGGCGCAGAAGAGGAGGGCGGCCACGACACGCTGGCTTCCCACAGCCCGGGGCCGGTCGCTGCCGCCCACGATGAAGCAGCGCATCGGCGCCGAGGCCCATGGCGCCTCCCCGGCCACCAGGCACCTGCGCGCGCTCGAAGCTGAGGCTGCCGACATGACCGAGGCCGATGCCACGCCGGCGGTCTCCTCCGCCGCCGCCCCCGCCGACGCGGCGCACCCGGCCGGCTCCCGGCGGACGGCCCGCACGACGCTCACCGCACGCCCCGCGACCGGTGCCCCGGCCGCCGCTCCGGCCCGTTCGTCCTACGCCGTAGCGGCGTGAGGCGCCGGGAGCGTCCTTCTCTCCCGGCGCCACCGCCCACGAGGACGGGACACGTTCAGCGATTCTCGTCGCGGTCCGCCGACTCCGCATCGTCCTGCTTCATCCGGACCTCGGGATCGAGATCGGACGGGGTACTGCCGTCGACGGACGACAGCGGGGCCTCCGTGGCTGCGGGCGGTTCCACCAGCCAGTCCGGGTTCGCCTGCTTGTCCCACCACTTCCAGGCGGCGAAGGCGCCGCCGGCCAGTACGCCCACCACCGCGACACCCTTGAAGACACGTCCGGCCCTGGACCGCCGTTCGTGCTTCCTCACAAGCTTCCTGATCTCCTTCGCCGTCACCTGTCCGCGCAGAGCGGCCAGAGCGGCAGCAGAACGGGCCGCGGCCTCCGCCCCCACGGGCTGGGCGACGGCCATCGCGTGCCCGACACGCGGAACGGTGTAGTCAGCCGCCTGACGCGCGGCCCTCCGGGCCTGTACAGCAGCCCGGTGCGCGGCCCGGTCGACCTTGGGCGGCACATGCGGCGCCACACGCGCGCCGTACTGAACACGGGCCTGAGCAGCGGCCTTGGAGACTTTTGGCGCGAGCCGTACGCGGGCTTCGCGCGCATAGAGCGTGGCCTGGTCCTTGGCCGTGCCGGCGTAGGGCGCCACCACTTCCGCGGCGTGCAGCACGCTCTCCTTCGCCGTACCGGTCGCGGCGCGCACGCTGTCCATGCGGGTCACGGGATCCTCCTCCTCGGTGGCGTTCTGGTGGGCCTGGGGTTTGTCCCCAGTTGGGCAAAGTTCCGCCTTTCCACCCGATTGAAAATCATGCCTGTTGAGCGCTCCCCCGGCATGCGGGGCGGGCATCCGGGTCATCTCGGGACCTTGCGGACGTCCATGTCACCGTTCGGGCCGAAGCGCGCCTGTGCGACGGCTACCCGCCGCCTTTCCGTCTACGCCGCCCCGCCGTGCGAGGATCGGGGGACGTCAGAGAAGACTTACGGAAGGCAGACCGTGGCCGAGCAGCTTTACGCCACCCTGAAGACCAACCAAGGCGACATCGAGATCCGGCTTCTGCCGAACCACGCCCCCAAGACGGTGAAGAACTTCGTCGAACTCGCGACCGGCGAGCGCGAATGGGTCCACCCGGGTACCGGTAAGAAGTCCACCGACAAGCTGTACGACGGGACCGTCTTCCACCGGGTGATCAGCGGCTTCATGATCCAGGGCGGTGACCCCCTGGGCAACGGCACCGGCGGCCCGGGCTACGAGTTCGCCGACGAGTTCCACCCGGAGCTGGCCTTCGACAAGCCGTACCTGCTGGCCATGGCCAACGCCGGCCCGGGCACCAACGGCTCGCAGTTCTTCATCACCGTGGCGCCGACCGCGTGGCTGACGCGCAAGCACACCATCTTCGGCGAGGTCTCGACCGACGCCGGCAGGAAGGTCGTGGACGCCATCGCGGCCACCCGGACCAACCCGCGCACCGACCGTCCGCTCAACGACGTCGTCATCGAGTCGGTCGTCGTGGAGAAGCGCCAGAGCTGACCCCGCGGGATTCCCGTACGGGAACCTTTTCGCCCTGTCCGTCCGTAAGGATGGGCAGGGCGGTGTCGCGAGCCCACCAGACGAGGGGACCTCATGGACCAGGCGCCAGGCAGTCCGCAGGAGCCGCAGGACACCCATGGCCTGCCCGGCTGCTACCGGCACCCGGGCCGCGAGACGGGCATCCGCTGCACCCGCTGCGAGCGTCCGATCTGCACGGAGTGCATGATCAGCGCCTCGGTCGGCTTCCAGTGCCCGGACTGTGTCCGCACCGGGTCGGGCACGGGCCACGCGCCCGACGCGAACCGGCCGCGCACGATCGCGGGCGGGACGGTCGCGGCGGATCCGCGCCTGGTGACGAAGGTACTGCTGGCGATCAACCTCGTGGTGTTCGTCCTGGGCGCGGTGAACGACCGCCTGGTGGACGCGCTTGCCCTGGTCGGCCAGTGGCCGCCCGCGCCGTTCCTGCCCGCCGAGGGCGTCGCCGAGGGCGAGTGGTACCGCCTCGTGACGTCGATGTTCCTGCACCAGGAGATCTGGCACATCGCGTTCAACATGCTGGGTCTGTGGTGGCTGGGCGGTCCGCTCGAGCAGGCTCTCGGCCGCGCCCGGTATCTGGCCCTGTATCTGATCTCCGGGCTGGCCGGCAGCGCGCTCACGTATCTGCTGGCCGATCCGGGGCAGGGTTCGCTGGGGGCCTCCGGCGCGATCTTCGGCCTCCTCGGCGCCACCATGGTCCTCATGCGCCGGCTGCGCTACGACATGCGCCCGGTCGTCGCCCTGCTGGCGATCAACCTGGTGATCACCTTCTTCTGGCCGGGCATCGCCTGGCAGGCCCACGTCGGCGGTCTGATCGCCGGGGCGGCCCTCGCCTACGGGCTCGTCCACGCCCCGCCGGGCAAGCGGCGCACCCCGGTCCAGTTCGGCGTGTGCGGGCTCGTCCTGCTGGCCTCTCTCGTGGTCGTCGTGGCGCGGACCCTCGCGCTCACCTGACCCGCGGCGGCATCTTTCCCCAAAGTTGTCCACAGCGAGTGGCGGATCTTGTGCATGCTGTGGGGAACAAGCGTGCCCCCCGCCCCTGACCTGGGAATTCCCGGTCGGGGCGAGGGGGCTTTGGCTTCACCGGCCTGGCCGAAGCAGTCACATCGGCGTCAACGTCCGGAGGGTTATCCACAGATCGTCTGACCTTTTCCCCTGCTGTGGACAACCGTGTGGATAACTCAGGGCAGGGCTTGACGGCCGACGGCGCGGACGCTACTTCCACTGCGTGGAGACACCGAAGCCCGCGGCGATGAAGCCGAAGCCCGCGACGATGTTCCAGTTGCCGAAGCTCTTGACCGGCAGCTCGCCCTCGGTCACGTAGAAGAGAACGATCCAGGCGAGTCCGATCAGGAACAGCGCGAGCATCACCGGCGCGACCCAGCCACGGCTGGTCAGCTTGATGTTCGTGGCCTGCTTCGAGGCCGGCGGCGGCGTGAAGTCGGCCTTCTTGCGGATACGTGACTTCGGCACGAGGGACTCTCCTGTCGATGCGCTTGCGTGACCGCGCAGGTAACTGTGGCTGGCGCCGGGGCCGGCGCGAGGGGGACCATCGGCTCCCCCGGGCGTCCGTTAGCGTAGTGCTTCCGCGGTGCCGAAGGAGATAAGGGTACGTTGCGCAATTCTGCCGACTCCCCGCAAGGGGCGGTTCGCCGCAGCAGGTGGCGGCCCGTCCGGCTGCTCACGGCTGCCGTTTTCGCCCTCGCCGGGCTGATCTTCGTCACGAGCTTCAACACCGCCAAGGGCACGGATCTGCGCACCGACGACTCCCTGCTGAAGCTCTCCGACCTGATCAAGCAGCGCAGCGCCGACAACGGCGACCTCGAGGAGTCCACCGCGGCCGTACGCGACGACGTCGACGCACTCGCCCAGCGCGACGACGGCTCGACCGAGGCCGAGGACGCCAGGCTCAAGGCCCTGGAGGAGTCCGCGGGCACCGAGAGGCTGAGCGGCAGGGCCGTGACCGTCACGCTCGACGACGCCCCGCCGAACGCGCAGGCCGCTCCCGGCTACCCCGAACCCCAGGCCAACGACCTGGTCATCCACCAGCAGGACCTGCAGGCCGTGGTCAACGCGCTGTGGCAGGGCGGCGCCCAGGGCATCCGGGTCATGGACCAGCGGCTGATCTCCACCAGCGCCGTACGGTGCGTGGGCAACACGCTGATCCTCCAGGGGCGCGTCTACTCTCCGCCTTACAAGATCACCGCTGTCGGTGACCAGGAAGCGCTCAAGAAGGCGCTCGCGAAGTCACCCGCGATCCAGAACTACCAGCTGTACGTGGAGGCATACGGCCTCGGCTGGAAAGTGGACGAGGACGAGCGGGTGACTCTTCCCGGTTACTCGGGCACAGTGGATCTCCACTACGCGAAGCCCGCCGGCTAGCGCTCAGGCCGCCCGGAGGGCGCCGCCCGGTCGGTGGAGCCTGGGGGTGCACGTGAAAGTGCGGCTGCTGGTACGGACCTTCAGCGAACTGTGCATCACCGCGGGCACGTTGATCGTGCTGTTCGTCCTCTACGTGATCTTCTGGACCGGTGTCGAGGCCGAGGGCGCGACGGAAGGACAGATCGACCGGCTGCGGGACAGCTGGGCCGGGGCCCCGGTGGCGACTCCCTCGCCCGACCGCACGAGGCCGGCCGCTCCCGAGGAGTACGAGCCCGGGAAGCCCTTCGCGGTCATGCACATCCCGCGCTTCGGGAAGGACTGGCACTGGCCGGTCCTCGAGGGCACCGGCACGGAGGTCCTCAAGAAGGGGCTCGGGCACTACGCGGGGACCGCCGCCCTGGGCGAGACGGGCAACTTCGCGGTCGCCGGCCACCGTCGCACGTACGGCGACCCCTTCAAGGACTTCCCCCGCCTGCGCGCGGGGGACGCCGTCGTGCTGACGGAGGGCACGACGGCGTTCACCTACCGGATCGTGAAGGCCCCCTACCGCACGCTGCCCACCGACATCGGCGTCATCGCGCCCGTGCCGGATCCGGTCGAGGCCGACGCCGCCGGATTCGACGGACCGGGCCGCTATCTGACGCTGACCACGTGCGAGCCGGAGTGGGGCAGCAGCCACCGGCTCGTCGTCTGGGCGCGGCTCGACGCGACGCGGCCTGTGACCCACGGCGAACCGCGGGCTTTCCACAGCTGACCCCCGCGGCCCCCGCCGCCCTTTAGTCTGGTGCCGTACCGAACGGAAAGGGACGGCATGTACGGCTGGATCTGGCGGCATCTGCCGGGGAACGCATGGGTGCGGGCGCTCATCTCGCTCGTGCTGGTCCTGGCGGTCGTCTACGTACTGTTCCAGTACGTCTTCCCGTGGGCGGAGCCGCTGCTCCCGTTCAACGACGTGACGGTCGACGGTGAGGGAGCGGCCCGATGAGCGCACGCATCCTCGTCGTCGACAACTACGACAGCTTCGTCTTCAACCTCGTCCAGTACCTCTACCAGCTCGGCGCCGAGTGCGAGGTGGTGCGCAACGACGAGGTGTCCCTGGAGCACGCGCAGGACGGATTCGACGGCGTGCTGCTCTCCCCCGGCCCGGGCGCGCCCGAACAGGCCGGTGTCTGCATCGACATGGTCCGCCACTGCGCGGCCACGGGCGTGCCCGTCTTCGGCGTCTGCCTGGGCATGCAGTCGATGGCGGTGGCCTATGGCGGCGTGGTCGACCGCGCGCCCCAGCTGTTGCACGGCAAGACCTCGCTGGTCACCCACGAGGGCAAGGGCGTCTTCGCCGGGCTGCCGTCGCCCTTCACGGCGACGCGCTACCACTCGCTGGCCGCCGAGCCCGCCGACCTGCCGGCCGAGCTCGAGGTGACCGCCCGTACCGCCGACGGCATCATCATGGGTCTGCGCCACCGTGAACTGCCCGTCGAGGGTGTGCAGTTCCACCCCGAGTCCGTCCTGACCGAGCACGGCCATCTCATGCTCGCCAACTGGCTGGTGCAGTGCGGCGACGCCGGAGCCGTCGGGCGTTCGGCAGGGCTCGCACCGGTGGTGGGCAAGGCGCTGGCGTGAGCGCCGTGCGCCCCGGGCACGAGCACGAGCAGGGGGACGGGCGGCGGTACGGGGGCGAGGCAGGGCCCGGCTACGACCCCTTGACGGACCCCCTGCCCCCGGGCGAGCACGCTTCCCCCTGGTTCCGCACGCCGGCCGCCCCCGCGGGGCAGGAGAGCAGCCAGTCCCTGCCGTACCCGGAGCCGCCGGCGGCAGGGGAGCCGGTCGACTGGTACGACCGCGAGGGCTACCGCCAGGACTGGTACGGCTCCGAGCCCGTACGGGAGCCGGAACCGGCCGGGCCACGGACGCCGTCGCACGCCCCGGTCCCACCGCATCCGACGGTGCCCGGGACCGAACAGGCCGCGCCGCACACGGAGCTGTTCGAGACCGGGCAGGCCCCGGCGGAGACCGCCGTCTTCGAGACCCTGCCCCCTGGCACCGCGGCCGACGACCGCGGGCCCGCGGTTTCCGCCACCGCCCCGGTCACCGACGACGAGACGGTGGCGCTGCGCACGTCCGACACGCGCCGCGCGGCCGAGGTGCCGACGGGGCCCGGCCGGGCCGATCGGCGCCGGGCGGCGAAGGGCAGGGGCCGCAGGCGGCCCGCCCCGGCAGTCGCCGAGAAGCCCGCCGGGCCCGCGAAACCGATGTCGCGGGTCGAGGCGAGACGGGCGGCCAAGGCGGCGAAGGACAGTCCGGCCGTCATCGCCAGCCGCGCCATCGGCGAACTGTTCATCACCTTCGGCGTGCTGATGCTGCTGTTCGTCACGTATCAGCTGTGGTGGACGAACGTGCTGGCGGGCCAGCAGGCGGACAAGGCGGCGAACAAGATCCAGGACGAGTGGTCCAGCGGCCGCAAACCCGATGCCTTCGAGCCGGGCCAGGGCTTCGCCATCATGTACATCCCGCGGCTGGACGTCGTGGTTCCCATCGCCGAGGGCATCGACAAGAACGGCGTCCTGGACCGCGGCATGGTGGGCCACTACAGCGAGGGCAAGCTCAAGACCGCGATGCCCCACGACAAGCAGGGGAACTTCGCGGTCGCGGGCCACCGCAACACCCACGGCGAACCGTTCCGTTACATCAACCACCTGGAGCCCGGCGACCCGATCGTCGTCGAGACGCAGGACACCTATTACACGTACGAGATGACGAGCATCCTGCCGCAGACCTCGCCGTCGAACGTGAGCGTGATCGGTCCCGTGCCGCCGGGGTCCGGTTTCACGCGGCCCGGCCGGTACATCACGCTGACGACCTGCACGCCGGAGTTCACCAGTACCTACCGCATGATCGTGTGGGGCAAGATGGTCGAGGAACGGCCGCGCAGCAAGGGAAAACCCGACGCACTCGTCAGCTGATGACGTCGGCCCAGACACTTCAAGACAGGAACAGGTGCAGTGGCACGTGCACGAAACCGGATCGCCGGCGCCATCAGTGTCCTCGGAGAGCTGCTGATCACCGCGGGCGTGGTGCTGGGGCTCTTCGTCGCCTACTCGCTGTGGTGGACGAACGTCCTCGCCGACCGGGAGGCCTCCGCACAGAGCAACCGGATGCGCGACGGCTGGGAGAGCAGCGGTCCCGGTGCGCTGGACACCAAGGACGGCATCGGTTTCCTGCACGTACCCGCCATGAACAACGGCGAGGTGCTGGTCAAGAAGGGCACGGACACCAAGGCCCTCAACGACGGGATCGCCGGCTACTACACCGAGCCGATCAAGTCCGCGCTCCCGTGGGACGACAAGGGCAACTTCACCCTGGCCGCGCACCGCGACGGCCACGGCGCCAAGTTCCACAACATCCACAAGCTGCGTGACGGCGACCCGATCGTCTTCGAGACGAAGGACACCTGGTACGTCTACAAGGTCTACAAGACGCTCCCGAAGACCTCGAAGTACAACGTGGACGTGCTGCAGCCGGTCCCGAAGGAGTCGGGCAAGAAGAAGCCCGGCCGGTACATCACGCTGACGACCTGCACGCCGGTCTACACCTCGGACTACCGGTACATCGTGTGGGGCGAGCTGGACCGCACGGAGAAGGTGGACGCGAAGCGGACGCCTCCGGCCGAGCTGCGTTAGAGCCCCGTACGGCACGGGAAAGCCCCGGCACCCTCAGGGGTGCCGGGGCTTTCCGCTGCTCCGGGGAGAGGACCTCAGTCGCCGTCGCCGCCGCCGATGAAGCCGCCGCCGCCGTTGTTGCCGCCGTTGTTACCACCGTCCCCGCCGCCGAACGTCGCGAGGACGATCGGCTGGGTCGGGTCGGCGGGAGTGCCGGGCGACGGGTTGGAGCCGGTCACGAGGGCGTTGTCGTCCTGAGGGTTGCCCGGGGCGATCGTGACGTTCGTGAAACCGGCCTGCGCCAGGATCTGCTTGGCCTCGGCCACCCGCTTGCCCAGGATCTCCGCGGGAACGGCGACCTGCGTCTGCTGCGGGCCCTTGGAGACCTGGAGGGTGACCTTGGAGCCCTTGGCGACCTTGCCGGCCGGCGGGTTCTGGCCGACGACCTGGTTCGCGGGCTGCTGCGAGTCGACGTCCACCCGGACCACCTCGAACTCGAGGATCTCCAGCTGGCTCTTCGCCGTCTCGAACTGCTGGCCCACCACGTCAGGCAGGTCCTGCTTCGCCTGCTTGGCCACCGTCAGCGTGACCTCGGTGCCCTTCTCGACCATGGTCCGGCCTGGCGGGTCCTGCTCGAGGACCGTGCCCGGGTCCTCCTCGGCGGACTCGACCTCCTTGACGTCGACCGTGAAGCCGTCCTCCTCGAGGAGTTCGGTCGCCGAGGTGACGTCCTTGTCGGTGACATCGGGCACCCTGACCTTGGGCGCGCCCTCCGAGATGAAGACGTTGACAGTCCCGCCCTGAGCCATCTCGCCGTCCCTGGGAAGCTGCCGGCAGATGCTGCCCTTGGGCTGCTCGCAGCGCTCGGTTCCCGCCTCGGTGACCTCGACCTTGGCGTTCTCAGCCCGTCGCTCGGCCTCCTTCAGGGTGAGGCCCACCAGCTGGGGTACCGGCACGTTGTTGCCGCCGGCGCTGTCGCCGAAGACCGACCGGCCGATGAGCACCGCGCCGATCAGGACGAGGATGCCCGCGATCACCAGCAGGATCGTCGAGGTGTTCGACTTCTTCTGGCGCCGGCGGTCCGGGCGGTCGTCGTAACCGCCGTAGCCGCCGTCGTCCGGATTCACCGGCGGGAGCATCGAGGTCTGGCCGGCCGGGTCGGCCTGGCGCAGTGCCGTGGTCGGCTGGTCGTCGGGGCCGTAGCCGCCGCCGTAGCCGACCGCGCCCATCGCCGCCGTCGCCGCGACCGGCTGGCCGTCGAGGCAGGCCTCGATGTCGGCGCGCATCTCATCGGCGGACTGGTAGCGGTAGTCCGGGTCCTTGACCAGGGCCTTCAACACGATCGCGTCCATCTCGGGCGTGATCTCGGGGTCGAAGTTGCTGGGCGGCTGCGGCTCTTCCCGCACGTGCTGGTACGCCACGGCCACCGGGGAGTCACCCACGAACGGCGGACGCACGGTCAGAAGCTCGTAGAGGAGGCAGCCGGTGGAGTAGAGGTCGGAGCGTGCGTCGACCTGCTCGCCCTTCGCCTGTTCCGGGGAGAGGTACTGCGCGGTGCCGATGACCGCCGCGGTCTGCGTCATGGTCATGCCGGAGTCGCCCATGGCACGGGCGATGCCGAAGTCCATGACCTTGACCTGGCCGGTGCGCGTCAGCATGACGTTCGCCGGCTTGATGTCGCGGTGGACGATGCCGTTGCGGTGCGAGTACTCCAGCGCCTGGAGGATGCCGATCGTCATCTCCAGCGTGCGCTCGGGCAGCAGCTTGCGGCCCGAGTGGAGCAGCTCACGCAGGGTCGACCCGTCGACGTACTCCATGACGATGTACGGGATCGAGACCCCCGCGCCCCCGCCGGGGGCGCCGTCGTACACCATGTCCTCGCCGGTGTCGTAGACAGCGACGATCGCCGGGTGGTTGAGCGAGGCGGCCGACTGGGCCTCACGGCGGAACCGGGCCTGGAAGGACGGATCGCGGGCCAGGTCGGCCCGCAGCGTCTTCACGGCGACGGTGCGGCCGAGCCGGGTGTCGTGGGCGAGGTAGACCTCGGCCATGCCACCACGGCCGAGCACCGAGCCCAGTTCGTACCGGCCGCCGAGGCGACGCGGCTCTTCCATAACCTTCCAGCCCTCTCCGTCAGTCCCGACCGCACCCGTGTGTGGTCCGCCGGTGTGCTGTTCGCGCATACGCTACCGGGCACGTACTGCTTGATCCGCCCGGTAGCGGCAGCTGATACCCGACCGGTATCGCAATGTGCAGGTATGCGGGTCGGGAGTGATCCTCGTCACTCCTGTTCGTCGAGCACCGCCTTCATCACGGCCTTGGCGATGGGCGCCGCGAGGCCGCCACCCGAGATGTCGTCGCGGCGGGCGTTGCTGTCCTCGACGACGACAGCGACGGCGACGGGGGACCCGTTGTCGTCCTTGGCGTACGAGATGAACCACGCGTAGGGGTTCTTGCTGTTGTTCTCGCCGTGCTGGGCGGTACCGGTCTTGCCGCCGACCGTCACGCCGCTGATCGCCGCGTTGGAGCCGGTGCCGTTCTCGACGACGTTCTCCATCATCTGCTGGAGGAGCTGGGCGTTCTTCGGCGAGATCGGGCGGCTCATCTCCTCCGGCTCGTTGTGCTGGATGACGTCCAGGTTCGGCGAGACGAGCTTGTCGACCATGTACGGCTTCATCAGCCGGCCGTCGTTGGCGATGGCCGCCGTGACCATGGCCATCTGGAGCGGGGTGGCCGCGGTGTTGAACTGGCCGATGGAGGACTGCGCGTTGCCGTCCCGGCTCATGTTCTTGTCGTAGACGGAGGCGGCGGCGCGGACCGGGGTGTCGATCTCCGGGTTGTTGAAGCCGAACTTCTCCGCCATCTCGACCATCTTGTCGCGGCTCACGTCGTCACCGAGCTTGGCGAAGACCGAGTTGCAGGAGACCCGCATGGCCTCGTTCAGGCTGGCGTTCTCGCAGCCGCTCGCGTGGTTGACCATCGGCGTGCGGGTGCCGGGCAGGATGTACGGCTCCGGGGTGTCGGTCGCGGCGTCGATGTCGTCGACCTCGCCGTACTCCAGTGCCGCGGCGGCGGTGACCACCTTGAACGTGGAGCCGGGCGGGTAGGTCTCGCGGAGCGCGCGGTTGAGCTTCGGCTTGTCCTTGTCCTTCTCCAGCGCGACCCACGCCTTCTCGTCCTTGGCCGAGTAGCCGGCGAAGGACGAGGGGTCGTAGGACGGGGTGGAGGCGAGGGCGAGGATCTTGCCGGTCTTCGGATCGATGGCCGCGACGGCGCCCTTCTTGTCGCCGAGCCCCTTGAACGCGGCCTCCTGGGCCTTGCCGCTGAGGGTGGTGACGACGTTGCCGCCCTTCTTCTTGTCGCCGGTGAACATCGACATGGTCCGGTCGAAGAAGAGCTGGTCGGAGTTGCCGCTGAGGATGCCGTCCTCGAGCTTCTCGATCTGGTTGGCGTCGTACGCCTGGGAGGCGTACCCGGTCACCGGTGCCCACATGGGACCGTCGATGTACGTCCGCTTGTACTTGTAGTACCTGTCGCCGCTCTCCACGGAGCCGGTGATGGCCTTGCCGTCGACGATGATGTTGCCGCGCTCGTAGGAGTAGCGCTCGATCTGAACGCGGCGGTTGAGCTTGTGCGAGTTCAACTCGTCGGCGCGGACGTACTGGAGCCAGTTGTCGCGCAGCAACAAGGCGAGCACGAGGATTCCGCAGAAGATCGCGATCCGGCGCAGGGGCTTGTTCACGGTCGGACCACCTGGGTCATCTCGGCGTCGGGGGACGGGGCGGGGGCAGGCGCGGGACGGCGCGCGGTGTCGCTGATACGGATCAGGATCCCGATCAGTGCCCAGTTGGCGATCACTGAGGAACCGCCGGCGGCAAGGAACGGCATGGTCATACCGGTCAGCGGGATGAGCCCCATCACGCCGCCGGCGACCACGAACACCTGCAACGCGAACGCGCCGGACAGGCCGATCGCCAGCAGCTTGCCGAACGGGTCGCGTGCCGCGAGGGCCGTGCGTACACCTCGCTCGATGAGCAGGCCGTACAGCAGCAGGAAGGCCATCACGCCGGCCAGACCGAGTTCCTCGCCGACGGTGGCGAAGATGAAGTCGGAGTTGGCGGCGAACTGGATGAGGTCGGAGTTGCCCTGCCCCAGTCCGGTGCCGAGAGTCCCTCCGGCGCCGAAGGACATCAGGACCTGTGTCATCTGGTCACAGGCGTTGAGCATGTTGGGGTCCTGGGCGGTCTCCAGGCATCCGAAGGGGTCGAGCCAGGCGGCCACGCGGGACTGGACGTGACCCGCGAACTGCGAGACGACGACCGCGCCGCCCGCAGACATCAGCAGACCCATGACGATCCAGCTGGTCCGCTCGGTGGCGACGTACAGCATGATCACGAACATGCCGAAGAACAGCAGCGAGGTGCCGAGGTCGTTCTCGAAGATCAGCACCAGCAGGCTCATGGCCCAGATGGTCAGGATCGGTCCGAGATCCCGGCCGCGCGGCAGGTAGAGACCCATGAAGCGGCGGCTGGCCAGTGCCAGCGCATCCCGTTTCACCATGAGGTAGCCGGAGAAGAAGACGGCGATGATGATCTTCGCGAACTCGCCCGGCTGGATGGAGAAACCGCCGACCCGGATCCAGATCTTCGCGCCGAAGACGTTCGCGCCGAGACCCGGAACGAGCGGCAGCAGCAGCAGAACGAGCGCCGCCGCCATCGAGATGTAGGTGTAGCGCTGCAGGATGCGGTGGTCCTTCAGCATGAGAAGCACACCGAGGAACAGGGCGATGCCGACGGCCGAGTACATCAGCTGGTTGGTGGCCTGCGGCGCGAAGTCGCTGCGGGCCAGCAGCCGGGGCGACTGGTCCAGGCGCCAGATCAGCACCAGGCCCAGTCCGTTCAGCAGCGTCGCCAGCGGCAGCAGCAGCGGGTCCGCGTACTTGGCGAACTTGCGCACCACGAGGTGGGCGACGCCGGCGAGCAGACCGAGGCCGAGGCCGTAGCCGAGCATGCCGGTCGGCACCTCGCCGTCGAGGGCGAGCCCGACATTGAGGTACGCGAACACCGGAATCGCGACGGCGAACCCGAGCAGCATCAGCTCGGTGTTCCGTCGGCTCGGTGCGTCGATCGCACCGATCGTGGTCGTGTTGGTGACAACGCTCATGGTGGAGAAGGCCCCCTACGGCCCTGTTACTGCTTGCCGCAGTTCGAGGCCAGCTTCTGCTCCTCCTCCGAGAGGGTGGGACCCGGAGAGGGAGCGGCTGCGTTCGGCTTGGTCTTGGAGGTCTGCGTGGTGGGCGTCCCGGCGGCGTCGTCCGCCTCCCCCTCGCCGGGCGGCGGGGTGCTGGCGCGGTCGGCCGCCTCGCGGCGCTGCTCGTCCTTCTTGCAGGCGGTTGCCTGGCGGGCGAGCTCGTCGACCTTGGCCCGGGCCTTGCCGAGGCTGTCCTCGGTGATCGTGGCCTCCACCTGCTTGCGCTGGTAGGGCGGTAGGTACTTGAGTTCGATCTCGGGGTGGTCCTTCTCCACATCCGAGAGCGAGAGCCACGCCAGGTCCTGGCTGATGCCCCGGTAGAGCGCGACGTGTTCGTCCTTCGAGCCGACGTAGTACTGGGTCTGGGTCCAGCGGTAGCCGCCGTACAGTCCGCCGCCCACGACCGCGAGGGCGAGGGCGACGAAGAACGACCGCTTCAGCCACTTGCGGCCTCCGCGCGCTTTGACGAAGTCGTCGTCCGAGAAGGACCCGAAGGAGCCTTCCGGCGGCATGCCGGCGTATCCCTCGCCGGAACCGGGCGGACCGAAGCTGCCGCTGGGAGACTGCGCCGCCGAGGGACGGCCGAGGCCCGCCGCGCGGCCGGCCGGGGTCTGCATGGCGCCGCCGTCGTTCAGCTGGTGCTGGTTCTCGGCGACCGCGCCGACGACGACCGGGATGTCGCTCAGCTGTGCGGCCAGCGTGTCCCCGGAGTCGGTGTCGAGGACGTCCGCGACGATGCAGGTGATGTTGTCGGGGCCGCCGCCTCGCAGGGCGAGCTGGATCAGGTCCTGCACGGTCTCCTGGGGGCCCTGGTAGCTGGCGAGCGTCTCCTCCATCGTCTGGTGGGAGACGACGCCGGAAAGGCCGTCGGAGCAGATCAGGTACCGGTCGCCGGCCCGGACCTCGCGGATGGAGAGGTCGGGCTCGACATGGTCGCCGCTGCCCAGCGCACGCATCAGCAGGGAGCGCTGCGGGTGGGTGGTGGCTTCCTCCTCGGTGATGCGGCCCTCGTCGACGAGCCGCTGCACCCAGGTGTGGTCCTGCGTGATCTGGGTCAGCACACCGTCGCGCAGCAGATACGCGCGCGAGTCGCCGACGTGGACGAGGCCGAGGCGCTGACCGGTCCACAGGAGTGCGGTCAGCGTGGTGCCCATGCCCTCGAGCTGGGGGTCCTCCTCGACCATCATCCGGAGCTGGTCGTTCGCACGCTGCACGGCGCTGCCGAGCGAGGTGAGGATGTCGGAGCCGGGAACGTCGTCGTCGAGCGTGACGAGCGTGGAGATGACCTCGGAGGAGGCGACCTCGCCGGCGGCCTGGCCGCCCATGCCGTCGGCGATGGCGAGCAGGCGCGGGCCGGCGTAACCGGAGTCCTCGTTGCCCTCGCGGATCATGCCCTTGTGCGATCCGGCGGCGAAACGCAGAGAAAGACTCATGCGCACCTCGCCCGTCGGCTCGCCGCTTGACTGTCGCGCCAGCCGGTCTCGAGCCACACTGCCCACCCTCCGGTCGGGAGTCCGTGCCGGTCGCCCGCGGGGACCGCTGCGACTCGCTCGCTCCGCTCGCTCATTGTCGTACTACTTCCGCAGCTCGATGACGGTCTTGCCGATGCGGATCGGCGCGCCCAGCGGAATCGGTGTCGGGGTGGTGAGCCGGGTCCGGTCGAGATAGGTGCCATTGGTGGACCCGAGATCCTCGACGATCCACTGGCCGTCTCGATCGGGATAGATCCTGGCATGCCTGCTGGAGGCGTAGTCGTCGTCCAGCACGATGGTGGAGTCGTGCGCGCGGCCCAGGGTGATCGTCTGGCCCTGGAGGGCGACCGTGGTGCCTGTGAGGCTGCCCTCCGAGACGACGAGCTTCGTGGGCGCCCCCCTGCGCTGGCGGCCGCCCGACTGCTGGCGCTGCTGCGGGGCAGCGGCCTGACGCGCCTGCTGGGGACGGGCGTCCGCCGTGCGGCGTGAGCCGCGCTGCGTGACGCGCGTCCCGAACAGGTCGCTGCGGATGACCTGGACGGCCACGATCACGAACAGCCACAGAACAGCCAGGAAACCTAGCCGCATGACCGTCAGGGTCAGCTCTGACATTGCCCCCGCTTCACCCTTCGGCTTGCCGGTAAACGATGGTGGTGCTGCCCACGACGATCCGCGAGCCGTCGCGGAGCGTAGCGCGGGTGGTGTGCTGCCCGTCCACCACGATGCCGTTGGTGGACCCGAGATCCTGGATCGTCGAGGGCGTTCCGGTCCGGATCTCACAGTGCCGGCGCGATACGCCGGGGTCGTCGATCCGCACATCGGCGTCGGTGCTGCGGCCGAGCACCAGCGTCGGGCGGGAGATCTGATGGCGTGTGCCGTTGATCTCGATCCAGCGGCGCACCTGTGCGTTCGGCAGGGCACCCGGGCCGGGTGCGCGCTGGCCGACCGCGGGGCCGGGGCGCCGGTCGCCGGGCATGCCGGGCGGCGGCGCGGCCGGCATGGGCGGCGCGCCCGCGATGGGGGTCCCCCCGCCGTAGGCAGGCGGAGGGTAGCCATAGCCGCCGCGAGGTGCGCCCTGCGGGGCGCCGGGGGCGCCGGCGTTTTGTGACGTACTCGACGCCAGAGTGCGGCTGCGCACGCGGTACAGACCCGTGTCGAGGTCGTCAGCCTTCTCCAGGTGGACCTTGATCGGGCCCATGAAGGTGTAGCGCTGCTGCTTGGCGTAGTCGCGGACGAGGCCGGACAGCTCGTCGCCGAGCTGGCCCGAGTACGGGCTCAGGCGCTCGAAGTCGGGCGCGCTGAGCTCGACGATGAAGTCATTGGGGACGACCGTCCGCTCCCGGTTCCAGATCGTCGCGTTGTTGTCGCACTCGCGCTGGAGGGCGCCCGCGATCTCGACTGGCTGGACCTCGGACTTGAACACCTTGGCGAAGGTGCCGTTGACCAGGCCTTCGAGACGCTGCTCGAAACGCTTCAGGACTCCCATGGGGCACCTCCTCCGTCGTTGTCGCCCTGGTACTGCTTACAGATCGTATCCACGCGTCGGGAAATCGGCTGGTTCCCCTTGTCTGCCCCGTCGATGAGTGTCACCTCTCACACGGATCGTAGAGGCGGCCTGAGAACAGTGTCCCGCACCCTGGGTACATCAAGGAGGAGTGGGGGCAGGCCGCTCGTCGTTCCCGCTCACTCGCCTCGTTCCCTGTTCGCTCCGAGGGACTCCGAAACAACGGATGTGAATCCACCCTGCGCAGCGTGCTAATCTTCTGCATGTCGCCAGGGGGCAGCACCGAAACCGGTGAAGCGCCCGACGACAACACCCAATGCGCGGGTGGCGGAATAGGCAGACGCGCTGGATTCAGGTTCCAGTGCCCGCAAGGGCGTGGGGGTTCAACTCCCCCCTCGCGCACCATGGAGACGGGTCTCCACCGGACGAAAGTCCCGGTGGAGGCCCGTTTCTCGTTGTTGCCCGGTTGCCGGCCCGGCCTCTTCGGGTGGCCTGAGTGGCCTGGGTGCGGCGGCTCGATGTTTCACGTGGAACATCACGCGCCGAAGCGGCCGGTGGTGGGGCATGACGGCCTGCGTGGCGGTGGGGCACGTGAGCGGCCGTGAAGCGGCGGACAGGGTTTTCCCACAGGGGCAGACGGCTGTTGCGGCCCGGCGGTACCGTCATGGCGGTTGATGTTGAGGGCGTACGACGCCGGGGGAGGCCGCGGCATGGGCGAGGCCGAGATGTTGGTGCCACCGCAGCGGCCGGAGAGCGGCGTGGCGGTCGGAGCGGGCGGAGGGGCCGGTGAGCGCATCCCGGATGTGCCCGGATTCGCTCCCCGCAGGGTGACGAAGGGCACGGCGACCGGCGGTTCGCCGAAGGACCTGGGCAAGGCGCTGCGGGCGCGGGTGCCGCGGTCCGGGCACGATTCCCTCGTCCTCACGGCCGGGCGTCCCGATGCCGTGCAGGCGGTGGAGGAGTCCAGCCGGGGCCGCGTGCCCGAGCTGACCCCGATACGGGTGGGGAGGATGGCGGCCTCGCCGTTCGCCTTCCTGCGGGGCTCGGCCGGACTGATGGCGCACGATCTGGTGGGCACCCCCGTGACCGGGATCGGGGCCCAGATCTGTGGTGACGCGCACGCGGCGAACTTCGGCCTTTACGGGGACGCACGCGGCCGTCTGGTGATCGACCTCAATGACTTCGACGAGACCGTCGTCGGCCCCTGGGAATGGGACGTCAAGCGGCTGGCGGTGTCGCTGGTGCTGGCCGGCCGGGTGGCAGGGGCGGACGAGGACGTCTGCAGGGCGGCGGCCTTCGACGCCGTGGGCGCCTACCGCCGCACCATGAGGCTGCTGGCGAAGCTGCCGGCGCTGGACGCGTGGAACGCCATCGCCGACGAGGAACTCGTCTCGCACACGGACGCGCGGGATCTGCTCGGCACCCTGGAGCGCGTCGCCGTGAAAGCCCGCAACAACACCAGCGCCCGCTTCGCCGCCAGGTCCACTGAGCCGGTGACGGTCGACGGGCGCGAGGCCGGCCGGCGCTTCGTGGACGCGCCGCCTGTCCTGCGGCGCGTGCCGGACGAAGAGGCGTCGATGGTCGCCGCATCCCTCGGCCCGTACTTGGCCACCCTCTCCGAGGACCGGCTGCCGTTGCTCGCGCGGTACGCGATCCACGACGTCGCCTTCCGCGTGGTGGGCACCGGAAGCGTCGGCACACGGTCGTACGTGGTGCTGCTGCTCGATCACCGGGGCGACGCGCTGGTGCTGCAGGTGAAGGAGGCGCGGGCCTCGGCGCTGGAGCCGCATCTGCGTGCCGCCGGCTTCCCGGTGCGGCCCGTGGAGCACGAGGGACGGCGCGTGGTGCTCGGGCAGAAGCGGATGCAGGTGGTCAGCGACATCCTGCTCGGCTGGACGACGGTGGACGGACGGCCGTTCCAGGTGAGGCAGTTCCGGAACCGCAAGGGCAGCGTGGATCCCGCCGCTCTGGCGCCCGACCAGGTCGACGACTACGGACGGATGACCGGCGCGCTGCTGGCGCGGGCCCACGCCCACAGTGCCGATCCACGGCTCCTGGCCGGCTACTGCGGCAAGAGCGAGGAGTTCGACGAGGCAGTCGCGTCCTTCGCCGTCACCTACGCGGACCGGACCGAGGCGGACCACGCGGATCTGTTGGCCGCGATCAAGAGCGGGCGCATCACCGCCGAGCTGGGGGTGTGACCGGTCGGGCCGCCGCGCCCGTAGGCTGGGCGGGTGACCCAGGAAGCCGCCGGGGGACCGACCACCCGGAACGACGAAGAGCGCGACGCGCACCAGGACGCACAGCCGAGGCCCGAGGCCCGGCTGGCGCAAGCGGTGCGTGTGGCCGAGCAGGCGCTGATCGAGTTCGAGATCGCGCTGGAGACGTTCCGGGTGGAAGTGGAGAACTTCTCCCGGCTGCACCACCAGAAGCTGGGGCCGATGTACGCGCGGCTCGACGAGCTGGACGCCCGGATCGCCGAGGCCCGGGCGGCGCTCACCGGCGACCCGGAGGACCTGCGCAAGGCGCAGGAGGCGCGGGCCATGGTGCTGCCGATGCCCGGCGTCGACGAGCTGTTCCACGGCTGGGTGGACAGCGACGGTCTGTCTCCCGAGGCCGCCGCCATGCTCACCGAGCAGCCGGTGCGCGCCCCCAAGCGGGTACGGCCCAGTGAAGAGGCCCGCAAGCTCTACCGGGAGCTCGCACGCAAGGCGCATCCGGACCTGGCGCAGGACGAGACGGAGCGGGCTCGGCGCGACGAGTTCATCGCCCGGGTGAACGCCGCCTACGGCCTCGGCGACGAGACCCGGCTGAAGGAGCTTGCCGCGGAGTGGGATGCCGGTCCGGTGACGCCCGAGCCGCAGCTCAGCGAGAGCGAGGAGCTCTACGCCCGGCTGGAGTGGCTCTCGCAGCGCAAGGAACTGCTCACCGCCGTTGCCAAGGAGCTGGAGGAGAGCGCCATCGGCGCGATGCTGCGGATGGCGCCCGACGACCCGGACGCGCTGCTCGACGAGATCGCCGAGCAGTTGCTCGCGCAGGTCGCCGAGCGGGAGAGGGAACTGGCCGGCCTGGTGGAGTAGGTTTTTTCGAGGCCCGCAGGTGGCCCTCCGGCCGCCGTGTACGTACGAGAGAAGGCATTGCCCCATGAACTTCGCCCCGCTGCCCTCCGTGGAAGCCGCGGCGGTACCGGCCGACGGTCTGGTGCTGGACGTCCGTGAGGCCGACGAGTGGGCGGCCGGTCACGTCGAGGGGGCGCTGCACGTCCCGATGAGCGACTTCGTCGCCCGCTTCGGCGAGGTGACCGAGGCGGTGGCGGACGGACGTCGCGCCTATGTGATGTGCCGGGTGGGCGGGCGCTCGGCGCAGGTGACCCAGTACCTGGTGCAGCAGGGCATCGACGCGGTGAACATCGACGGCGGCATGCTCGCCTGGGAGGGCGCGGGCCGCCCGATGGTGACCGAGGGCGGGGCCCCGGCCTTCGTGCTCTGATCCGGGCGGCCGGGCCGCATCCGGTCGGCGGCGGCCGCACCGGCGATCCGCCTTCGGCTGCGGCGGTCACGACGGGGGTCCGGCCGGGCGGCCGATGGTTGGGCGGCGACGGTCTGCCGGCTACGGTTGGGCGGCCTGTCCTGGGCCGTGGCCTTCGGCGAGCCTCTAGCCGAGCGGATGCGCGGCGAGCAGGTCGCCGAGGGTCTCTTCGTGAGCGGCCGCCGGGCCGAGAGAGAGTTCCAGCTGCTTGGCCCACGCATGGAAGCGGTGGAGCGGGTAGTCGGTGTCCGCGCCGAAGCCGCCGTGCAGATGCTGGGCTGTCTGCACCACCCGGCGCACCCCTTCGGACGCCCAGATCTTGGCCACCGACACGTCGGCCGTGACGGGCAGAGCGCCGGCGGACGCCGTGCCGGACGGACCGGTCTCCTCCGGCTCGGACAGACGCCAGGCGGCCTGCCACAGGGTGGCCTCCATGGCGCGCAGGTCGATGTAGCGGTCGGCCGCCTGGACGGCGACCGCCTGGAACGTCGCCAGGGGGAAGCCGAACTGTTCGCGCTTCGCCGTGTAGCGGCTCGTCATCGCGAGCACCGCTTCGCCGAGGCCCAGCGCCAGCGCGCACGTGCCGGTCGCCAGGAGCCGGCGCAGCCATTCCCACGCGCCGTCCGCCTCGACCACGGCGCAGTCGTCCACCCGGACGGAGTCCAGGGTGGCCTCGGCGAACAGCTCGCCGTTGGTGGAGATCTGCTCCGCCAGCGCGAGCCCAGCGGCACCCTGGGGGACCAGAGCGAACAGGGCACGCCCTTCATCGGTGTGGGCGGGCACGGCGATCCGGTCCGCGCACGGGGCCCAGGGCACGCCTGTCTGCACTCCGTCGAGAACCCATCCGCCGTCGGACCCATCCGCCCGGCGTGCGGCCACGGCGAGCTCGGCGGGATCGTGGCCGGTGCGGCCGTTCGCCCCGGCCGTCAGGATCAGCTCACCGCGTACGACCCGGGGGAGGATCTCGGCGCGCAGTGCGGGGCTGCCGTGCCGGGCCACCGCCATGGCGACCGCGCTCGTCTCCAGCAGGGGCACCCTGGCCAGCACCTTCGCCGCCTCGCGCAGCACCAGGCACAGGGCGATCGGGTCCAGGCCCGCTCCGCCGTGCTCCGTCGGCAGGGCCAGGCCGAGCAGGTCCGCACGCGCGAGGCCGGCCCACAAGGCGCGGTCGATGTCATCGGCCACCGCGCCCGGCGTCAGTGCCGGGCTGGGCACCGCGTCAGGCGCCACGTCCGAAAAGACGGCCCTGGCGGCCTCCACGGCCGCCTGCTGCTCCTCGGTGAAGGTGAAGTCCACTGTCCCGCCCTCCCGCACGCACCAGCACAACGGCACCGGTGGAGGCCATATCTGACGGAGCGTCAAGATAGGGCACGGTGCCGGAAAAGAACACAGCGCGTGCGGGGCGGAATGAGCGGACGGGCGATGTCCGGGGCAGGTCCTGGACGGGCCGCGTCAGCGGTCGAAGTCCAACTCCACTTCTGCCGTGGCCGGATGGGACTGGCATGCGAGGACGTAACCCGCCTCCGTCTCCTCCGGCTCCAGCGCGAAGTTGCGGTCCATGCGGACGTCTCCGGAGACGAGGAAGGCGCGGCAGGTGCCGCAGACGCCGCCCTTGCAGGCGTACGGAGCGTCCGCACGACTGCGCAGCACGGTTTCCAGCAGCGACTCCCCTTCCCGCACCGGCCATGTCCCGGAACGGCCGTCGAGAGTCGCAGTAAGGGACGCATGGGCGGGTGCCGCCACCGGAGCGGCGACCGGGGCCGAGCCGTCGTCTATGTGGAAGATCTCCTGATGGATGCGCCCGCGGTCCACTCCGAGTCCGCGGAGGGCCTGCTCGGCTCCCCGCACGAGTCCGAAGGGCCCGCACAGGAACCAGCCGTCCACGTCCGCCACCGGCAGCAGCGCCGGCAGGAGGGCCGTCAGCCGCTCCCGGTCCAGCCGACCGGACGGCAGTCCCGACTGCTGCTCCTCCCGGGACAGCACGGTGACCAGGTGGAAGCGGTCCGGGAAGCGGTCTTTGAGGTCGGCGACCTCCTCCAGGAACATCGTCGACGCCGCCGTGCGGTCGCTGCGGATCAGACAGAACCGGGCGTCCGGCTCCTCGGCGAGAAGCGTCGCGGCCATGGACAGCACCGGCGTGATGCCGCTGCCGCCGACCACCGCGGCGAAGTGCCCGGGGCGGGGTGGCAGGAGGAACCGGCCCATCGGAGGCATGACCTCGACGACGTCACCGACGGCCAGCTCCTTGAGGGCGTACGTCGAGAACTCGCCGCCGTCGACCAGGCGGATGCCTACCCGCAGCACGGGGACGCCGCCGACGGGGACGGCCGGGGAGCAGATCGAGTACGTGCGCCGGATCTCCTCGCCGTCCACGACCCGGCGCACGGCCAGATGCTGGCCCGGGATGTGGCGGAAGGTCTCGTGCAGCTCGGGCGGCACCTCGAAGGTGACGGCCACCGAGTCGTCGGTGAGCTGCTCGACGGCGCCGACCCGGAGCGGATGGAACATCTACAGCTCCTTGAAGTGGTCGAAAGGTTCACGGCAGGAGACGCAGCGGCGCAGGGCCTTGCACGCCGTCGAGGAGAACCGGCTCAGCAGCTCGGTCTCCGTCGACCCGCAGTGCGGGCAGCGCACGGCGAGCGTCAGCTGCACGGGGCCCTCGGCCCGGTGGGGGCGCGGCGGGGCTATGCCGAACTCTCGGAGCTTGCGCCGCCCTTCCTCGCTGATGTCGTCCGTGGACCAGGCCGGTGAGAGCACCTTGACGACGGAGACGTCCGCCATCCCGTGGTCGTGCAGCACCCGCTCGATGTCCGCGGTCATGGCCTCGACGGCCGGGCAGCCCGTGTACGTGGGGGTCAGCTCGACCTCGACACGGTCCGGACCGACCAGGTGGACCCCGCGGAGCACTCCCAGCTCGTCCAGGGTCAGCACCGGCAGCTCCGGGTCGGGAACGGAACCGGCCAGTCTGCGCAGCTCCGCCTCCAGCGCCGTGTCACCGGCGCACGGCTCCTGTGTCCTGGTCACCATGACGCCCCCGGATGGCTCCGGCGCAGATGCTGCATCTCGGCGAGCATCCGGCCGAACGGCTCCGTGTGCAGGCCCTGGCGCCCGGCCCCGGCCGACCAGGCGCCCTTGCGAGGCCCGTCCGGCACGGTCAGCGTCGCCTGCTTCAGCACGCCGGTGACGTACTCGAGCCAGGCCGACTCCAGCGCCTCCCACTCGACGTCCAGGCCCTCGACCGGCTGGAACATCTCGCCGGTGAAACGCCACAGCCCCTCGCACGCCACCTGCATGCGCTCATGGCTCTCCGCGGTCCCGTCGCCCAGCCGCGCGACCCAGTGCTCCGCGTGGTCGCGGTGGTACGCGACCTCCTTGACGGCCTTCGCCGCGAGTCCGGAGAAGGGGCCGTCACCGGCGGCGAGGGACTGGTAGAGCAGGCCCTGGTAGCCGGAGAAGTAGAGCTGGCGGGCGATGGTGTGGGCGAAGTCGCCGTTCGGCTGCTCGACCAGCTGGAGGTTGGTGAACTCGCGCTCCTCGCGCAGGTACGCGAGCTCGTCCTCGTCGCCGACGAGGGAGAGCAGCACCCTGGCCTGGCCCAGCAGGTCGAGGGCGATGTTGGCGAGCGCCACCTCTTCCTCGAGGACGGGCGCGTGGCCGGCCCACTCCCCCAGCCGGTGCGAGAGCACCAGTGCGTCGTCGCCGAGCGCCAGGGCCGCCGTGTGCACGGGCGTGCTGCTCACAGGTGCTTCACCCCTTCGGGGATCTCGTAGAAGGTCGGGTGGCGGTACGGCTTGTCGGCGGCCGGGTCGAAGAACGGGTCCTTCTCGTCCGGCGAGGAGGCGGTGATCGCGGCGGACGGCACCACCCAGATCGAGACGCCCTCGCTGCGCCGGGTGTAGAGATCGCGCGCGTTCCTCAGGGCCATGTCGGCGTCCGGGGCGTGCAGGCTGCCCGCGTGCGTGTGGGACAGGCCGCGGCGCGAGCGCACGAAGACCTCCCACAGCGGCCATTCGGTCGAGCTGCTCATGCGGTCGCCTCCCTGGTCTCGGTGTGCGGTGCTGCTGGTCTGTGCTTGTCGGCGTACGCCGCGGCCGCTTCGCGGACCCAGGCGCCCGCCTCGTGCGCCCGGCGGCGCTGGGTGATCCGCTGCTCGTTGCACGGCCCGTTGCCCTTGAGGACTTCCTGGAACTCGGTCCAGTCGATCGCGCCGAAGTCGTAGTGGCCCCGCTCCTCGTTCCACCGGAGGTCCGGGTCGGGGAGCGTCAGGCCGAGCGCCTCGGCCTGCGGGACGCAGATGTCGACGAAGCGCTGGCGCAGCTCGTCGTTCGAATGCCGCTTGATCTTCCAGGCCATGGACTGGGCGGAGTGCGCCGAGGCGTCGTCCGGCGGGCCGAACATCATCAGCGAGGGCCACCACCAGCGGTCCACGGCGTCCTGCGCCATCGCGTGCTGCTCCGGCGTGCCCTGGGACAGGGTGAGCAGCAGCTCGTAGCCCTGGCGCTGGTGGAAGGACTCCTCCTTGCAGATCCGGACCATCGCGCGGGCGTAGGGACCGTAGGAGCAGCGGCAGAGGGGGACCTGGTTGGTGATCGCGGCACCGTCGACGAGCCAGCCGATGGCGCCGACGTCCGCCCAGGTCAGAGTCGGGTAATTGAAGATCGACGAGTACTTCTGGCGGCCGGCGTGGAGCTTGTCGAGCAGCTCGTCGCGGCTGGTGCCCAGGGTCTCGGCGGCGCTGTAGAGGTAGAGGCCGTGGCCGGCCTCGTCCTGGACCTTGGCCATCAGGATCGCCTTGCGGCGCAGCGAGGGCGCCCGCGTGATCCAGTTGGCCTCCGGCTGCATGCCGATGATTTCCGAGTGCGCGTGCTGGGCCATCTGGCGGACGAGCGAGGCCCGGTACGCGTCCGGCATCCAGTCGCGCGGCTCGATGCGCTCGTCGGCGGCCACGGCCGCGTCGAACGCCGCCTCGTACGCCTCCGGTGTCACTGTCGTCATCCGGGCCCCCTACCGACCGATCGTTCGGTTCATCGGCTTCAATGGTGAGTCGACGGCCCTTAAGGTGTCAAGCCTGTGGATAACCGAGGTGGACGACAGGGGATCGGGGCGGGGATGGAGTCCTTCGAGTTCAAGGACGGCACGGATGGGGGCCTCGGCTCCGGCCCGCCCGCGCCGCAGTCGCCGGAAGGGGACGCGACCCCGGTCGGCGCCGCCGCGTCCGGCCCCCCTCCGGTCGGTTCCCCCGCGCCGGACGTCTCCCCGAGCGGCCCGGCACGGTCCCGGCCCGAACGCGGCATCGCCGCGCTGTCCACCCCGTACCAGGTCACGGCAGCCGTCTGCCTCGTGCTCGTCGCCGCCTTCGCGTGCGTCCACCTGACCATGGTCTTCCTCCACGTCGCCCCCTCCAACACGGTCACGAAGAGCCATGGTGAGGCGGTCCAGGAATGGGTCTACCCCGAGTTCGAACAGAACTGGAAGCTCTTCGCGCCCAACCCTCTCCAGCACAACATCGCGGTGCAGGTGCGGGCCGAGTACACCGCGGAAGACGGCAGCCGCCGGACCAGCGAATGGCTCGATCTGTCCGCACAGGACGGTGAGGCCATCCGGGGCAACCTCCTCCCGAGCCACGTCCACCAGAACCAGTTGCGCCGCGGCTGGGACTTCTTCCTCGGCTCCCACGACAACGAGGCCCGCCCCAACGGTGTGCGCGGCAGGCTCTCCGAGCGCTACATGCGCCGCATCGTGATGCTGCGGCTGGAGGGCATGGACCTGGGAGGCCCCGTCCAGCGCGTCCAGCTCAGGTCGTCGACCCGTGCGATCGAAGCGCCCGCGTGGAGCGGTGAGAGGACCGACGTCCGGCCCGTCCACCGCGTCATGCCGTGGTGGACGATCACTTCGGCCGATCTGCCCGCCGGTGTCGACAACGGCGGCAAGGAGGCGGGCCGGTGAGCACCACCACTGGGGAGCGCGCGGTGGCCCGCGTCGTCCAGCGCGTCACGGCGACGGCCTTCGGGCCCTACCAGACCGCGATCGTCCGGATCGGTTTCGGCACCACGTGGCTGCTGTTCCTGCTGGTCGAGCTGCCCCACCGTCATCAGCTCTACGGGCCCGGCGGCCCCTGGAGCTGGGACATGGGCCGTGAACTGGTCGCCAACAACGGCGCCTTCACCAGCCTGCTGTGGTCGGACAGCAGCCTGTGGTTCGAGACCGTCTACGGCCTGTCCATAGTCGCGAGCCTGCTGCTCATACTCGGCTGGCGCACCCGCGCCGCGTCCGCGCTGTTCATGTTCGGCGTGCTGTCCCTGCAGAACCGCTCGATCTTCGTCGGCGACGGCGGTGACAATGTCGTCCACCTGATGGCGATCTACCTGGTCTTCACACGCTGCGCCCAGGTCTGGTCGCTCGACGCGCGCCGCGCGGCACGCGCCGTGCCCGGTGCCCCCTCGCGCGATCGCGTCGGCCCCCTGCTGTGGGCGGTGCTCGGAGCCGGGCTGCTCGTCGGCACCTTCCTCAACGGGCCCGACTGGATGCTGTGGCTGCTGTGGCTGCTGTGGGCGGCCCAGGGGCTGTGGTGGCTGATCTGCCGGGAGGCCCCCCGAAGCCAGCTGCGCCTGCTGCTCGACGTCCTGGCCAGCACCGTCCACAACTGCGCACTCGTCGTGATCATGGCCGAGGTCTGTCTGATCTACGCCACCGCCGGCTGGTACAAGATCCAGGGCACGCGCTGGCAGGACGGGACGGCCCTGTACTACCCGCTCAAGCTCGAGTACTTCACGCCGTGGCCGGCCCTCTCCGACGCGCTGGCCACCAGCGGTCTGCTGATGCTGGTGCTGACCTACGGCACGGTCGCCGTCCAGGTCGCGTTCCCGTTCACCCTCTTCAACCGGCGGGTCAAGAACGTCCTGCTGGTCGTCATGATGCTGGAGCACGCGGGCATCGCCGTGCTGCTCGGGCTGCCGGTCTTCTCCCTCGCCATGATCGCCGCCGACGCCGTCTTCCTGCCGACCGCCTTCCTGCTGTGGCTCGGGGCGCGGGCGGGCCGGGCCCGGGACCGGGTGTTCTCGCGGAGGCCGGCCCAGGGGCAGCCGGAACGGGAGAGCGGCGAGGTTCCCCGTACGCTCGTCGGGTGAGCACCACCGAGGAACCGATGCAGTACGACGAGGGCTACGGCCCCGAGATCGGCGTGGGACCGCACCCCCTGCCGTGGCCGCAGGACGAGCGGTACGACCCGAAGCTGCTGGCCGAGGGCGACCGCCGCAACGTCGTCGACCGGTACCGGTACTGGACGCGTGAGGCGATCGTCGCCGATCTGGACACCCGGAGGCACGGCTTCCATGTGGCCGTCGAGAACTGGGGCCATGACTTCAATATCGGGTCCGTGGTGCGTACCGCGAACGCCTTCCTCGCGAACGAGATCCACATCGTGGGCCGTCGGCGCTGGAACCGGCGCGGGGCCATGGTCACCGACCGGTACCAGCATGTGCGCCACCACCCGGACACGGCGTCCCTGACCGCATGGGCGGCCTCGGAAGACCTGCCGATCATCGGCATCGACAACCTGCCGGGCGCCGTGCCGCTGGAGCGGACCGAGCTGCCGCGCCGCTGTGTGCTGCTCTTCGGCCAGGAAGGGCCGGGGCTGACGCAGGAGGCGCGCGAGCACGCGGCGATGGTCTGCTCGATCGCGCAGTTCGGCTCCACGCGGTCGATCAACGCGGGCGCTGCGGCGGCCATCGCCATGCACGCGTGGGTGCAGCGGCACGCGGACGTGCCGTTGCCCTGAGCGCGGAGCTCTCCTCCCCGGAGCGGCGGGCCGGCGACTGACCGGCCCGCCGGGCGCGATCAGGCCTGGCGCCGTACCTCGACCACACGGAAGCGGTTCGAGACGAACGCGCCGTCGCACAGGGCGGCGTTCGCCGCGGGGTTGCCGCCGGAGCCGTGGAAGTCGGAGAACGCCGCGGTCTGGTTGACGTACACCCCGCCGGTCAGATTCAGCGAGAGCTGGGCCGACTCGTCGAGGCAGACCTCTTCGAGCGCGCGCTCGGTCTCCTCGGACGTGGTGTACGCGCCGACCGTCATGGCGCCCTTGTCGCGGACCGTGCGCCGCAGCAGGTCCAGCGCGTCCGCCGTCGAGTCCACGGCCACCACGAACGACACGGGACCGAAGCACTCGGAGAGGAACGCGGGCTCCGCGTCCTGCGCCTCCCAGTACTTGCGGGCGCCGTCGAGCTTGATGATCACCGGAGTGCGCACGGTCGCGTCCGGGAACTCCGGATTGACCACCTCGCGCGAGGGCAGCGCCACCTCGCCGAGCTCGGCCGCCGCCTCGAGGCGGGCCTTCACGTCGGGGTTGACCAGGGCGCCCAGGAGGGCATTGGCCCGGGCGTCGTCGCCGAGCAGACCGCCGACGGCCGCCGCGAGGTCGGCCGCCACCTCGTCGTACGTCTTCGGGCCCTGATCGGTGCTGATTCCCTCCCGGGGGACCAGCACGTTCTGCGGGGTGGTGCACATCTGGCCGCTGTACAGGGACAGGGAGAAGGCCAGGTTGGACAGCATCCCCTTGTAGTCGTCGGTGGAGTCGACGACGACCGTGTTCACGCCGGCCTTCTCGGTGTAGACCTGTGCCTGGCGCGCGTTGGCCTCCAGCCAGTCCCCGAAGGCCGTGGAGCCCGTGTAGTCGATGATCCTGATCTCGGGGCGGGTCGCCAGCGTCTTCGCGATGCCCTCGCCGGGGCGCTCGGCGGCAAGGCACACCAGGTTGGCGTCGAAACCGGCCTCGGCGAGCACCTCGCGCGCCACCTTCACGGTGAGGGCGAGGGGGAGCACCGCGCGCGGGTGCGGCTTGACCAGGACCGGGTTGCCCGTGGCCAGGGAGGCGAAGAGCCCGGGGTAGCCGTTCCACGTGGGGAAGGTGTTGCAGCCGATCACCAGGGCGATGCCGCGGCCGGCCGTCGTGAAGGTCTTGCGCAGCTCAAGAGGGTCGCGCTTGCCCTGGGGCTTGGACCAGTCGGCCGCGGCCGGCGTCCGGGTCTGCTCCTCGTAGGCGTACGCCACGGCCTCCAGGCCGCGGTCCTGGGCGTGCGGGCCGCCCGCCTGGAACGCCATCATGAACGCCTGCCCACTGGTGTGCATCACCGCGTGCGCGAACTCGTGGGTGCGGGCGCTGATGCGGGAGAGGATCTCCAGGCAGACGAGGGCGCGCGTCTCGGGGCCGGCCTCGCGCCAGGCCGCCATGCCCGCGCGCATCGCGGGCAGCAGCACGTCCAGATCCGGGTGGGGGTACTCGATGCCCAGCTCCGGCCCGTACGGCGAGGTCTCACCGCCCGTCCAGCCGTCCGTGCCCGGCTGGTCCAGGTCGAAGCGGGTGCCGCGCAGCGCCTCGAAGGCCGCGAGGCCGTCCGCGGGGGCGCTTTCGCCGTACGCCTTGGGGTGCTCGGGGTGCGGGGACCAGTAGGCGCGCGTGCGGATCGCTTCGAGGGCCTGGTCGAGCGTGGGCCGGTGGGTCTCGGTCAGCTGCTGCATGACGGACCAACTCCTCGTCGAGCTGGGCAGGGGACTAATGACAGAGTTAGAGTAACCGAACGATCGGTCGGTACAAGGGGGCCTGTCGAAGCTGTGGACAACTCGTCGGGGAGGATCGCTCCATGAGCGCCATCGACACCAGCCGCACCGTCGCCGTCGTCGGCGCCGGCACCATGGGCCAGGGCATCGCGCAGGTCGCCCTCGTCGCGGGCCACCCCGTGCGGCTCTACGACGCCGTCGCCGGCCGGGCAGGTGAGGCCGCGGACGCGATCGGCGCGCGCCTGGACCGGCTGGTCGAGAAGGGCCGCATGGACGCCGGGGAGCGCGACGCCGCCCGCGCGCGTCTCGTCCCGGCCGCCGACCTGGCGGAGCTCGCCGACGCCGCACTCGTCGTCGAGGCGGTCCTCGAACAACTGGCGGTCAAGCAGGAGCTCTTCGCCGAGCTGGAGAAGATCGTCGCCGACGACTGCCTGCTCGCGACCAACACCTCCTCGCTCTCGGTCACAGCCGTCGCGGGAGCCCTCCGCGCCCCGGGCCGCTTCGTCGGCCTGCACTTCTTCAACCCCGCACCCCTCCTGCCTCTGGTGGAGGTCGTCAGCGGTCACGCCACCGACGAGGAGACCGCCACGCGCGCGTGGGCGACGGCCGCGGCCTGGGGCAAGACGCCCGTGCGCTGCGCCGACCTGCCCGGCTTCATCGTCAATCGCATAGCCAGGCCCTTCTACGCCGAGGCCTTCGCCGTCCACGAGGAGCACGGCATCGACCCGGCCACCATCGACGCGATCCTGCGCGAGAGCGGCGGCTTCGCCATGGGCCCGTTCGAGCTCACCGACCTGATCGGCCAGGACGTCAACGAGGCCGTGACCCGCTCGGTGTGGGAGTCCTTCTTCCACAGCCCCAAGTTCCAGCCGTCCCTCGCCCAGCGCCGGCTCGTCGAATCACGCAGGCTCGGCCGCAAGTCGGGCCATGGCTGGTTCTCGTACGCCGAGGGCGCCGCGCAGCCCGCGCCGGCCGACGCGGGACCCGAGGACGCGCCGGAGTACGTCGTCGCCGAGGGCGACCTCGGACCCGCCGCTGAGCTGATCGGGATGATCCGTGAGGCGGGCATCACCGTGCGGCAGGAGGACGAGGACACGGGCACCCGTCTGATCCTGCCGAGCGGTGGCCAGTTGGTGCTGGCGGACGGACAGATCGCCGCGGAGTTCGGCGACGTCGTCTACTTCGACCTCGCCCTCGACTACCGGACGGCCGGCCGGATCGCCCTGTCCGCGGCGGCCGATGTGCAGCAGGACACGCTCGCGCAGGCCACCGGCCTGTTCCAGGCCCTCGGCAAGCGGGTCAGCGTCCTCCCCGACGTACCGGGCATGATCGTCGCCCGTACGGTCGCGATGCTCGGCGACCTCGCGCTGGACGCCGTCGCCCGGCGCGTCGCCTCCGCCGAGGACATCGACACCGCGATGCGGCTCGGCGTCAACTACCCGATGGGGCCGGTCGAATGGAACGAGAGGCTCGGGCGCGACTGGGCATGGGAGCTGCTGGCCAACCTGCACCAGTCCGTGCCGACCGGCCGCTACGCGCGCACGCTCGGACTGCACCAGTGGTCGTACGGCTCCCCGACCGAGGACGCGTCATGACCACGCCCAAGCGGGACACGTACACCCCCGAGACCCTGCTGACCGTCGCGGTGCGGATCTTCAACGAGCGCGGCTACGACGGCACGTCCATGGAGCACCTGTCCCGGGCCGCGGGCATCTCCAAGTCCTCGATCTACCACCATGTCGCGGGCAAGGAGGAACTGCTGCGCCGGGCCGTCAGCCGGGCCCTGGACGCCCTGTTCGCCATCCTCGACGAGGAGGGCGCCGAGCGGGGCCGGGCCGTCGAGCGCGTCGAGTACGTCACCCGGCGCACCGTCGAAGTGCTCATGGCCGAACTGCCCTACGTGACGCTGCTGCTGCGCGTCCGCGGCAACACCAAGACCGAGCGGTGGGCGATGGAACGCCGCCGTGAGTTCGACCAGCGGGTCGCCGACCTGCTGAAGGCGGCCGCAGCGGAAGGCGACCTGCGCGCCGACATGGACACCCGGCTGGCGACGCGGCTGCTCTTCGGCATGGTGAACTCCCTCGTCGAGTGGTACCGCCCGCAGGCGGGCGGCGGGTACGACGGGGACCAGGTGGCCGAGGCGGTCGTGCGGATGGCCTTCGACGGGCTGCGGACGGACGTGCACGCCTGAGCCGTCGCCGGGCGGTCGCCGGACGGTCTTGGCGGGGACGTCCACTCAGGCTGTGCGGGGGCGTCTCACCCTGATGAACCTTTCCCGGACGGTCACCGGACGGTGCGCCCGGGCGTTCCCGGCCGGTCGCCGGTCGCCGGTCGCCGGTCGCCGGTCGCCGGTCGCCGGTCGCCGGGCGGCTGCGCCTGAGCTGCCCGCGTGCCGTCCACTGCCGCTACGGACCCTCCGGCGGTTCCGCGTCGGGGGCCAGGCCCGCGGCCGTGCCCGGCGGCCCGGGCGCCGGGTCCAGGTCCGTCTCCTCGAAGACCAGCAGCGTGCGCGTCGACAGGACCTCGGGGATGGACTGCAGCCTGGTCAGGACCAGTTCGCGCAGGGTGCGGTTGTCGGGCGTGTGCACCAGGAGCAGCACGTCGAAGTCGCCGCTCACCAGGGCGATGTGCGCGGCTCCGGGCAAGGCCTGGAGCTGTTCGCGCACGGTCCGCCAGGAGTTCTGCACGATCTTGAGCGTGATGTAGGCGGACGCGCCCTGACCCGCGCGCTCGTGGTTCACGCGGGCGCTGAAGCCCCGGATCACGCCGTCGTCGATGAGCCGGTTGATCCGCGCGTACGCGTTGGCGCGCGACACGTGCACCCGCTCGGCCACGGACCGGATCGAGGCGCGGCCGTCCGTCTGGAGCATCCGCAGGATGTCGCGGTCGATCGCGTCCAGGGGCCGCGGCGGAGGCGTCTGCTCCCCGCGGTCCCCGCCCTCAGCCATTTGTTCAGTCGGCATGTCCCCCCGCCTTCCCAGCATGGACGACCTGTCTCCATCTGAAGCTGTGGAGAACCGTTTGTCCACAGGCTGCCCGCGCCTGTAGCCAAAATGCGTCCACGACCGAACAATCGGTAGGTGAGGCGCGCCACACTCGCGACGCCTCCCGTCCGCATTCGTCGTCGCCTTCGTCTTCGTTGATCGTCGGCGCTCCCACGAGGAGGTGCTCGCGTTGAGAAAGAGCAGCATGACGGTCCAGGAGCTGCCCGGTGACGCTGCCGCCTACCGGCCCACCCCGCCCCCGGCCTGGCAGCACCGCACCGACCCCGCACCCCTGCTCCCGGACCCGGAGCCGTTCCGCGTGCTGGGCACCGGGGCTGCCGCCGCGGCCGACCCCGAGCTGCTGCTCCGGCTGTACGCGGAGCTCGTCCGCGGCCGGCGGTACAACGCCCAGGCGACCGCTCTCACCAAGCAGGGCAGGCTCGCCGTCTACCCGTCGAGCACCGGACAGGAGGCGTGCGAGGTCGCAGCCGCGCTGGCCATCGAGGAGCGGGACTGGCTCTTCCCGAGCTACCGCGACACCCTCGCGGCCGTGGCCCGTGGCCTCGACCCCGTGCAGGCCCTGACCCTGCTGCGCGGCGACTGGCACACCGGGTACGACCCGTACGAGCACCGCATCGCGCCTCTGTGCACCCCGCTCGCCACCCAGCTGCCGCACGCCGTGGGGCTGGCGCACGCGGCCCGTCTCAAGGGCGACGACGTCGTCGCGCTCGCCATGGTCGGCGACGGCGGCACCAGCGAGGGCGACTTCCACGAGGCACTGAACTTCGCGGCGGTGTGGCAGGCCCCCGTCGTCTTCCTCGTCCAGAACAACGGCTTCGCGATCTCCGTGCCGCTGGCCAAGCAGACCGCCGCGCCCTCCCTGGCCCACAAGGCCGTCGGGTACGGCATGCCCGGCCGCCTCGTCGACGGCAACGACGCAGCCGCCGTGCACCAGGTGCTCGGCGAGGCCGTCGCCCGGGCCCGGCGCGGTGGCGGTCCGACACTGGTCGAGGCCGTCACCTACCGCATGGACGCCCACACCAACGCCGACGACGCCACGCGCTACCGGGGCGAGAGCGAGGTCGAGACCTGGCGTGCGCACGATCCCATCCTGTTGCTGGAGCGCGAGTTGACGGAGCGCGGACTGCTCGACGACGACCGCCGCAAGGCGGCCGCCGACGCCGCCGAAGCGATGGCGGCCGACCTGCGCGAGCGGATGAACGCCGACCCGGTCCTCGACCCGATGGACCTGTTCACCCATGTCTACGCGGAGCAGACCGGCCAGTTGCGTGAGCAGGCGGCGCAGCTGCGCGCCGAGCTCGACGCCGAGGGAGAAGCACGATGACCACGGCTGCCGTGAAGCCGGCGACCATGGCCCAGGCCCTGCAGCGCGCGATGCGCGACGCGATGGCCGAGGACCCCACCGTCCATGTGATGGGAGAGGACGTCGGCACGCTCGGCGGTGTCTTCCGGGTGACGGACGGGCTCGCCAAGGAGTTCGGCGAGGACCGCTGCACCGACACGCCGCTGGCCGAGGCCGGCATCCTCGGCACGGCCGTGGGCATGGCGATGTACGGGCTGAGGCCCGTCGTCGAGATGCAGTTCGACGCCTTCGCCTACCCCGCGTTCGAGCAGCTCATCAGTCATGTCGCCCGCATGCGCAACCGCACCCGCGGCGCCATGCCGCTCCCGATCACCGTCCGGGTGCCTTATGGCGGCGGGATCGGCGGCGTCGAGCACCACAGCGACTCCTCCGAGGCGTACTACATGGCGACTCCGGGTCTCCACGTCGTCACGCCCGCCACGGTCGAGGACGCCTACGGGATGCTGCGGGCCGCGATCGCCTCCGACGACCCCGTCGTCTTCCTGGAGCCCAAGCGGCTGTACTGGTCGAAGGCTCAGTGGTCGCCGGATGCCCCCACGGCCGTCGAGCCGATCGGCCGTGCCGTCGTGCGGCGCCCCGGCCGCAGTGCCACGCTCATCACCTACGGCCCCTCCGTGCCCGTCTGCATGGAGGCCGCCGAGGCCGCGGAGGCCGAGGGCTGGGACCTGGAGGTCGTGGACCTGCGCTCGCTGGTGCCGTTCGACGACGAGACGGTCTGCGCCTCCGTACGGCGGACGGGCCGTGCGGTCGTCGTCCACGAGTCCACCGGATTCGGCGGTCCCGGCGGTGAGATCGCCGCGCGGGTGACCGAGCGCTGCTTCCACCATCTGGAGGCGCCCGTGCTGCGGGTCGCCGGGTTCGACATCCCGTATCCGCCGCCGATGCTGGAGCGTCACCACCTCCCGGGCGTGGACCGGGTGCTCGACGCGGTGGCACGGTTGCAGTGGGAGGCGGAGAGCTGATGGCGCAGGTGCTCGAATTCAGGCTGCCCGACCTCGGCGAGGGACTGACCGAGGCGGAGATCGTGCGCTGGATGGTGTCCGTGGGCGACGTCGTGGAGATCGACCAGCCCGTCGTCGAGGTCGAGACGGCCAAGGCGATGGTCGAGGTGCCGTGTCCGTACGGAGGCGTGGTCACCGCGCGCTTCGGTGAGGAGGGCACCGAGCTGCCCGTGGGGGCGCCGCTGCTGACGGTCGCGGTGGGGGCGATGAACGCGGGTGTCGCCGGTTCCGGTGCCGCTGCCGGGCCCGCCGCCGACACCGGGGACCCGGGCGCGGAGACCTCCGGGAACGTGCTGGTCGGGTACGGGACCGGGGCACCGGCGGCCCGCCGTCGACGCATCCGGCCCGCCACCGGCACACCGACCGCTCAGGGCCCCGGCCCCATCTCGCCCGCTGCCGACCCCCGACAGGCGCAAGCGGCGGTGGACCGGGCGACCGGCCACGCCCACGGCGCGTCGGCGCGCAGGGCTGCTGCCGAGGAGGCGTCGCAGGGCGGCCCCGTCGCCGTCATCTCTCCGCTCGTGCGCAGGCTCGCCCGCGAGCACGGCCTCGACCTGCGAGGCCTGGCCGGATCGGGCCCCGACGGGCTCATCCTGCGGGCCGACGTCGAGCGGGCCGTGAACGCCGCCGCCACGCAGCTCCAGGCACCTGCCGCACCGCAGCCGGTGGCCTCACGGCCCGAGGTCTTCCGGCCCCCGGCGTCGTCGCAGGGGGAGCGCATTCCGCTGCGCGGAGTGCGCGGAGCCGTGGCCGACAAGCTCTCGCGCAGCCGGCGCGAGATCCCCGACGCCACCTGCTGGGTCGACGCGGACGCCACCGAGCTCATGGCCGCCCGCGTGGCGATGAACGCGGCGGGAGGGGAGAAGATCTCTCTCCTCGCCCTTCTCGCCCGCATCTGCACGGCCGCGCTCGCGCGGTACCCCGAGCTCAACT
Organism: Streptomyces sp. NPDC049597; assembly: GCF_040675505.1. Classification (NCBI taxonomy): domain Bacteria; kingdom Bacillati; phylum Actinomycetota; class Actinomycetes; order Kitasatosporales; family Streptomycetaceae; genus Streptomyces; species Streptomyces sp. NPDC049597. The sequence goes on from NZ_JBFAOY010000026.1 coordinate 97,700, forward strand.
CCACCGTGGACACGGACGCCCGCGAGATCGTGCGGCTCCCCGAGGTGCACCTCGGTTTCGCGGCACAGACCGAGCGGGGTCTGGTCGTGCCCGTCGTCAAGGACGCGCACACCAGGTCGGCGGAGTCGCTCACGGCGGAGTTCGCGCGGCTGACGGAGGCGGCGAGGCAGGGGACGCTGACTCCGGCGGACCTCACGGGCGGCACGTTCACTCTGAACAACTACGGGGTGTTCGGCGTCGACGGCTCCACGCCGATCGTCAACCACCCGGAGGCCGCCATGCTCGGCGTCGGCCGGATCGTGCCGAAGCCGTGGGTGCACGAGGGCGAGCTGGCGGTACGTCAGGTGGTCCAGCTGTCGCTGACCTTCGACCACCGGGTGTGCGACGGCGGCACCGCCGGCGGATTCCTGCGCTACGTCGCCGACTGCGTGGAGCACCCTTCGGTACTGCTGCGCACTCTGTAGGACGCCTTGCTGTAGAAGGTCCGGGCGCAGCCCGGGCACACGCGCCGCCTGTGGGACGCCCCAGCGCTCCACAGCGGGGTGCCGCCGGCTTACAGCCGGGACACCGTCGGGCACGCCCCGGACCGGGATCCGACCAGGGATCGGGACGGGGCTCCCCGCCCGCCACGACACGGCCCATACTGCATGGGTGACCGCGAAGACCGCGTACGACGCCATCGTGCTCGCCGGAGGCGCGGCGAAGCGCCTGGGCGGAGCCGACAAGCCGGCGGTGAGCGTGGGCGGGCGGGCCCTGCTCGACCGGGTCCTCGGCGTGTGCCGGGACGCCGGGCGCACCGTCGTCGTCGGCGGACGCCGCCCCACCGCCCGCCCTGTCGTATGGGCCCGCGAGGAGCCGCCGGGCGGCGGACCGCTCGCCGCGCTCGACGCCGGAGTGCGGCAGTGCGACGCGCCCGCGGTGCTCGTGCTCTCCGCCGACCTGCCGTTCCTGGGCCGCACGACCGTGCGGCACCTGATCTCCGCGCTCGACGAGAGCGACCGTGAGGCGGCACTGCTGACCGACGCCGACGGCCGCGACCAGCCCCTCGTAGCGGCCTACCGCACCGAACCGCTCCGACGTGAACTTGCTCTCCTCGCGACCGAACACGGCACCCTTTCCGGACTGCCGCTGCGTCTTCTGGCACAGGAACTGGACCTCGCCCGGGTCCGGACCGACCCCCTCGCCTCCTTCGACTGCGACACCTGGGAGGACGTTTCCGCTGCCCGGGCCCGTATCAGGGAGCATGGTCACGTGCTGGATGAATGGATCACCGCAGTCAAGGACGAACTCGGCGTCGAACTCGACGTCGACACCCGTGTCCTGCTCGACCTCGCCCGCGACGCCGCGCACGGCGTGGCCCGCCCCGCCGCGCCGCTGACCACCTTCCTGGTGGGTTACGCGGCCGCCCGGGCAGGCGGCGGACCGGAGGCCGTGGCCGATGCCGCCCGCAAGGCCGTCGCTCTCGCGACCCGCTGGGCGGAGGAGACCGAGCAGACCGCTGGGCCCGCACCCGGGGCGGCCGGGACCGGCCCCGCCGCCTCAGGGACCGAACGCGGCACCGGCGGCCCCGACGACCGCAAGAACGGTGAGGCCGAAGCCGGATGACCGGCCACGACGACACATCGGGCCGCCCCGGTGCGGGACCTGCTCACGAGGACCCGCCTCCGGGCGAGCGACGGCAGGAGGGCGTCCACGACGGTTCCCGGCCCGCCCCGCGCCCACGGGAGCTCACCCCTGAGGGCGACCTCGACGGAGTGGACGAGGCCCTCGCCCTCGTCGGTCCGCGTGACCGGGAGCCCGCTCCTGCGGCTCCGGGCGCCGGGCCCCGCGCGGCTGCCGCTTCCGCCCGCCACCGCGCCACCTCCTGGCCCGAGGCGCGCTCCCTCGCCGCCCGGATCGGACGGGCTGCCGCCCCCCGCACGCGGAGCGCGGCCCTCGCCGACGCGCTGGGACAGGTCATCGCCGAGCCGCTCGTGGCGCTGTGCGACCTCCCGTCCTTCGACACCTCCGCCATGGACGGCTGGGCGGTCGCCGGCCCCGGGCCCTGGCGCCTGGACGCGGAGGCGTCCGTCCTCGCCGGGCACGGCGAGACACCGCCCCTCCCGGACGGCACGGCGGTACGCATCGCCACCGGCGCACGGGTGCCGTCCGGCACCACCGCCGTCATCCGCAGCGAGCACGCCCGGGCCGGTGGCACCTCACAGCAACTGCACGCCGAGCGTGAGGTCGTCCCGGGCCAGGACATCCGGCCGCGCGGCCAGGAGTGCCGCGCGGGCGACCAGCTCCTGCCCTCCGGATCCCAGGTGACCCCGGCCGTGCTGGGGCTGGCCGCGGCCGCCGGTTACGACCGCCTCGTGACGGTCGCCCGGCCGCGTGCCGAGGTCCTGGTGCTCGGCGACGAACTGCTCACCTCCGGGCTTCCCCACGACGGCCTCATCCGTGACGCACTCGGTCCGATGATCGGCCCCTGGCTGGCGTCGCTGGGCGTCGAGGTCGTGGCGACCCGGCGGATCGGCGACGACGCCGAGGCCCTGCACCGGGCCGTCACCACCTCCGACGCCGATCTGCTGATCACCACCGGCGGTACGGCGGCGGGACCCGTCGACCACGTCCACCCGGTGCTGCGCAAGGCGGGCGCCGAGCTGCTGGTCGACGGAGTCGCCGTGCGGCCCGGCCACCCCATGCTGCTCGCCCGGCTCGCTCCCGGCCGTCACCTGGTGGGCCTGCCCGGCAACCCCCTGGCCGCCGTCTCGGGCCTGCTCACGCTCGCCGAGCCGCTGCTGCGCGGGCTGTGCGGGCGACCGCCCGCGGTTGCGTACAGCCTGCCCGTCCGGGAAGCGGTGCACGGTCACCCGCACGACACCCGGCTCGTGCCGTTCGTGCACGGCGAGGAGCAGCTCGTGCCGCTCCACTACAACGGTCCGGCGATGCTGCGGGGCATCGCGGCAGCCGATGGTCTGGCGGTGATCCCGCCCGGTGGGGCACGGGCCGGTGACGAGCTGGAAGTCCTCGACCTGCCCTGGGCCGCCTGGACGCCGCCGACCGCCGAGGGAGGACGTTTCACGTGAAACTTCCCGGCCACGACGCCATGGCCCGGAATGTGGAAGAACAGCTGATCACGAGCCGGGTGAAGCTCCCCCGACGGGTGGTCGAGCGCCCGCTGCGGCAGGTCAGCAAGCGGCTGCTGATGGCCCTGATGGTGCTCGCCATCACGGTGCTGCTCGTCTGGAGCGACCGCCACGGCTATCACGACAACGCCGACGATTCCGTCGACTTCCTCGACTGCGTCTACTACGCGACCGTCACCCTCTCCACCACGGGGTACGGCGACATCGTTCCCCACAGTGACGCGGCCCGGCTCACAAACGTGCTGCTGGTGACGCCGCTGCGTGTGCTCTTTCTGATCATCCTGGTCGGCACCACCCTCGAGGTCCTCACCGAACGCACCCGGGAGGAGTGGCGACTGAACCGCTGGAGGTCCACCTTGCGCGATCACACCGTCATCGTCGGCTTCGGCACGAAAGGACGATCGGCGATGATGACGCTCTGTGCCACCGGGCTGCGAAAGGAGCAGATCGTCGTCGTCGATCCGAGCAGCAAGGTGATCGAGGCGGCCAACGCCGAGGGCTTTGTCGGCGTGGTCGGCGACGCCACCCGCAGTGACGTGCTCATCCGGGCCGAACTCCAGAAGGCCCGCCAGGTCATCGTCGCCCCCCAGCGCGACGACACCGCCGTGCTGGTCACCCTGACGGCCCGCCAGCTCAACCGAGGCGCCAAGATCGTCGCCGCCGTCCGGGAGGAGGAGAACGCGCCGCTGCTGCGCCAGTCCGGTGCCGACGCGGTCATCACCAGCTCGGGCGCGGCTGGCCGGCTGCTCGGCCTGTCCGTGCTCAGCCCCAGCGCCGGCACGGTCCTGGAGGACCTCATCCAGCAGGGCAGCGGCCTCGACCTCATCGAACGGCCCGTGATAAAAGCCGAGGTGGGCCGCAGTGTGCGGGACACCGACGACCTGGTCGTCAGCGTGCTGCGCGGGCACCGGCTGATCGGCTACGACGACCCCGCGGCGAGCCCGCTGCAGCTCACCGACCGGCTGATCACCATCGTCCGCTCACAGAACGACCAGACGCCCGGCGGCCCGGAGTAGCCTCGCGGCCATGTATGCGATCACGATTCCCGAACCCGGTGGTCCCGAGGCCCTGGTCTGGGCCGAGGTCCCCGAGCCCGTACCCGGCGAGGGAGAAGTCCTCGTCGACGTCGTCGCCAGCGCCGTCAATCGCGCCGATCTGCTGCAACGGCAGGGCTTCTACGACCCGCCGCCCGGCTCCTCCCCCTACCCCGGTCTCGAGTGCGCGGGCCGGATCTCCGCACTGGGGCCCGGAGTTTCGGGCTGGGCCGTCGGCGACGAAGTGTGCGCACTGCTCGCGGGCGGCGGGTACGCCGAGAAAGTGACCGTACCGGCGGGGCAGTTGCTGCCCGTCCCGAAGGGAGTGGACCTGGCGACGGCCGCGGCGCTGCCCGAGGTCACCGCGACCGTGTGGTCCAACGTTTTCATGATCGCCCACCTGCGGCCGGGCGAGACCCTGCTCGTCCACGGAGGCGCGAGCGGCATCGGGACGATGGCGATCCAGCTGGCCAAGGCGGTGGGCGCGCGGGTGGCTGTCACGGCGGGCGGCCCCGAAAAGCTGGCGCGCTGCGCAGAGTTGGGCGCCGACATCCTGATCGACTACCGCGAGCAGGACTTCGTCGAGGAGATCCGCAAGGCGACGGACGGTGCCGGGGCCGATGTCATTCTCGACATCGTCGGCGCCAAGTACCTGGACCGCAACGTCCGGGCGCTGGCGGTCAACGGCCGGCTCGCCGTCATCGGCCTCCAGGGTGGTGTGAAGGGCGAGCTGGACCTCCGCGCCCTGCTGGCCAAGCGGGCGGCGATCACCGCCACCTCGCTGCGCGCCCGCCCCCTCGGCGAGAAGGCGGCCATCATCGCGGCCGTGGCCGAGCACGTCTGGCCGCTGATCGCAGCCGGCCGGGTACGCGCGGTCGTGGACCGCCATGTGCCGCTGCCCGAAGCCGCTGAGGCCCACCGGGCGCTGGAGTCCGGTGACCACGTGGGCAAGGTGCTCCTGGTCACGCCGGAGAAGCCCTGAGGGACGCAGGCCACGCGGAGGCCCGGTCCACCGTCCGGTGGACCGGGCCTCCGCTGTCCGGTCAGGAAGCCGTGCCTGGTGACGGCCGTGGCCGGGTGCGCCGATCCTGGTTACAGATACGGGCCGGAGCGGACCGCTCCGTGCTGCCCGCCCTCGTCGTCGTCGTGCGGGGCACCGGGCGGCAGGGCGCGGCGCATCTGCTCCAACTGGGCCCTCGCGGCCATCTGCTGGGCGAACAGCGCCGTCTGGATGCCGTGGAAGAGGCCCTCCAGCCAGCCGACCAGCTGAGCCTGGGCGATGCGCAGTTCCGCCTCGGAGGGAATCGCGTCGTCGGTGAACGGGAGCGACAGGCGCTCCAGTTCCTCGACGAGCTCGGGCGCGAGGCCGTCCTCCAGCTCCTTGACCGAACCGCGGTGGATCTCCTTGAGCCGGACGCGGCTGGCCTCGTCGAGAGGCGCCGCGCGCACTTCCTCCAGAAGCTGCTTGATCATGCTGCCGATGCGCATGACCTTCGCAGGCTGTTCGACCATCTCCGTCACCGGGACCTCGCGCGACTCGTCGTCACCGTCACCGCCGCCGAGAGCCATCCCGTCCTGTCCCACCACGAGGACATGGGGACTCTCCTGCGACCGTTCATTCCTCGGCATCTCCATGCCGCCATTCTCTCGTACATGGGCGTCACCACACGGTGTGCCCCCGCAGGAAGGTGATCCACCCTCCTGCGGGGGCACGAAATCGCAGAGCACGGCCGTGGGCGGGCCCCTCAGGTCGCCGCGCGGCGGGCGAGCGCCCCGCGGGAGCGGGTGACCAGGGCCGCCAGCAGGGCCGCCCCCACCGGCACGGCGACCAGCAGCGTGGCCAGCGTCTCCCACGGCACCACGATCGGCACGTACGGGATGTCGCCCGCGCCCCAGCCGTTGTCGAGGGCGTCCTGGTACCAGCCCATCTGCCGGCGCCTCTCGGTGAGCCGCAGCCCGACGGCCGGCAGGACTCCCGCCGCCGACCCGAGCACCACCCCCATGGCGGCGACGACGCCGCACTGGAACCCGCTGAGCGTCCTGCGGACCCGTGGCGGGGCGCCGACCGCGGCCAGCGTCTTCAGGTCGGCCTCCGCGTCGGCCTGTGCCAGGCCCGTGGCGATACCCGCCGCACCGATGGTGATCAGTCCGGCGAAGACGGTGAGCGCCAGCAGCACGATGCTGTTCTCGCTGGTGTAGCCCTCCTCGATGTGCAGGCTGACGTCCGCGCCCGTCCTGGCCAGCTCGTCGTCGAGCTTCT